>NZ_CP021404.1:2702923-3005846 GCF_002504165.1 Pacificitalea manganoxidans
GGCGCTGGTGGTTTCTCGGTCTCCGCTCACACCAAGGAGCTGATCGAGGAAGAGGTGAAACGCATGATCGATGAGGCCTATGTCAAGGCCGTGTCGATCCTGAAGGAGAAGAGCGAGGAATTCGAACGCCTCGCCCAAGGCCTGCTGGAATACGAAACCCTGACGGGCGAAGAAATCCAGCGCGTCATCCGGGGCGAGCCGCCCAACGCAAATTCCGATTCCGACGACACGCCCGACAATGGCAACGCGCCCTCGGTTACGGCGATGCCGAAGACCAAACCCCGCGCCAAGCCGCTCGCCGGGCCGGAGCCTGAACCGCTGGCGTGATCCGCACGATCAGCATTGTCACGACACGAAACCGCCGGGGCCCCGCCCCGGCGGTTTTCTTTGTGCGCACGAAAAAGGGCAGCCCCGGATCCGGTGACTGCCCTGTCTCAAGCCAATGCCTTCCCTCAGTTAAGAGAGTTGCGCACCCGACGCACCGTTGCGACCCGTTCGGCATTACCGGGGTGGGTCGACAGGAAGCTGTCGCCGGGATCGGGAATACGCGCGAAATATTCCGCACCATTCACCGGGTCATAGCCCGCGCGATAGGCGATCACCGTGCCAAGGCTGTCGGCCTCCAACTCATATGCCTTGGAATACCGGCGCACGCCGACCTGCGCGCCGATCTGCGAGGCGGTCTGCACCAGACCGTCCGAGCCGCCGCCCAGCGTCGCCAGCACACCGCCGATCAACGCCCCGGTCTGGGCGGAGCTGCGGGTGCGCGCAAGGTGCCCCTCGATATGGTGCGCGGTTTCATGACCTAGAATGAACGCCAATTCATCCTGATTGCGGGCATCCGCGATGAGCGAGGCCGTAAAGGCCACGATGGGACGGCCTTGTTCGTCCTGCGTCTGAAAGGCGTTTGGCGCGGCATTGGGGGTATTGTCGACGACGATGCGGAAATCGCAGTTGAGATTGCTGGTCTGGCTGCGACAGATCTGCTCGGCCACCGGCTCCACCCGGCTGACGACGCTGGCAAAGTTGCGGGTTGCGATCTCTGCGCTGGCGACCGGCCCGACCGAGCTGTTGCCGCCGCCCACCGTGGTGGTCGGCACGATCGGCACAACCTCGCAGGCGGCCAGGGTCGCGGTAATCCCGGTCGCGGCCAGCAGGGTCTTGAACGATGGCATGGATATCCTCCGAATTCCGTGATGCTGGGGCAGGAACATAGCGGCGTTGGGCGCCGCGACCAGTCGCCACAGGCATACAAGCGTCGGGTTCCGCAGGTTGTGATCATATGCAGATCGCCGCTGACAGCCCTTAGGAACCCGGCTAATCTGATCCTCATGATATCCATCGAACACGACTTCGGCGCCACGGTCATCACCCTCACGGATGAGGGGGGAACGTGGCTACAGGAAGACATCACCATTCAGGCCTTTGAGGATTGCTACACGGTCGAGCAGCTCGATCCGCGCACCGACAGGGTTCAGAAAATCACCTTCTCCCCGCAGCAATTGCGTGACCTCGCCGCCGCGTTGAGCCTGCCCGAAGGCGTCTATCGGCTAAGCCAGCCCAAGGGGTAAGCCCCGCCGGTCAACGGGCCAGTTCGTCCACGCCCATGCGCACCGCCTCGCCATAGCTCAGGTCGTGGTCAAATCGGCCTTCGCGCAGGAACAGCATGACCTCCGCGATGACCAGCGGATTGGTCATCATGAAGGTGTGGGTGACGGGTAGAACGAGGTGATCCTGCATGCCGCGGATACGGGTCGAGGCGACCGAAACCTTACCGTCATCCGAACCGGGTATCAGCGCCGAATAGAGCGGATTGAGCGACCGGTTGCCCGCGATGACGCCCAGATCGAATCGCGCCTCACCCAGCCTAACCGGCACGCTGGCAGGGTCAGTGCCAAGCTCCAGACCCGCAGGCCCGTTGATCCATTCAAACGGTCCCAGATCCCCCAGCTCGTCCACCAATTCAGTGCCATGATTCGGCGGCCCGAGCATCACCACCCGCCCCATCTGCGCAGGCCGGTGCTCGGACAGCCACGCCCGCACGAGGATACCGCCCATCGAATGGGTAACGAAATGAACCGGGCCGGGATCGCATTTCGATACGGCCCAAGGCACAGCCGCGACCAGATCCTCGATTGGGGCCTCGGTGCTGGCATATCCTTGGTTCACGACCTGATAACCTTCGGCCTGCAAGGCGCGTGCCATCACCTGCATGGACGCGGCACTTCGCGCCAGCCCGTGCAGCAGCACGACGCATTCCCCCAGCGCCGGGGCCTCGGCCACCGGGCGGGCACGCGGCTGCCGGTCACCCTGCGCGATCAGTAGCGCGGGCGGCAGGCATAGCGAGAGGATCAAGAGCATGCGACGCATCTACCGAATATGGGGTGCGCCACGGCCCAAGGCGAGAATGACGTTGCGCGTCACCGTCCGTCCCGCCAGTTTCACCCCATGTCCGCCCTGCCCCGTCCTTCCCGCCCGATCCGGCTCGCTGTGCGCGCGTTGCTTATTCATGACGACCGGCTGCTGCTGGTAAATGCCTATCCCGGCGGCACCAGCGATCTGTGGTGCGCCCCCGGCGGCGGGGTCGAGCCTCATTCCAGCCTGCCCGACAATCTCCGCCGCGAGGTCTACGAGGAAACCGGGCTTTGCGTTACCGTCGGCGCGCCGTGCCTCGTCAACGAATTTCACGACACGAGCCGGGATTTCCACCAAGTGGACGTCTATTTCCGCTGCACGCTAGAGACGGGCACATTGGACGCCGCATGGCGCGATCCCGAAGGCATCGTCACCGAGCGCCGCTTTGTCAGCCGCGAAGACATGGCCGCGCTTCGGGTCAAACCCGACAGCCTGATCGATCTTGCCTTTGGTCCACCGCTGCAGCCTGGCGAGGCTGGCTATGATCCGCTGGAGCCGTTGCTGGGCTGATGCCGCGCGTCGCGGCCCGGTAGGCGGCTGAGTCCCCTAGAAAGGCGCCGCGCGAAGTTTGGGATCAGCCCCCAGAACACGAAAAAGGGGGCCCGAAGGCCCCCTTTCCCAAAATCGTATCGACGGGCGTCGATTACATCATGCCGCCCATGCCGCCCATGTCGGGCATGCCGCCACCGGCGGATGCGCCTTCCTTGGAGGGCTTGTCGGCGACCATGGCTTCGGTGGTGATGAGAAGCGCGGCCACGGAGGCTGCGTCTTCAAGCGCGGTGCGCACCACTTTGGCGGGGTCGATCACGCCGAACTTGAACATGTCGCCATATTCTTCGGTCTGAGCGTTGAAGCCAAAGGCCAGATCGTTGCTTTCGCGGATCTTGCCGGCCACGACAGCACCGTCAACACCGGCGTTTTCGGCGATCTGACGCAGCGGAGCTTCCAGAGCGCGGCGCACGATGGCGATACCGGCGTTCTGGTCGGAGTTCGCACCGGTCAGACCTTCGAGAGCCTTGCCGCCCTGAACCAGAGCAACACCGCCGCCGACGACGACGCCTTCCTGAACGGCCGCACGGGTCGCGTTCAGCGCATCGTCAACACGGTCCTTGCGCTCTTTCACTTCGACTTCGGTCATGCCGCCAACGCGGATGACAGCCACACCGCCGGCCAGTTTGGCGACGCGTTCCTGCAGCTTCTCTTTGTCGTAGTCGGAGGTGGTCTCTTCGATCTGGGTGCGGATCTGAGCAACGCGTGCTTCGATCTCGGCCTTCTCGCCGGAGCCGTCGACGATGGTGGTCTCGTCCTTCGTGATCTGGATCTTCTTGGCGTTGCCAAGCATGTCCATGGTCACGTTCTCGAGCTTCATGCCGAGATCTTCGGAGATCACCTGACCGCCGGTCAGGATCGCGATGTCCTGCAGCATGGCCTTGCGACGGTCACCGAAGCCCGGTGCCTTCACAGCGGCGATCTTCAGGCCGCCACGCAGCTTGTTGACCACGAGGGTCGCCAGCGCTTCGCCTTCCACGTCCTCGGCGATGATCAGCAGCGGCTTCTGCGACTGGATCACGGACTCGAGCAGCGGAACCATCGGCTGCAGGGAGGAGAGTTTCTTCTCGTGCAGCAGGATCATGCAGTCGTCGAGATCGGCGACCATCTTGTCGGGGTTGGTGACGAAGTAGGGGGAGAGGTAGCCACGATCGAACTGCATGCCCTCGACCACTTCGGTCTCGGTGATCAGGCCTTTGTTCTCCTCAACGGTGATGACACCGTCGTTGCCGACCTTCTGCATCGCGTCTGCGATCTGCTGGCCGATCTCGGATTCGCCGTTGGCGGAGATGGTGCCGACCTGCGCCACTTCGGCGCTGTCGTTCACGGGACGTGCGGCGTCTTTGATGGCGGTGACGACTTTCGACACGGCCAGATCAATACCACGCTTCAGGTCCATCGGGTTCATGCCAGCGGCAACCGATTTCAGACCTTCTTTGATGATGGCCTGAGCCAGCACGGTCGCGGTGGTGGTGCCGTCGCCGGCTTCGTCGTTGGTGCGGGAAGCGACTTCCTTCACCATCTGTGCGCCCATGTTCTCGAACTTGTCTTCCAGTTCGATCTCTTTGGCGACGGATACGCCGTCCTTCGTGATGCGCGGAGCACCGAAGGATTTTTCGATGACGACGTTACGGCCTTTGGGGCCGAGGGTCACCTTCACCGCGTCTGCGAGCGTGTTGACGCCCTTCAGCATACGGTTGCGGGCATCGGTGTTGAACTTGACGTCCTTGGCAGCCATGATTCTTTCTCCTATCGGAAATTACAGGTGGGAACGCGAACGGTCTCAGGCGATGACGCCGAGGATGTCGCTTTCCTTCATGATGAGAAGTTCTTCGCCGTCGACGGTCACTTCGGTGCCGGACCACTTGCCGAACAGGATCTTGTCGCCAGCTTTGACCGCCATTTCGATCAGCTCGCCGCTGTCTTTGCGCGCGCCATCGCCGCAAGCCACGACTTCACCCTCGGAGGGCTTTTCCTTGGCGCTGTCGGGGATGATCAGGCCGCCTTTGGTCTTTTCGTCGGATTCGACGCGGCGGACCAGAACACGGTCGTGCAACGGTTTGAAAGCCATCAGAGACGCTCCTTCGTTCTCTTGGTTGTGTCTGTTAGCACTCCCTACCAGAGAGTGCCAGTGGCTTGGATTTAAGGAGCGCGCCGCGGGCTGTCAACAAGACCGATGACAAAATCTGCGCCCCGGCTGTGAACCGCCCACGCGCTGATGCGTTGCGGAAGAATGCTTATGACATTGATCGTCATCGCCGTCACCTCCGCCTCGCTGGTCTTAGGTGCCATGTGGGGATTGTTCGGCAGATTGCCACGCCGCGTGGAGGGATTTCTGATCGCGATGGCCGGTGGCGCGCTGATCGTGTCGGTGATGAGCGAATTGGTGACACCCGCAGGCGAAACACTGCACCCGTTCTGGCTGACCGTCATGGTCGGTCTGGGTGCAGGGCTGTTCGTCTGGCTCGACACGGCAGTGGAACGCAAGGTCGGCGAAGACAGCGGCGCGGGCCTGTTGCTGGCGATCACCGTCGACGGCATTCCGGAAAACCTCGCCCTCGGCGTGGCGCTGATCGGAGCGGGCCCGATGGAGGTGATGGCGCTGGCCGGGTCTATTTTCCTGTCGAACCTGCCCGAAGCCGCAGGTGGTGCGCGGGACATGCGCGAGGACGGGATGAGCCGCAAGCGCAGTCTGACGCTGTGGATCGGCACTGCCGGGTTGCTTTCGCTGGCCGCGCTGATCGGGAATGTCGCTTTGGTCAATGTGGGCGACAGCTGGCTTGCCATGATCCGCGCTTTCGCGGGCGGGGCGGTCGCGGCGTCGCTCGCGACCGAAGTGTTCCCCAAAGCCTACCGTGAAGAACACCACGGCACCGGCATCGCCGTCGCGCTTGGGCTTATCATTGCGCATTTGTTGGGCCTGATGGGCGGCGGCGGTGGGTGACATTCACCTGCGCGGTTCCTATAAGGCGGCAGAAACCCCGGATTCCAACCCAATGGACAGTGACGTGACCCTGAAAGTTTTCGGCCACAAGGCCCCCGACACCGATTCCACCGCCTCCCCGCTGATCTGGGCATGGTATCTGAGCGAAGTGCGCGGCGAAGCTGCCGAAGCACGGCTGCTGGGCGCGCCCAATACCGAGGCCGCGTTCGTCATCGACCGCTGGGGCTTTGACACGCCCGCGATCATCGAGGACGTCACCGCCGAGGACCGTGTCGTCATCGTCGACACCAACAACCCGGCTGAGCTGCCCGCCTCGATCAACGATGCCGACATCGTGCAGATCATCGACCATCACAAGCTGACCGGCGGCATCGAGACCCGCGCCCCGATCGACATCACGATCAAGCCGCTGGCCTGCACCGCGACCATCATGCACAACCTGATGGGCTCCAACGCCGAACGCATGCCCAACGGGATCAAGGGGCTGATGCTGTCGTGCATCCTGTCCGACACGCTGGAATTCCGCTCCCCCACCACGACGGAGCAGGACAAAAAGCTGGCCGAGGATCTGGCTGCGCAGCTTGAGGTCTCGATCCCCGATTACGCCGCCGAAATGTTTGCTGCGAAATCCGACGTCTCGAACTTCTCCGAGGCGGAATTGCTGCGGATGGACAGCAAGGAATACGCCGTGGATGGCACGAAATTCCGCGTCTCCGTGCTGGAAACGACCTCGCCCGCCGCGATCCTCGACCGTAAGGACGCGCTGCTGACCGCCATGCCCACCGTCGCACAGGATGATGGCGTGGATCAGGTGCTGCTCTTCGTGGTCGATATCCTCAACGAAGAAGCGACGCTGCTGGTGCCGAACGAACTGGTGAAAACCGTAGCCGAGAAAAGCTTTGGCATGACCGCGATGGGCGACACCGTGGTGCTGCCCGGCGTGATGAGCCGCAAGAAACAGATCATTCCCGCGCTGAAGGTCTGACGGCTCCGCGCCGCGATTGTTGATTGCAAAGGGCGCCGTTCGGGCGCCCTTTGTGCATCCCCCCTCCCCTTTCTGACTGGGACACCTTCCATGACCCGCATTCTGACCTCCCTCGACGAAATCGCCCCGCAATACGACGCTGCCTTTGTCGATCTGTGGGGCTGCGTGCATAACGGGCTGGAAGCCTATCCGGCGGCGGTGGATGCGCTGCGCGTGTTCCGCGCGGGCGGCGGCAAGGTCGTGCTGGTCACCAACTCCCCGCGCCCGTGGCGTGCGGTGGCCGACCAGATCGCCGGGCTGGGCGTGCCCGAGGATTGCTATGACAGCATCGCCACCTCGGGCGACAGCGCGCGCGCGGCCATGCTGCGGGGCGCGGTGGGCCGTAAGGTCTGGCATATCGGCGAAGAACACGACAATCCGTTTTTCGCCCCGATGGAAATCGTCGATGACGCGGTCGAGATCACCCGCGTCCCGCTCGATCAGGCCGAAGGCATCGTCTGCACCGGCCCGTTCGATCCCTACGCCGATCCTGCCGAGCTGCGACCGCAGTTCCTGATGGCGCGCGAGCGTGGGCTGAAGCTACTCTGCGCCAACCCCGATGTGATCGTCGACCGTGGCGAGGCCCGCGAATGGTGCGCCGGGGCGCTGGCCGCGCTTTATACCGAGATGGGCGGCGAGAGCCTCTATTTCGGCAAACCGCATCCGCCGATCTATGACCTTGCCCGGCAGCGGCTTGCCGCGATTGGCGGACGGCCCGACGACCGCATCCTGTGCATCGGCGATGGCATCGCGACCGACGTTCAGGGGGCACTTGGCGAAGGGCTGGACGTGATCTTCATCACCGGCGGACTTGCCGCCGCCGAAACACGCACCGGTCCCTCCCCTGAGGGCCAGCCGGAGCCCGATCTGGTCGAGGCCTATCTGCTGGAGCATGTGATGGATGCGACTTACGCCATTGGCTACCTCCGTTAAACCCAAGCGCAACTAAATTTCACATTTAGCGCGCAAACCTTGTGCATTATTTCTTCTGCGTTGCGGCGCGCCACAGAGCGTGCTAGGATCGGTCCGGTGGCAAACAGGACCGATCCCATGCTCGACAACATGCCTCGTGGCACGATCTGTATCGAAGACCTCGAAATCGGGATGATGCGGCATCTGACCAAGCAGGTCACCGACCGCGACATCGAATTGTTCGCCGAGGTCAGCACCGACCGTAACCCCGTGCATCTGGACGAAGCCTACGCACAGGACACGATTTTTGGCGGGCGCATCGCGCATGGTATGCTTACCGCCGGGCTGGTATCTGCGGTGATCGGCGAACAGCTGCCCGGACATGGCACCGTGTATCTCAGCCAATCGCTGCGCTTCATGGCGCCGGTGCGCCCCGGCGATACCGTGCGCGCGGAGGTTACGGTGCGCGAGATCGACCATCACAAACGCCGGGTCACGCTCGAAACCTGCTGCATCGTGGGTGACATTGTGGTGCTGAAAGGCGAGGCAACGGTGCTGGCCCCCAGCCGCAAATTTGACTGATCGGACCCTGCGCCCGGCCTGCGTCCTGCGGACCTTGATCGCGTAACCCGAGGGACGCGGCGGCGGTCTTGCGCCTGCCAGCCGCCGGGGCTAGGTCAGCATGATGCGGATCATGCGGACCCTTGACGACATCACCCCCGACGCGCGCGGCGCCAGCGTCGCCATCGGCAATTTCGACGGCGTTCATCTGGGCCATCAGGCCGTCATCGCCGAGGCCGCGCGCCATGCCGCACCGGGCAAACTGGGCGTGCTGACATTCGAGCCGCACCCGCGCGAAGTCTTTCGCCCTGACGCGCCGCCCTTCCGCCTGATGAATGCCGAAACCCGCGCGCACCGGCTGGCCAAGATCGGCGTCGATCTGCTGTTCGAACTGGCCTTCGAGCCTGCGCTCTTTGCTCTGCCCCATGATGTATTCGAGGCCGAGATCCTGTCTCAGGGTCTGGGCCTGTCCCATGTCACCGTCGGCGCGGATTTCCGCTATGGCAAAGGCCGCGATGGCACTGCCGAGACGCTGCGCGCAGCCGGGGCGCGTCTGGGCTTTGGCGCCAGCATCGCGGCGCTGCTGGGCACGGATGGGGTCGCCTCGGCGGAGCGTGTGTCCTCCACCGCGATCCGCACCGCCTTGGGCGACGGTCGTCCGGAGGATGCCGCCGCCATGCTGGGCCACTGGCATCGCATCGATGGCCCCGTGATCCACGGCGAAAAGCGCGGTCGCGAACTGGGCTATCCGACCGCCAACATGGATATTACCGGGCTGCATCCGCCGCGCTTTGGCGTCTATGCGGTGCTGGTCGATGTGCTGACCGGCCCCCATGCGGGGCGCAGCCTGATGGGCGCTGCATCGATTGGGGTGCGGCCCATGTTCGGTGAAAACCGCCCGAACCTCGAAACCTACCTGCTGGATTTCGACGGCGATCTATATGACGCGCATCTGTCGGTCGGGCTGGTGGCCTATCTGCGCCCCGAATTGAAATTCGACGGTCTGGAGGCGCTGACCGATCAGATGGGACGCGACGTGGCACAGGTCCGCACGATCCTCGCCGATCGGCTGGCAGGCCCAGCATGAGCCCCCGTCGTCGCGGGTCACCCGCTGCCCCGCGCCCCGGCAAAACGCGGCCCCGGTTCTGGGAACGCCACCCGCTGGACGAATTGACCCCCACCGAATGGGAGGCGCTTTGCGATGGCTGTGGCAAATGCTGCCTGAACAAGCTGGAAGACGAAGACACCGGCGAAGTGGCGTTTACCTCAGTCGCGTGCCGTCTGCTGGACGGTGAAAGCTGCCGCTGCTCGCAATACGATATTCGCAAGCAATTCGTGCCGGAATGTGTGGTGCTTACCCCCCGCACCCTGCCTGACGTCGCCTATTTCATGCCGCGAACCTGCGCCTATCGCCTGCTCTACGAAGGCCATGCACTCGCGCCGTGGCACCCGCTCAATTCCGGCTCTCCGGACACGGTGCACGAGGCGGGGATTTCCGTCCGCGGCTGGACCGTGCCGGAATTCGAGGTGCCGGAGGAGGAGTGGGAAGACTACATCGTGGAAGGAGACCTGTAATGAATTTCGCATCCGACAATACCGGCCCCGTCCATCCGCAGGTGATGCAGGCGCTGCTGCGCGCCAATGAAGGCCACATGCCGTCCTACGGCGCGGACCTGATCATGGAGGACCTGACCGCCCGCCTGCGCGACACGTTCGAAGCGCCGGAGGCCGAGGTGCATCTGGTGGCCACCGGCACGGCGGCGAATTCGCTGATCCTCGCCACGCTGTGCCCGCCTTGGGGGACGGCCTTCTGCGCCGACATCGCCCATATTCAGGAAGACGAGTGTAACGCGCCCGAGTTCTTTACCGGCGGGGCGAAACTGTCGCTTATCCCGTCTGAGGCGGGCAAGATCACCCCCGAAGCCCTCCGCGCCCGGATGGCGATCGAGGGCGACCGGGGCGTGCACGGGCCGAAACCCGGACCGCTAAGCCTGACGCAGGTGACCGAGCGTGGCACCGTCTATTCGGTGGCCGAACTCACTGCACTGGCCCAGATCGCCCATGATGCTGGCCTGCCGGTGCATATGGATGGCGCACGGTTCGCGAATGCGCTGGTCTCCCTCGGCTGCACCCCGGCCGAGATGACATGGCGCGCGGGCGTCGATGCGCTGACGCTGGGCGGCACCAAGAATGGGCTGATGGGGGTCGAGGCGGTGATATTCTTCGATCCTGCTCAGGCCGACGGGTTCGAGTTCCGGCGCAAGCGCGGCGCGCAGCTGTTTTCCAAGCATCGCTTTCTTGCCGCGCAGATGCTGGCCGCCTTTACCGATGATCTGTGGCTGGATATGGCAGGCGCAGCCAACGCGGCCTGCGCCCGGCTTGCCGCGGGGCTTACGGAGTCCGGTCACGCGACACTGCTGTTTGAGCCAGACGCCAACATGATCTTTGCCGAAATGGACGCCGCCGCCCATGCCCGCCTACAGGCTGCGGGGGCGCAATATCACGATTGGCAAGACAATCTCACCGGCGCCCGCCAGACCCGCCCCGCGGCCCGGCTGGTCTGCAACTGGTCCACGTCCGAGGCCGAGGTCGATCAGTTCCTCGCCGCGCTGGCGGGTTGAACCGCCCCCGCCCGGTCCAATTGCCGGGCGATCTGCGCGGCGACTAGCCCCGGCGCGGTGATCGGCGCCATATGCCCCTGCCCCGGCAACTGACTGCGCAGCACCGGCCACGGGCTGGCCGCCACGCGGGCGGCGATGCGGTCGCAGATCTCCTCCACCACCGGAGGGCTGTCGCTGCCGGTCATGAGCAGCAACGGCGCGGTGATCCGTTCCAGACGACCGGGGCCGATGATATTCCCGGCCTCGTCGCTCAGTCCCGGAGATTGCAGGGCAATCAGATCGATCTGCGCGGTGATCGCCCGGCGCGCGGCAGGGCGCATCGCGTCCCAGCTGCGCGGACCGACGCCCCACGCCCCGGTAAACAGCCGCGCGGCCTCCTCCCGGTTTCCGGCGGCGAGCGCGGCGTCGAACGGCTCGAACCGCGCGGCGCTTTCAGCATGGCCCGGCAGGCCCGCGGCGATGCCAAACAACACCGGCTCAAACAGGCTCAGACTGCGGACTAGATCGGGCCGCGTGATGGCCAGCCGCAACGCAACCGTGCCGCCGAAGCTGTGGCCCATCAGGTGCACTGGCCCCACGCCACGAGCCTCGATCGCCGCAATGGCCCACGCCATCGCCAGCGCCTGTTGATCGCCGGGCGCGGCGCGATCCACATCCGGCGCACGACCATGTCCCGGCAGATCAATGGCCTGCAATGTCATCCGCACGTCCAGTGCCGCACCGACACCGCCCCATGCCTCTGCCCGGGCGAGCGAGCAATGGATCGCCAGCCCCGGCTCCGGCCCGGTGCCGAATTGCAGCGGGGTCGCAGGCGTCGCGGCAGTCATGGAGTGTGGAGGCTGTCGGGGATCATGGCGCGACCATAGCCAGCCGCGCCCTCCGTGCAAGCGGGGATCAGAGCTTCCCCTGCAGGTGCAGATCCAGATCCTCCAGCCGGTCTTGGCCCCAGAACCGCTGATCGTCCTCGGTGATCCAGAACGGCGCACCAAAGACACCCGCCTGCACGGCGTCTTCCAGATTGCGGCTATATTCCTCGGCTCCCGCCAGCATACCCCGGTCGGCGAGGTCTGGATCAAACCCGCCTTCCTCCAATGCGGCGCGGATTACCTGATCGTCTGCGATGTCCTTTTCCTCGGCCCAGCAGGCGCGCGACAGGGCGCGGATCACCGCCGCGACATCGCCGCCGCCCGTCTGCTGCGCCGCGATCACGGCGTAGGAGGACGGTGCCATATTGGTGGGGAAATGCGCAGGCTTCAGGTTCAATTCCATCCCGGCCTTGCGCGCCTGCCGTGGCAGATCCTGCGCGCGGAAGGCCAGACGGCTCGGATGGCGCTCGCCCGGCGGCAATCCCCCTGTGCGCGGAAACAGCGCCATAATGTCGAGCGGGCGATAGGTCACATCCAGCCCGTGACGGTCGACCAAGTCGGCAAAGCGCGGCCCGGCGAGATATGTGAACGGCGAGATCGTCGCAAAGTAGTAATCGATACGGGCCATGCCGTCCTCCCCTTCTGAAGCTGGATCGCAGCGTAGTGGGGTGTTAAGCGGTGTCAACGTCATGATTCCGTGATTTTTCGCCCTCCCGTTCCGCGCCCAAGGACAATCCGTGATGCCCAACCTCACCGAACCCAAACTGATTTCCGGCAATGCAAACAGGACTTTGGCCAATGCCATCGCCCGGCGCATGTCGATGCACCGCGGTATGACCGTGGGCCTGCTGGATGCGCGGGTGGAACGTTTCAACGACCAAGAGGTGTTCGTCGAGGTCTATGAAAATGTCCGCGGCGAGGACATGTTCATCATTCAGCCGACTTCGAACCCGGCGAATGACAACCTGATGGAGCTGCTGATCATGTCGGACGCGCTAAAGCGCTCCTCCGCGCAGCGCACCACCGCCGTGATCCCCTATTTCGGCTATGCCCGTCAGGATCGCCGGACCAAGGCCCGCACCCCGATCAGCGCCAAGCTGGTCGCCAACCTGATCGTCGAAAGCGGCATCGAGCGGGTTCTGACCATGGATCTGCACGCCGCGCAGATTCAAGGCTTCTTCGACATTCCTGTCGACAACCTCTACGCCTCGCCGATCTTTGCGCTGGATCTCAAACATCAGTTCGGCGACCGCATGGACCAGATCACCGTGGTCTCGCCCGACGTGGGCGGTGTGGGCCGGGCACGGGAACTTGCAAAACGTATCGGCGCCGCGCTCGCCATCGTCGACAAGCGCCGCGAGAAGCCGGGCGAAGTCGCCGAAATGACGGTGATCGGGGATGTGCAGGACCGCATCTGTATTGTGGTCGACGATATCTGCGACACCGCTGGCACGCTGTGCAAGGCCGCCGAGGTCATCAAGGAGGCGGGCGCCAGCGAGGTTCACGCCTACATCACCCACGGCGTGCTGTCCGGTCCGGCGGTTGAGCGGGTGTCGAAATCGATGCTGAAAAGCCTCGTCATCACCGACACGATCGAGCCGACCGCACAGGTGCTGAACGCCACCAACATCCGGATCGTGCCCACGGCGCCGATCTTTGCGCAGGCGATCCTGAACATCTGGAACGGCACATCGGTGTCGTCGCTGTTCGATCACGGGACGCTGAGCGCCATCTACGAAGGGCTCTACTGAGCCCAAACCGGGTCGGGCGCAACGGCGTGCCCGGCCCCCTTCCCCCTGTTTGAGCACTGCTCCGGGGGGCGTGCCTTCAGCGCATAGGCGCCGGGGCTCCAGATCAATCTATATCCCAGTCGTCCGCATGGGCCAGTTCGCCCATCGCCATCCAGCTTGCCCGGATGCGGGCGACCTGCGTGTCGCCCCATGTGCGGAACACGATATTGAACCCGTCCGGGGTGATACCATCGGCGGTCAGGTCGCCGCGCTGATTGGATTGCTGATCGATGTCCCACATGCCCACGCTGACAAACACGGTCGGCGGCGCGCGGAAGGGTTCGGAAAACCGCACCGCGCGGCTGACCATACGCGGCCCCTTGCCAGACCACATCGGGCCGCCATCCTCGAAATGCGAGAACAGGATCACTGTCCCGTCCTCCACGCCGATCAGGTGATTTCGCAGCTTCATCATTCGTCTACAATTAACCTTTTCCAGCGCGCTGCACCTTAAAAACATGGATCAGGGGAGCAGAACACGAAAAAGCCCCGCCGGTTGTGGCGGGGCTGCTTCACTCTTGCTGCGCTGGGACCGGATCGGCCCCGGCAGGGATCAGAGGCTCGGCTGCTGCGGGTCGAGACCGATATGTTCGCCTGCTGCGACCATGTCGGACAGCAGCTTGGCGGTGACATCGGCGACGTCCGGATGCGCGTCCTGATGCGCCTTCTGCGCATCGGCAACGAGCGAGTCCATCATGTCCTTGGTCACTTCGTCGACGTGATGTGCCCGCTCGGCGAGCACAGTCGTGCCCTCGGCGGTGATCTCGGCGAAGCCGCCGGTGACGAGGTATTTCTCCGCGCCATCGGCCGTGTGGACGATCAGAACACCGGGCCGCAGGCTGGTGATGGTCGGCTCATGGTTCGCCATGGCCGTCATGTCACCTTCGGCAGCGGGGATCTGCACTTCGCGGGCCTGAACGGAGACCAGTCTCCGTTCAGGCGACACGAGGTCGAATTGCATGGTGTCGGCCATAATCGCTCCTTACGCCGCTTCCGAGGCCATACGCTCGGCTTTGGCGATCACTTCGTCGATGCCACCAACCATGTAGAAGGCGCTTTCGGGCAGATGATCGTATTCGCCGGCGACAACCGCCTTGAAGGAGCTGATCGTGTCTTCGAGCGGAACCTGCACACCGTCGGAGCCGGTGAACACTTTCGCCACGTCGAAGGGCTGCGACAGGAAGCGCTGAATCTTCCGGGCGCGGGCCACGGTCAGTTTGTCCTCTTCGGACAGTTCGTCCATGCCGAGAATGGCGATGATGTCCTGCAGCGATTTGTAACGCTGAAGGATACCCTGAACGTCACGAGCGACCTGGTAGTGCTCCTCACCCACGATGGACGGGTCCATCAGGCGCGAGGTGGAGTCGAGCGGGTCAACGGCCGGGTAGATGCCCAGCTCGGAGATCGCGCGGCTCAGGTTGGTGGTCGCGTCGAGGTGGGCGAAGGTCGTGGCCGGCGCAGGGTCGGTCAAGTCATCCGCAGGCACATACACAGCCTGGATCGACGTGATCGAGCCGTTCTTGGTCGAGGTGATCCGTTCCTGCATCGCGCCCATGTCGGTCGCCAGCGTCGGCTGGTAGCCCACAGCGGAGGGGATGCGGCCCAGCAGCGCCGAAACCTCGGAACCCGCCTGGGTAAAGCGGAAGATGTTGTCGACGAAGAACAGAACGTCGGTGCCGGACTGGTCGCGGAACTGCTCGGCCAGGGTTAGGCCAGTCAGTGCGACGCGCGCACGGGCCCCCGGCGGCTCGTTCATCTGACCGTAAACCAGAGCCACCTGGCTGTTGGACAGGTTTTCGGGATCGATCACGTTGGATTCGATCATCTCGTGGTAAAGGTCGTTGCCCTCACGAGTCCGCTCACCAACACCGGCGAACACGGAGTAGCCCGAGTGCACCTTAGCGATGTTGTTGATCAGTTCCATGATGAGAACCGTCTTGCCCACACCGGCACCGCCGAACAGGCCGATTTTACCGCCTTTGGCGTAGGGTGCCAGCAGGTCGATGACCTTGATGCCGGTGACGAGGATCTCGGATTCGGTCGCCTGCGAGGCGAAATCCGGGGACGGCTGGTGGATGGCACGGGTTTCGGTCTGATCGACCGGGCCACGCTCATCGACCGGCTCGCCGATCACGTTGAGGATCCGGCCCAGAGTCGCGTCGCCCACGGGAATGGTGATCGGCGCACCGGTATCGGCCACGGGCGCACCGCGCACCAGACCTTCGGTGGCGTCCATCGCGATGGCGCGCACGGTGTTCTCACCAAGGTGCTGCGCAACTTCGAGGACCAGTTTCTTGCCGTTGTTCTCGGTGGTCAGCGCGTTCAGAATCTCGGGCATGTGGCCGTCAAACTGGACGTCCACAACGGCGCCGATGACCTGAGTCACTTTGCCTTTTGCGTTTTCCATTAGGTTAAGTCTCCGGTTCCTCAGAGCGCCTCGGCGCCCGAAATAATCTCGATCAGTTCGTTGGTGATCACGGCCTGACGGGTGCGGTTATACTGGATCGACAGCTTGTCGATCATCTCACCCGCGTTGCGCGTCGCGTTATCCATCGCCGACATCCGGGCCCCCTGTTCGGAAGCGCCGTTCTCCAGCAGTGCGGAGAAAATCTGCGTTGCGACACCCAGCGGCAGAAGATCGGTCAGGATCTTCTCCTCGTCCGGCTCGTAATCATAGAGCGTGGACACACCTTCGGCGTCGCCTTCGGGCGCGTCGAAGCTGGCGGGAATGATCTGCTGCTCCGTCGGCGTCTGGCTGATGACCGACTGGAACGCGCTGTAATAGATCGTCGCCACGTCGAATTCACCCGCGTCGAAGCGTGCGAGAACGTCCTTGGCGATCGCCTGCGCGTTGGCATAGCCGACTTTCTTGACTTCGCTCATGTCGACATGGCCGACCATATATTCAGCGAAGTCACGCCGCAGCTGCTCGCGGCCCTTCTTGCCGACCGTGAGGATCTTTACCGTCTTGCCAGCGGCAAGCAGCTTCTGGATCCGCAGGCGAGCCAGACGGACGATGGACGAGTTGAACCCGCCGCACAGCCCGCGTTCCGCCGTCATCACCACCAGCAGGTGCGTGTCGTCCTGTCCGGTCCCGGCCAGAAGCCGGGGCGCGGTGTCGGAGCCTGCGACGGAGCCGGCAAGCGCCCCCATCACAGCATTCATGCGCTCTGCATAGGGGCGACCTGCTTCGGCAGCTTCCTGGGCGCGGCGGAGTTTAGCCGCCGCGACCATCTGCATGGCCTTCGTGATCTTGCGCGTCGACTTGACGCTCTCGATCCGGTTTTTGAGGTCCTTGAGACTGGGCATTCAGATGTCCTGTCGTTCAGCGCCCTCAGGCGAAGTCCTTGGAGAATTCGTCGAGCGCAGCGCGGATCTTTTCTTCAAGCTCGCCCTTAACCTTACGGTCATTCTCGGTGATGTCGTCCAGCAGCGCTTTGTGCTTGCCGCGCAGATGCGCCAGCAGGCCCGCTTCGAAACGGCCGACTTCCTTCACCGGAACCTTGTCCAGGTAACCCTGGGTGCCCGCGAAGATGACGCAGACGATTTCGGCGTTGGTCAGCGGCGAATACTGCGGCTGTTTCATCAGCTCGGTCAGACGCGCACCACGGTTCAGCAGGCGCTGGGTCGCGGCGTCGAGGTCGGAACCGAACTGAGCAAACGCGGCCATCTCACGATACTGCGCAAGCTCCAGCTTCACCGGACCGGCGACGGATTTCATCGCGTTGGTCTGGGCCGAGGAGCCGACGCGCGACACCGACAGACCGGTGTTCACAGCAGGACGGATGCCCTGATAGAACAGTTCGGTTTCGAGGAAGATCTGGCCGTCGGTGATCGAGATCACGTTGGTCGGAATAAAGGCCGACACGTCGCCGCCCTGCGTTTCGATGATCGGCAGTGCCGTCAGCGAGCCCGCGCCATGCTCTTCGTTCAGCTTCGCCGAACGCTCCAGCAGGCGGGAGTGCAGGTAGAACACGTCGCCGGGGTAGGCTTCGCGGCCGGGCGGGCGGCGCAGAAGCAGCGACATCTGGCGGTAAGCCACGGCCTGCTTGGACAGGTCATCGTAGATGATGAGAGCGTGCTTGCCGTTGTCGCGGAAATACTCGGCCATCGCGGTCGCGGTATAGGGCGCGAGATACTGCATCGGCGCCGGGTCGGACGCGGTCGCAGCGACGACGGTGGTGTATTCGATGGCGCCCGACTCTTCGAGCTTCTTCACCAGCTGCGCCACGGTGGAGCGCTTCTGGCCGATCGCGACGTAGACGCAGTAGAGCTTCTTGCTCTCGTCGTCACCGGCGGCGTCGTTGTAGCTTTTCTGGTTCAGAATGGTGTCGAGCGCGATCGCGGTCTTACCGGTCTGACGGTCGCCGATGATCAATTCGCGCTGGCCACGACCAACGGGGATCATGGCGTCCACCGATTTCAGGCCGGTGGCCATCGGCTCATGCACGGATTTACGCGGGATGATGCCCGGTGCTTTCACGTCGGCGACGGACCGCTGCGAGGTCTCGATCGCGCCTTTGCCGTCCAGCGGATTGCCCAGACCGTCGACAACGCGGCCCAGCATGGCCTCGCCCACCGGCACGTCCACGATGGAGTTCGTGCGCTTGACGATGTCGCCTTCTTTGATGTCCCGGTCGGAGCCGAAGATCACGACGCCGACATTGTCGACTTCGAGGTTCAGCGCCATGCCGCGGATCCCGCCGGGGAATTCGACCATCTCGCCGGCCTGGACCTGATCCAGACCGTGCACACGGGCGATACCATCGCCCACGGAGAGGACGCGACCGACTTCAGCAACTTCGGACTCTTGTCCGAAATTCTTGATCTGCTCCTTGAGAATTGCGGAGATTTCCGCCGCTTGGATAGCCATTACCCGACCTCTTTCATAGCATTCTGGAGGTTGGCGAGCTTGGTCTTGATCGACGTGTCGATCATGCGCGAGCCCACCTTGACAACGAGACCGCCGATGAGCCGTTCATCGACAGTGGAATTCAGTTTGATGTCCTTGCCGACGGTCTGCTTCAGCGTCGCGGCCAGTTCGGATTTCTGCGCGTCGCTCAGCGGTTTGGCGGAGATGACATCAGCGGTCACCTCGCCTTTTTCCTCGACGATGCGGGCCTGAAGCGCGGCGACGAATTGCGGCAGCACGAATGTGCGGCGCTTCTCGGCCAGCAGAACCAGGGTGTTGGTGGTCAGTTGCGACAAGCCAGCCTTATCGCCAAGGGCGCGCATGGTGCCAGCCATTTCTTCGCGGCGATGCAGCGGCGAAGCGATGGCGGCGCGCAGCTCCTCGCTGGCATCAAGAGCGTTCGACAGCGCGTCGGTGTCTTGCTCCAGCGTCGCCAGCGCGCTGTCCTCTTTCGAGAGATCAAACAGGGCCTGCGCATAACGCGCGGCGATGCTTGAGGAAATCGAAGCCGTTTCGGACACGTGCACCCTTCCGTTTTTCTTCCTGAGCCCGCGGCGGCCAGGAGGGCCGGTTTCGGGCAAGCCTTGGGGCGCGCCTGATGGGCACGGTCCCGAAATCGGCGACGGTGTAACAGACCCATCACGACCCCGCAACTCCTAGGGAATGGAGGCGGATTTACGGGAATTTCACATGGTTACAATCGCTTGCGGGAGAAATGCCCGCCTGCGACCGTTTGAAGCCGACTCTTTCCTGTGGAAATCTGAAGAAAGCGCTCCAAAAATACAACGGATCGGGCTGCGATGCGCGCCCGCGGACGCCTGATCGTAGGACAATCCAAGCCATGCGCAAGTGGATTGCCACAGTCGGGCGCGGGTGACTCGCACATCCGGCCCGCGATCACGGCCAGCGGCGCGGCCCCAGGTCGGTCAGCCCGCCCGGCCAGCCCGCCCGGTCAGATCGGCTTTGCTCCGGAGGCGGGCACCCCTTCGAGCGCTTCGAGCGACGAGCGCAGCGCATTGCGCGACACCCTGCCCCGCGGTGCGGGCACCTGTTTGCTCGCCTCGATCATCAACACGCCGCCGGCAAGGTAGCTGCTGACCTTCCGGCCCAGCCCCTCCCAGAAGCCAGACGTGCGCAGCCAGAACCGCCGGTTCGAGGGCGGCGAGAACAGCGCCGCGCGGTGCAGTTCCGGGGTGAAGCCGTGCCGCCGCAACTGTGTCTCCAGCTGGCTCAGCGAATAGGGACGGCCAAATCCGAACGGTGTCGCATCACTGCGCGACCACAGCCCGCGGCGGTTCGGCACGATGAACATGACCCGGCCCCCGGGCCCTAGCACGCGATAGATTTCGTCCAGCAGCGAGCCGCCGTAATCCGATGTCTCAAGCCCGTGCATGACGATCATCTTGTCGACCAGCCCGGTGGACAGAGGCAGCAGCGTTTCTTCGCACAGGACCGATACATTGGGCATGCGCGCAGGCCACGGCATCACACCCTGCTGCGCGGGCATCAGCGCGATCACCCGCCGCGCCTCTGCCAAATAGGGACGCAAAAGCGGGACCGCGAACCCGAACCCCGCCACCGTCTGCCCCTTGGCTTCGGGCCACAGGGCGGTCACCTGCGTGCGGATCGCACGCTGGGCAACCCGGCCCAGCTGGGTCCGGTAGTAGAAGTTTCTCAGGTCCAGCACGTCTAGGTGCATTGCGCCCACGCTCTCGATCGGCAAGTCTGCGACCCCGACCTTACCCAAGACGGAGAGAAAGACCATGCCTCTCGAACTCGTCACCATTCCCTGCCGCACCGACAACTATGCCTTTCTGATCCATGACAGCGTCACCGGCGACACCGCCGTGATCGATGTGCCGGACGCAGGGCCGATCGCCAGCGCACTTGATGCGCGCAACTGGCGGCTGACCGATATCCTCATCACGCATCACCATGACGACCACATTGACGGGGTGGACGAACTGCGCCGCGCCCATGACGCCCGCGTCTGGGGGGCAAAAGCCGACACGCACCGCCTGCCCCGTCTGGACGTCGCTTTGGAGGAAGGCGACACGGTGAACGTTGGCGCGGCCACAGGCACCGTGCTGGACGTGTCGGGCCACACGATGGGGCATCTCGCGTTCCATTTCCCGGACGACCAGCTTGTCTTTACCGCCGACAGCCTGATGGCCTTGGGCTGTGGTCGCCTGTTCGAAGGCACGCCAGAGGTCATGTGGCAATCGCTGTCCAAGCTCGCGGCTCTGCCCGCCGACACCACCGTATGTTCGGGCCACGAATATACCGAAGCGAACGCCCGCTTCGCCCTGACCATTGAACCAGAGAATTCCGAGCTTATATCACGGGCCGAAGACATTCGCAGCAAACGGGCCTCCGGTCAGCCGACCGTGCCCTCCCTCCTGTCCACCGAAATCGCGACCAACCCGTTCCTGCGGGCAGGCTTGCCTGCGGTGAAAACAGCGTTGGGCATGAACACCGCCACGGACGAGGCCGTCTTCGCCGAAATCCGCAGCCGCAAGGACAGGTTCTAGGTCTGCGCGTCTCTCCGATCACATTTTCAGCAACTCCGGGCGTTTTTCGGGGCTTTCGCGCAGAAAAGGCTTGAACGGAACGGTTCGCGAACCAAACCTTAATACTATGAGGCCACGGTCGAAGTCGGGTGCCTCCCGCCCTCTCCGACCCCACAGGAAAGGAGCACATCGCGTGCCATCGTTTTCGAACACCCTCGAAAAGGCCATCCATGCCGCGCTTGCGCTGGCCAACTCGCGCCGTCATGAACTCGCCACGCTGGAGCATTTGCTGCTCGCGCTGACCGAGGAGCCTGAAGCCGCCAAGGTGATGAAGGCCTGCTCCGTCGATCTCGACGAACTGCGCCGCACCCTCGACGAGTTCATCGAGGAAGAACTCTCGACCCTCGTGACCGAGATCGAGGGCTCCGAGGCCGTGCCAACCGCCGCGTTCCAGCGCGTCATTCAGCGCGCCGCGATCCATGTCCAGTCTTCGGGCCGGACGGAGGTGACGGGCGCCAACGTGCTGGTCGCGATCTTTGCCGAGCGTGAGAGCAATGCGGCCTATTTCCTGCAGGAGCAGGAGATGACCCGCTACGACGCCGTCAACTACATCGCGCATGGCGTGGCCAAAGATCCGTCCTTTGGCGAAAGCCGCCCCGTGTCCGGCGCGCCCGAGGATGAGGACGCCGCGTCTGAAACCGCCACCGCCGAGGAAAGCGATGGCAAGGAATCCGCGCTGGGGAAATATTGCGTCGATCTGAACGCGAAATCGCGCAAGGGCGACGTCGATCCGCTGATCGGCCGCGAATCCGAGGTGGAGCGCTGCATTCAGGTGCTGTGCCGCCGCCGTAAGAACAACCCGCTTCTCGTGGGCGATCCCGGCGTGGGGAAAACCGCCATCGCCGAAGGTCTGGCACGCAAAATCGTCTCGGGCGAAACGCCCGAGGTGCTGAGTAATGCCACGATCTATTCGCTGGACATGGGCGCGCTGCTGGCGGGCACCCGGTATCGTGGTGACTTCGAGGAACGGCTGAAGGCGGTCGTGACCGAGCTTGAGGACCACCCCGACGCGATCCTGTTCATCGACGAGATCCACACCGTGATCGGTGCGGGAGCGACCTCCGGCGGGGCGATGGATGCCTCTAACCTGCTGAAACCTGCGTTGCAGGGCGGCAAACTGCGGTGCATGGGCTCCACCACCTATAAGGAGTTCCGCCAGCATTTCGAGAAGGACCGCGCGCTGAGCCGCCGGTTCCAGAAGATCGACGTGAACGAACCCTCCGTCGAGGATAGCGTCAAGATTCTGAAAGGGCTGAAGCCCTATTTCGAACGGCATCACGACATCAAATACACTGCCGACGCGATCAAAACGGCGGTGGAACTGTCGTCGCGCTATATCAACGATCGCAAGCTGCCCGATAAGGCCATCGACGTCATCGATGAGGCCGGCGCCGCGCAGCACCTGATCGCTGAAAGCCGTCGCCGCAAGACCATCGGCACCAAGGAGATCGAAGCCGTGGTGGCCAAGATCGCCCGCATCCCGCCGAAAAACGTGTCGAAGGACGATGCTGAACTGCTGCGCGATCTGGAGGGCACGCTGAAACGTGTGGTCTTTGGTCAGGATACGGCAATCACGGCGCTGGCCTCCGCGATCAAACTGGCGCGGGCCGGTCTGCGGGAGCCAGAAAAGCCGATCGGGAACTACCTGTTCGCGGGCCCGACCGGCGTGGGCAAAACGGAGGTGGCGAAACAGCTCGCCGATAGCCTCGGGGTGGAGATGCTCCGCTTTGACATGTCGGAATACATGGAGAAACACGCCGTCAGCCGTCTGATCGGCGCGCCTCCGGGCTATGTCGGCTTCGATCAGGGCGGCATGCTGACCGATGGCGTGGATCAGCACCCGCATTGCGTGCTGCTTCTGGACGAAATCGAGAAGGCCCATCCGGATGTCTACAACATCCTGTTGCAGGTCATGGATCACGGCAAACTGACCGACCATAACGGTCGCGAGGTAGATTTCCGCAATGTGATCCTGATCATGACCTCCAACGCGGGTGCGGCAGAACAGGCGAAAGCTGCGATCGGCTTTGGACGCGACCGGCGCGAGGGCGAGGATACCGCCGCGATCGAGCGCACCTTCACGCCCGAGTTCCGCAACCGCCTGGACGCCGTGATCTCCTTCGCGCCCTTGGGCCGTGACGTGATCCTGCAGGTGGTCGAGAAGTTCGTGCTGCAACTCGAAGCGCAGCTGCTGGACCGTAACGTGACGATTGAACTGACGAAGCCTGCCGCCGAATGGCTGGCCGAGCGGGGCTATGATGACAAAATGGGGGCGCGTCCGCTGGGCCGCGTCATTCAGGAAAACATCAAGAAACCGCTGGCGGAAGAGCTGCTCTTTGGCAAGCTGGTCAAGGGCGGCATCGTCAAGGTCGGCGTCAAGGACGGCGCGATCCACCTGATCGTGGAGGAGCCGCAGGCCCGGCGCCTGTCCTCCAAGAAGCCGCCTCTGCTGACGGCAGAATGATCCTCTGCGCCCCGCGAAACTTGCCACGCGGGGCGTGGACCGCCGCGCATCGCGCTGACGCATTATGGAAAGGAGCGGGCATCATGCCTGCTCCTTTTGCGTTTCAGGGCCATGGCTGTTTGGCCCTGCGCGCCCCGACAAGCGCCGCGGGTTTTGAGCCGCGGGTTTTAACCGGGCGCTGTTAGCGCCAACATCCAGCCTTGAGCGGGTGCCGGGCCTCTGGTAGATCCGCCGCAGACGCAATTGGGAGAGCCGAGATGATCATCTGCGCGGGCGAAGCCCTGATCGATATGCTGCCACGGCGCAGCGCCGATGGCGAAAGCTGCTTTGCCCCTATCCCCGGCGGCGCAGTATTCAATACCGCCATCGCGCTGGGACGGCTGGATGTGCCCGTGGGACTTGCCACCGGGATCAGCACCGATCTGATGGGGCAACGGCTGATCGAAGCGCTGGAAACCAGCCATGTCGATCACACCCCGGCCCATCGCAGCGACCGCCCGACGACCTTGGCCTTTGTCGAACTGTCCAATGGTCAGGCCAGCTACGCCTTTTATGATGAGGGCACGGCGGGGCGGATGCTGTCCCCTGATGATCTGCCCGCCGATCTGGGCGATGCCGAAGCGCTGTTCATTGGCGGGATCTCTCTCGTGTCCGAACCCTGCGCTAGCGCCTATGAGGCGCTCGCCACCCGCGAGGCCGGCAACCGCGTGCTGATGATCGATCCCAATATCCGCCCCGGTTTCATCACCGACAGCGACGCCTATCGCGCGCGCATCGACCGGCTGATCGGCTTGGCCGATATCGTGAAACTGTCCGATGAGGATCTGCGCTGGCTTTATGGCGCCGAAGCGCCGCTCGACACGCTTGCACGGCAAATCCTCGATATGGGGCCGAAGCTTTTCTGCCTGACCGAAGGCGCCGATGGCGTGACCGGCTACACGGCGGCTGGCGCCTTCCGCGTGGCCGCCGAAAAAGCTGAGGTCGTCGATACGGTTGGTGCGGGCGACACATTCAATGCAGGCCTGCTTGCCGGGTTGTTCCGGGCGGGCAAGCTGGACAAGGACGGGATCGCCGCGCTGGACGAGGCCGCGCTGCGCGACGCCATCGGCCTTGGCGTTCGCGCTGCCGCCGTGACGGTCGCCCGTGCCGGGGCGAACCCGCCCACCGCTTCTGATCTGGGTCTGTAAGGCGCAGCTATGCGGTTGCTGGTTCAGCGCGTCACCGAAGCCTCGGTCACCGTAGACGGCGCGCGTATCGCAGAGATCGGCGCCGGGCTGCTGGTGCTGGTTTGCGCCATGCAGGGCGACACCCCCGCCACCGGGCAAGCGCTTGCGGCAAAGCTGGCAAAGCTGCGGATCTTTGCGGATGACACGGGCCGGATGAATCGCAGCCTGCGCGATACGGGCGGTGCGGCGCTGGTCGTGAGCCAGTTCACTCTGGCCGCCGACACCCGGCGCGGCAATCGCCCCGGTTTCAGCAGCGCCGCTCCCCCTGACGCGGGCCGTGCGCTTTACGAAGATTTCGCGCAGGCGCTGGCGGATCAGGGCATCCCCGTGCAGACCGGGCGCTTTGGGGCCGATATGGCTGTGGCGCTGGTCAATGACGGGCCGGTCACCATCTGGATCGACAGCGACAGCGCCTGATCCCCACGCACACACCGCTTGGTCGCTCTAGGGCGCAGCGGCGACCCCAAAACACGTCAAGGTTGCGCCAATCGAGAAGCGCTTAAACTCTCAGCATATGATGCTTTCCCGACATCTGCCGACTTGCGCCGCCTTATCCGCGAGTTACTGTCTAAGATATGACAGAAACACCGCGCTTCTTTGACGAACTGAGCGACCCGGCCGGCGCACCCCGCCCGCCCTATCGGCAGTTCGATGAGTGGTTCCAGGCCGAGGATATCCGCCGCCTGCGCCAGAAATCCGTCGATGCGGAAACGTTCTTCCGCCGAACCGGGATCACGTTCAACGTCTATGGCGCGAAGGAGGCCGACGAGCGGCTGATCCCCTTCGACATTGTGCCGCGCATCATTTCCGCGCGCGAATGGGCCAAGCTGACCCGCGGGATCGAGCAACGTGTGCGGGCGATCAACGCGTTTCTGCACGACATCTACCACCGGCAGGAGATTTTGCGCGCCGGGCGGGTGCCGTGGCAGCTGATCGCCAATAACGAAGCATTCCTGCCCAAGATGATCGGCGTCACCCCGCCCGGCGGCGTCTACACCCATATCGTCGGCACCGACCTGGTCCGCACCGGCGAAGACGATTTTTTCGTGCTCGAAGACAACGCGCGCACGCCCTCCGGCGTCTCCTACATGCTGGAGAACCGCGAGACGATGTTGCAGATGTTCCCCGAACTCTTCAGCCGGAATCGCGTTCGGCAGGTGTCTGACTATCCCACGCGCCTGCGCCGCTCGCTCGCCGCCTGCGCGCCCCCCGCCAGTTCGGGTAAGCCTGTGGTCGCGGTGCTGACGCCCGGCATCCACAACTCCGCCTATTTCGAGCATTCGTTCCTTGCCGATAACATGGGTGCCGAACTGGTCGAAGGCCATGATCTGCGGGTTGTCGACGGGCGCATCGCGATGCGCACCACGCGCGGCTTCCAGCCTATTGACGTGATCTACCGCCGCATCGACGACGATTATCTCGACCCGCTCAGCTTCAACCCCGACAGCCTGCTGGGCGTGCCCGGTGTGATGGATGTCTATCGCGCGGGCGGCATCACCATCGCCAACGCCCCCGGCACCGGCATCTCCGATGACAAGGCGATCTATAGCTACATGCCGGACATCGTGGAATTCTATACCGGCGAAAAGGCGATCCTGAAAAACGTGCCGACATGGCGCTGCTCGGACCCTGAGAGCCTAAAATATGTGCTCGATAACCTCGCCGAACTGGTGGTGAAGGAAGTGCACGGCTCCGGCGGCTACGGCATGCTGGTCGGTCCCGCCGCCTCCAAGAAGGAGATCGAGGCTTTCCGCGCCAAGCTCGAAGCGCGCCCGGCCAATTACATCGCCCAGCCGACGCTGGCGCTGTCGACCGTGCCGATCCTGACCAAGGCCGGGCTGGCTCCGCGCCATGTAGATCTGCGGCCCTTCGTTCTGGTCAGCCCCGACCGCATCGACATCACCCCCGGCGGCCTGACGCGCGTGGCGCTGAAGGAAGGCTCGCTGGTCGTGAATTCGTCGCAGGGCGGCGGCACCAAAGACACTTGGGTTCTGGAGGAGTAACCACATGCTCGGCAAAACCGCCGGCGGACTCTTCTGGATGTTCCGCTATCTCGAACGCTCGGAAAACACCGCCCGCCTGATCGAGGCCGGTTTCCGCATTGGCCTGACCCGTCCCGACAGCGCCCATGACGAATGGGCCTCGGTGCTGGAAACCGCCGGTGTGCGGCAACTTTATCTGCAGCATCACGACAGCTACGACGAGGCGCAGGTCATCAACTTTCTCCTGCGCGAGAAGGCCAACCCCTCTAACGTGCTCAGCGTCATCGAACTGGCGCGGAACAACGCGCGGCTGGTGCGCACCGCGCTGTCGCGCGAGGTGTGGGAAGCAACCAACGAATGCTGGATGCAACTGCGCGACACCCTGTCCCGCCCGGTCAAGACCCGCGACCTGCCCGAGGTTCTAGGTCTGATCCGTCAGCAAAGCGGGCTGGTGCGGGGCGCGTTGCACGGCACCATGCTGCGTAATGACATCTACAATTTCGCCCGTATCGGCACGTTTCTGGAACGCGCCGACAGCACCGCGCGTATTCTGGACGTCAAATATTACGTCCTGTTGCCCGCCATGACACCGGTGGGGTCCAGCCTCGACAATGTGCAGTGGGAAAACATCCTGCGTTCGGTCGGCGGGGCGCGATCCTATCGCTGGCTCAATGGGTCTGACATCACGCCCATGGGCATTGCGGAGTTTCTGATCCTTGACGGGCGCATGCCCCGCTCGATCGCCTTTTGCATCGGCAAGATCATGTCCAACCTCGGCTATCTGGAAAAGGAATACGGCGACCGCCACCCTTGCCACCAGCAGGCCGAAGCCATGCTCGGCCAATTGGCCAATACCTCAATCGAAGGCATCTTCGAGCGGGGCCTGCACGAATTCATTCTGGATTTCCTCAGTGCGCTGGCCAGCCTCGGTGCGGAGATCGAACAGAACTATCGGTTCACGGAGTAACGATGCGCCTCAGGATCACACACCGGACCACCTACAGCTACGACGCCCCCGTGACCTATGGGCTGCAACAGCTGCGCCTCACCCCCAAAAGCCGCGATGGCCAGTCCGTTCTGACATGGAATATCGCGGTCGAGGGCGGCACCCAGCAACTGACGTTCGAGGATCAGCACGCCAACAACGTGACGCTGATCGGCTTTGACGGCGAGTCAGACAGCATCGTCATCACCAGTTCCGGCGAAGTGGAAACAAGCGACCGGTCCGGCGTGGTCGGTCGTCACGCGGGCTATGCGCCGCTTTGGTATTTCCGCTGCGCCACCGCCCTGACCCAAGGCGGCAACGGCGTGCGCGGTCTGGCCAAGGGGCTGAACGCCGACGTGCCCGACCCGATCGCGCGGATGCATGCGCTCTCGGCGCGGATCGCGGAAGCGGTAACCTACACCACCGGTCGCACCGACGCGCGCACAACCGCCGAACAGGCCATCGCGGGGCGAGAAGGGGTCTGTCAGGACCACGCGCATATCTTTATCTCCGCCGCGCGGATGATGGGGTTCCCGGCGCGCTATGTGTCTGGGTATCTGAAGCTCGATGCCGATCTGGAAACGTCGCAGGATGCAGCCCATGGCTGGGCGGAGGCGCATATCGACGGGATCGGTTGGATCGGATTTGACGTGTCGAACCAGATTTCCCCCGATGAACGCTATGTCAGGGTGGCGACGGGGCTGGACTACACCGAAGCCGCTCCGATACACGGAATGCGCTACGGGGACACGGCGGGCGAGTCGCTGTCGGTGGACATCGAAGTTCATCAGGACCAGTACCAACAGCAGAGCCAAGGCTCCGGCGGACAGGTGCAGGAACAGCAGCAGTAGACATCCCGCCCGGCACCTCTCCCACTTCTGACCGAGGCCGCGACCGTGACCTATTGCGTAGGCTTGAAGACCGATCATGGGCTGGTGTTCATGTCCGACACCCGCACCAACGCGGGCGTCGACAACATCTCGACCTTTCGCAAAATGACCAGCTGGCAGGTGCCGGGCGAGCGTATGATCACGCTGATGACCGCTGGCAACCTCGCCACCACGCAGGCTGTGATCTCGCTGCTAGAGGAACGCACGAAGGCCGAGGTGGATCGCAGCCCGTCGATCCTTGAGCAGCCGTCGATGTTTCAGGTTGCGCGGCTCGTCGGCGACACGCTGAAAGAAGTGATTGCAGGCCATGCGCAAAGCGGTCAGGTCGCCGACAGTGCCTTCCATGCCACCATCCTCGTCGGCGGACAGATCGCACCGGGCCCGCCGCGCCTGTTCCTCGTCTATCCCGAAGGCAATTTCATCGAAGCAAGCGGCGACACCCCGTTTTTCCAGATCGGCGAAACGAAGTATGGCCGCCCCATCCTTGTGCGGGCTTACGATCCGGGCATGGGGTTTGAAGAGGCGATCAAGCTTTTGCTGGTCAGCTTCGATTCGACGATCAAGGCCAATCTTTCGGTGGGGCTGCCACTGGATTTCGCGACCTATCGCACCGACAGTTTCCAACTGGGCCGCGAAGGACGGATCAGCGCCGACGATCCCTATTTCCGCGCGATCTCGGACGGTTGGGGCGACGCGCTGAAGGCTGCGCTCGACGGGCTGCCGGATTTCAGTTTTGAAGATTGAATGATTTGGGGCGGCGCCTGATCGGCACCGCCCCTGTTTGGCTCTGCCCTGAATACTTCCGACACAGCGCCCGCGATCAGAGCGGACTTAACCCGGGCTTAGACGGGGCGCAGGCCGAGGATCCGACGCGCCTCAGCCGGTGTGGCGACAGGCCGGTCGTATTTCGCGCAAAGCTCCGCCGCCCGCGCAATCAGCGCCGCGTTCGATGGCGCCAGCCGGTCCCGATCCAGCCGGACGTTATCTTCCAGCCCGGCACGGGTATGCCCGCCCTTCGCGATGGCCCACTCATTGATGCGAAGCTGCTGTGCGCCAATCCCGGCGGCACACCACTCCGCATCCGGGGCGCGGGTCGCCATGACATGCGCGTAGAAGTCGAACACCTCTTCGTCGGCGGGCATGGCATTCTTCACGCCCATGACGAATTGCACATAGAGCTTGCCGGGCAGCGTGCCCGCCTTATGCAACGCAATTGCCTGCAGGATATGCCCCAGATCAAAGGCCTCGACCTCCGGCGTGACGCCATAGCGGGTCATCTCGCTCGCCAGCCACTCCACCAGATCGGGCGGGTTTTCATAGACGCGGGTGGGAAAGTTGTTTGACCCCACCGACAGCGACGCCATGTCAGGCCGGTGCAAAAGCATCCCGCCCCGCGTTTTGCCTGCGCCCGAACGCCCCCCGGTCGAAAACTGCACGATGACACCGGGACAGTGCTTTTCCAGCCCCTCCTTCAGCGCGAGAAACTTATCAGGGTCCGAAGACGGGGTTTCATCGTCGTTGCGCACATGGGCGTGGATGATCGTCGCGCCTGCCTCGAACGCGGCATGGCTGCTTTCGATCTGCTCGCTCACCGTGATCGGCACCGCCGGGTTATTGGCCTTCGTCGGCAGCGATCCGGTGATGGCGCAGCACAGAATGCAGGGCTTGCCTGCGACCTGTGCTGCGGCGCCTTTAGGGGTGGTATCGGACATGGAACCTCGGCTCAGATATCAAAAAAGACGGTCTCGCGGTCGCCCTGCAAATGGATGTCAAAGCGATAGCCCCCGTCGATCTTGCCGGCGATGAGCGTCGGCACCCGATTGCGATGCTCGATCCGGGCCAGCAGCGGATCGGCGGCGTTGGCCTCGGCCTCATCCTCGAAATAGATCCGGGTGTGCAGACCCAGATTGATCCCCCGCGCCACGATCCAGACCGAAATATGCGGGGCCTGCATCCGCCCGTCGGGCCACGGCACCGCGCCGGGCTTCACCGTGTCGAAGCGGAATGTGCCGGTCTCGCCATCGGTGGGCTGGCGCCCCCAGCCCGTGAAATGCGGATCGGCCTCGCCGCGCGTTTCCGACGGGCTGTTGTGAAGCCCTGCCGCATCGGCCTGCCAGATTTCCAGCATCGCATCGCGGATCGGCGTGCCGGTGCCGTCAAACACCTGACCTTCGATGCGAATGCGCGTGCCCTGCGCATCGCCGGTGATCATCTCCTGCCCCGGATCGGGATATAGGCCCTCGATGCCCGCGAATGTGGGCACGCAGCCGATATGGACATAGGGACCGGCGGTCTGCGACGGGCTTTCCTTCAGGTAGGTCAGCGCCTGATAATTTGCGTGGCTCATCTCAATTCCCCTCCAGCCGGTTTTCAAACAGGGTGGACCGCCGCCCGCGCAACACGATGTTGAACTGATAGGCGCGCGCGTCCATCGGGATCGTCGCATTCATGTCGAGCCGCGCCACCAGCCGGTCGATGGCCTCGGGATCGGGGATGGTTTTGACGATGGGACAGAGCGCGATATGCGGATCGCCCTCGAAATACATCTGAGTGACAAGCCGCTGCGCAAACCCCTGTCCAAAGACCGAAAAATGGATATGCGCGGGGCGCCAGTCGTTGACGCCATTGGGCCACGGATAGGGGCCGGGCTTCACTGTGCGGAAGTGATAAAAGCCGTTTTCGTCGCTGATCGCCCGACCGCAGCCGCCGAAATTGGGATCGAGCGGCGCCAGATAGGCGTCTTTCTTATGACGGTAACGCCCGCCCGCATTGGCCTGCCAAAACTCGACCAGCACGCCCGGCACGGGACGGCCACGTTCATCCAGAACCCGACCATGCACGATGATCCGCTCGCCGATCGCGCTTTCGCCGGGCTGGGCGAAATTCAGGATCAGGTCATTGTCGAGTTCGCCGAGCATGTCATGCCCGAACACGGGGCCGGTGGTTTCCGACATCGAATTGTCGAACGAAATGCGCGCCTTCTGCGGCGAACGCAGGATCGATGTCTTATATCCCGGCGTCAGCGCAGGCGGGTGCCAGTCCAGATCGCGGGCAAAGAACGCGCCCGTTTCCGGCGCGCCTTGGGTTGCGGGTTTTGCGGTATCGCTCATTTCTGCTCCTCCGATGATCCGGCCGGGGCGGAGGCTGCGGCGTCCATCTCGGCAAAGGTCTGCTTGGCGATTTTGAAAGCGTGATTTGCGGCAGGCACCCCGGCATAAATCCCCACATGCAGGATCGTTTCGCGGATGTCCTCGCGGGTGGCGCCGGTATTGGCGGTGGCGCGGATATGCATCGCGACCTCCTCCCAATGGCCCAAGCCCATCAGTAGCGCCAGCGTGACGATCGAGCGGTCGCGCTTTGACCAGTCGGGGCGCGACCACACATGCCCCCACGCCGCTTCGGTGATCAGGTTCTGAAACGGCGCGTCAAAGTCCGTCTTCGCAGCCTCGGCCCGGTCGACATGGGCCGCCCCCAGAACGCTACGGCGCGTCGCCATCCCCTGCTCATGCCGTGTGCTGTCGCTCATCGCTGGTCTCCCGTCCCGCCAAATGTGATTGCGGGCTTTATTGCATAGCGCAATTGCGATTTATAATAACATTCCTCCGGCTCAATCATCGCGAAATGGATATGCGTTATGGCCCTGAAAGTCTCCGACCGGCTGAAGCTGCGCCATCTGGAAGTCTTCGTCGAAGTCGCGCGGCAAAAATCGGTCGGCCGCGCGGGGGAGCGTCTGGCCCTGACCCAGCCCGCCGTCAGCCGCACCCTGCGCGAACTGGAACAGGTGCTGGGCAAGCCATTGCTGGAGCGTGAGGGACGCGGCATCCGCCTGTCGCCGTTTGGTGAGATGTTTCTTGGCCATGCCGGGGCCTCTCTCGCCGCCGCGCGCAACGGGTTGGAGGCGCTGACCCGCATTGACCGGGCGGAGCGGCCCTTGGTCCGCATCGGCGCTTTGCCCACCGTGTCAGGTTCGGTGCTGCCGGGCGCGGTGGCGCGGTTCCGTGCGGCGGGGCGCGTCGGGCGGTTGCGGATTTCCACGGGCGAGAACGAGCAGCTTCTCGACCGGCTGCGCGCAGGCAACCTTGATCTGGTTGTCGGTCGTCTGCCGCCCCCCGAACGAATGGTCGCGCTCAGCTTCGAGCCGTTATATCGCGAGGAGGTCGTGGTCGTCGTCGCAGCCGGGCATCCGCTAGCCAACCGCGCACGCATCACCGCCGAAGACATCGGCGCGCACCCGATGCTGATGCCCGGCCCCGGATCGATCATCCGGCCCTTTGCCGAACGCCTGTTCGTGGAACACGGCCTGCCAATCCCGCCGGACGCGGTGGAAACCGTCTCTGCAGGGATCGGGCGCGGCATGACCCGCGATCACGGGGCGCTCTGGGTGATCTCGCGCGGGGTGGTCGAGGACGACCTTGCCGCCGGGCGATTGGTGGCGCTGCCCATCGACACCCGCTCGACATGGGGCGCGGTGGGTCTGTGCCTGCGCACAGGGCGGGAGCTAAGCACCGAAGAAGCCGCCCTTGTAACCGCCCTGCGCGAGGTCTGCGCGGATCGTCAAGCGCGCCTGCCGCCGCCCGCCTGATCGTCCATCGGATCGCCCTGCTGGCCAAAGTCGGCGCAGGGCGTCAGCCCAGACACTCCGCCAAGCCTGCTGCGACACCTTCGAGCAGTTCGTCATATAGCCCCGCCCCCGGCGTCAGCCCGCCGCCCAGCGGGTCCAGCGTGACGGTGCTCAGATCGCCCGTCGCCGCCAGCCGTTCGGCCATGCGGCTGCCGGAACCGCCCTCCAGCACCACGCAGGTGACGTTATCCGCATCGATCAGCGTCTCGACCTCCCGCAGCCGGGCCGGTCCCGGCTCTACCGCGTCGCTGTCGGACAACGCACCCGCCGCCCGCACGCCGAACGCCTGTTCGAAATACTGCCAACTGTCATGCGCCGTCAGGAATGAAGCCTCGGCCAGCGGCGCAAGCTGCGCGGTCAGATCGGCGCTGAGCGTGGCCAGACGCCCCTGCGCGGCGTCCGCATTGGCGTGGTAGGTTGCGGCATTGTCGGGATCGAGCGTGGCCAGTTCGGCGGCGATCACAGCCACCCACGCCGACGCATTGGCCGGGTCGAGCCACGCATGCGGGTCGTCGCCTTCGTGAACATGGCCGTGCGCGTCCGTCTGATCTGCGCCGTGCTCGTCGTGTTCATGACCGTCATGGTCGGCGTGGTCGTGGTCGGCGTGGTCATCGTGATCGTCATGCGCATCGTGCCCGGCATGGTCGTCGTGATCGTCGTCTTCCTCATCACCGTGGCCTGCATGGCCCTCGGCCATTTCGCCAAACCGCGCTCCCTCCCGCACGGGCAATAGGGTGGTCTCGGGGCGCTCCAGCAACTCGATCACCGTCGCATCGGGCGCAAGACTGGTCAGCGGGTCGTGGATCCACGGGGTCAGCCCCTCACCCATGATGATCGCCAGATCAGCACCGCTGAGCGCGCGCGCCTCGGACGGGCGCAGCGCGTAGCCGTGGGGCGATGCCCCCGGCCCGATCAGCAGCGCGGGCGTGCCGACACCCTCCATCACCTGTGCGACGAGCGCCTGAACCGGCGCGATATCGGCAACGACATTCGGCGCCGCTATGGCGGGCACCGCCCCGAGAAGCGTTGCGGGAGCAAGGGCGATAAGGGTCGGGCGCATGGGAGGGTTCCTGACGAGGGGAAGGGGTTGCAGTTGATGGGCCATAGGGCTAAACGTAATGTTATAACCTATCAACCCCCAAAGTGACGGAACAGCCATGCCCCCTGCCCACCCCGTCGATCCGCCTGTTGGCCTGCCACTTGGATTTAGTGACCACGATCACGGCGCCTGCCGTCGTGCGGCGCTGGACCGGGCTGCGGCCCGCTGCGCCGAGGCACGCCTGCAACTGACGCCGGTGCGGCGCCGGGTGCTGGAAATCCTGTTGGAGGCGCACGCCGCGCAAGGGGCCTATGATGTGCTGGAGCGGCTGTCGGCCGAAGGCATGGGCAGCCAGCCGCCCGTCGCATATCGGGCGTTGAAGTTCCTCACCGATCACGGCTTTGCCCACCGGATCGAACGGCTGAATGCCTATGTCGCGTGCGCCCATCCCGACGCGGCCCATGAGCCCGGCTTCATGATCTGCCGGACGTGCAAGCTGGTGGCCGAAGCGCCGATCGAGCCTGCGCGCGGGGCGTTGGGCCGCAGCGCCGCAGAGACAGGCTTTACCATCGAGAAAACGGTGATGGAGGTTGAGGGCCTGTGCCCCGCCTGCCGTGATCCCCACAGCGATGCGGACGCAGGCCCGGCATGCTGATCCGCGCCGAAGGGCTGAGCATCCGTCAGCAGGGCAAGTTGATCCTCGACCGGATCGACCTGTCGATTGACCCGCGCGAGATCGTCACGGTCGTCGGGCCGAATGGCTCTGGCAAATCGACGCTGCTGCGCGCGCTTCTGGGCGCTCTTCCGCCCGCCGCAGGCCGTGTGACCCGCGCCGACGGGCTGCGCATCGGCTATGTCCCGCAGTCGCTGCAGGTCGATCCCACCCTACCGATCACGGTGCGCCGGTTTCTGGACCTGCCCCACCGTCGCCCCGCGGCCAAGGTCAATGCCGCGCTGGAGGAAGCGGGCGTGCCGACCCTGGCCGGTCGGCAGATGAGCGTGCTGTCCGGCGGGCAATTTCAGCGGGTTCTGCTGGCGCGGGCCTTGCTGTCCTCCCCGCAACTGCTAATCCTCGACGAACCGACGCAGGGGCTGGACCAACCGGGCAGCGCCGCATTCTACCGTCAGATCGAAGAGGTCCGGGACCGCACCGGCTGTGCCGTGCTGATGGTCAGTCACGAATTGCATGTGGTGATGAGCGCCTCCGACAGGGTGATTTGTCTCAATGGGCACGTCTGCTGCGAAGGCACGCCCGAAGTGGTCAGTTCCGCCCCGGCCTATCGCGCGCTGTTCGGCACCGGCACGGGCGGGGCGTTGGCGCTATACCGGCATGATCACGCACCGGGCCACGACCATGACGGGCATGTCCACGGGCAGCCGCACGCACATGCGCACGGCCACGCGGCCTGCTCGCACGACCATTCCACCTGCGACGGCGATGCCGCCCGCCCGGATAAGGCAAGGACCGCCTGACCATGAGTTTCCTCGATGATTTCGTGATCCGCGCCGCGCTGGCGGGGATTGGTGTCGCCCTGGCTGCGGCCCTGCCCGGCTGCTTCGTCGTCTGGCGGCGGATGGCCTATTTTGGCGATGCCACCGCGCATGCGGCACTATTGGGCGTGGCGCTGTCGCTGGCCTTTTCGCTGTCCGTGCCCGTCGGGGTGATGGCCGTCGCACTGGCTGTCGCCCTGTTGATCGGCCGGATCGGGGGCGGTGCGCTGGCCCATGACACGGCGCTGGGGGTGATGGCGCATGGCGCGCTGGCGCTGGGTCTGGTGGCGGTCAGCCTGACGCCCGGTGTGCGCGTCGACCTCGATACCTATTTGTTCGGCGACATCCTCGCCGTCAGCCGCGCCGATCTGGCCGTGATCTGGGGCGGCGCGGGCGTGGTTATGGCGCTGATGGCATGGCGCTGGTCGCGGCTGTTGACCGCGACGCTGGGCCCCGATCTGGCCATCGCCGACGGCATCAATCCCAAGCGCGAAGAACTGATCCTGACACTGGTGCTGGCGCTGGTCGTGGCGGTCGCGATCAAGGTCGTGGGCGCCCTGCTCATCACCGCGATGCTGATCATCCCCGCCGCCGCCGCGCGCCCGCTGGCCCGCACGCCCGAAGCAATGGCCGCGCTCGCCGCTGCCATCGGCACCTTGGCGGCACTGGCGGGGCTGCGGCTGGCATGGGTGCTGGACGCGCCTGCCGGACCGTCAATCGTCGTCGCGGCGCTGGGTCTGTTCCTGCTCTCGCTCGGTGCCGCGCGGTTGCGTCGCGCGTAGGTAGGCGGGCGCGCAGCAAGGGGCCGGAATTGTTAGGGATCGGAGCCAGGCACGGGCCGGGGTCACCCCCGGCCCTGTCCCCGCTCAGTCCCGATCCGCCCCCGCGCCATCCGCATCGGTCTGGTCCTTGGCCCCAGCGGCGCTGGCCTCGCCCTCGATGCAGTCGCTGTCATCGGCCTCGCGCACCAACCCGATGAAGCCGCTGCGATTATTCTCGATCAGCGCGCCGACCAATTCCAGCCGGATCACCTTATCATCAGGGCAGCGCACCCGGCCCGTCACCTGAAATTCTTCGTTGTGGCGCAGGGCGGTGCGCAGGGCCTGCTCCACCTGAGTGCGGTCCTCGGGCACGAACAGCTGATGCATGTCGAGCAGCTTTGGCGGTGTTTTCTCCGCCTCCAGACCGAACAGGGTATAGACCCGACCAGACCACTCCATCGTGTCGAGTTCAATGTCGTAGCGGAAATGCCCAATCGCGGCCATGTGCTCCACCAGCGCCATTTTGTGCAGGAGTTCGGTGCGCTCCACCATTTCGGTGGCGTTCACTTCCGAAATCATCAGCGTCGCGCCGCGCAGGTTGTTGCGGTCGTCGAAATAGGGCGCGCAGCTCATGCGAAACACGCTTTCGCCGTGGCGGATTTGATCCTCCACCGTCTCGCGCAGACGCAGCGTGCGGTCGCAGAACTTCACCAGCGAGGGGAAGTGATCGGGCACTGTGCATTGGCTCAGGTGGAAGTTTTCGCAGTTCTCCGGTAGGCGGAACATTCGCCGCGCAATGGCGGAGGTGCGCACGATCTGAAGCGCGGTATCGAGCACCAGCACCACCAGCGGCGCCTCCCCCAGAACCGAGGACAGTTCCGATGACATCAGGGACAGTTCGGTCGCGTTGACCTGCATCTCCTCGTTGACGGTGATGAGTTCTTCGTTGGTCGCCTGCAATTCCTCGTTCGAGGTCTCCAACTCCTCGTTCGACGCCTGAAGTTCTTCGTTCGTGGATTGCAGTTCTTCGTTCACCGATTGCAGTTCTTCGTTGGAGGTCTGCAACTCCTCCACCATCTGCTCCAGCGCCTCCCGGGCCGAGGCCACATCCGCCTCAAGCTGCCGGATCCGGGCGGAGGGCAGAGCGCCGTCGCCGTCATCGGCGGCTTCCAGTTCCTGCGACACCTGATGGCGATGGAACGCGATCAGCACATAGCGTTCGCCATCGTCCTGCCCCGTCAGCGGGATCGCCTCCAACTGGATATGGGTCCAGTCGACGCGCCCCGGATCGGCATGGCGCAGCCCCGTGCGCCGGATCTGCCGCTTGAGCGCCAGCGCCGACAGGCTTGCGGCCTCCTCCCGGAAGGGGGAGCGCAGAATGCTGATCTGCAGGTTCAGCCGCGACTGTTCGGAGATATGCAGAAACGGGGTTAGATCCCCATAGACCCGCAGAATCCGCCCGTCCGAGGTGACGAGGATCGAATCCGCCGAAATCGCCCGCGCCAGCGAATCGAACATCCGCCGGTCTGCACTTTGCACCGGCACCTTCGGCTCCGGGTGCCCGCTGCGGATTTCGGACGGGCTGAATGGCAGACGCGACGAGCCGCCACTGCGAAACGCCATCCGCTTGCGGTAGATGCGTTCCTTTTCCGACATCGGTTCCAGATCGATCTGCGCGCGCGAGATGTTTTCGGATGTCCCAAGGAACAGAAGCCCGCCGGGATTAAGCGCGTAGCCGAGCCGAGCAAGAACCTTCTCCTGCAGGCGGTTGCCGAAATAAATCAGCACGTTGCGCATCGAAATCAGGTCGATGTTAATGAAAGGCGGATCTTGGCAGACATTATGATCGGAAAACATGATGCAGGACCGGAGCCGCGCGATCACCCGCACGCGGTCTTTCTCCACATGGAAATAGCGCTGCGCCAGATCTTCGGGAACGTCATGCAGGGCCGACAGCGGATAGACACCGCGCCGCGCCACCTCCAGCGCCGATTTGTCGATATCGGTAGCAAAGATCTGCACCCGATCCTCGCCGATGGCCTCCGGCCCACCCAGCGCCTCGGCAACAAGGATCGCGAGCGAATAGGCCTCCTCCCCCGTGGCACAGCCTGCGACCCACAGCCGGATCGAACGGTGCTCGGACAGGGAGACCAACTGCCGGATATACTGCGACAGCGCCTCGAATTCAGCGGTATCGCGGAAAAACCGGGTGACCGAGATCAGCAGATCCTTAAACAGCGCGTCCAGTTCGTTGGGATTGGTCCGGCAATGGGCGACATAATCACTGTAATCGGTGATGCCGATCGCAGTCATGCGCCGCTGAATACGCCGGTTGATCGTGGTTTCCTTGTATTCCCGGAAATCCACCCGCGTCCGCGCCAAGAGGGTATGGAGAAGATCAGAGCCGTCAGCGCTCGCCGCCATCGAGTCATCCTCGATCATCCCCGGCTCCGACAGGATGCGCACAATATCCCGCCCGATCCGCCCCGGCGGCAGCACCAGATCGACGCAGCCGGTATTGGCTGCCGAACTGGGCATCCCGTCATATTTCGCAGTCACCAGATCCTGCGCGATGGTGATGCCGCCCGCCTCTCGGATGGCGCGAATGCCATAACTGCCGTCGCTGCCAGTGCCCGACAGCACGACGCCTACCGCGCGGTCCCCCAACTCCATCGCCAGCGAGGTCATCAGCCTGTCGCCCGAAGGCTTTGGCGCTGCGGCGGGGCCGGAGGGGCTTTGGAGCCGCAACTTGCCCTTGTGCAGCACGACGTCAAAGCCCGGAGGCGTGACATAAATCGTGTCGGGTTCGGGGGTGATGTCGTCGGAAATCTCGCGAACGGCCAACTGAGTTTCCCGCGACAGCAGCGTGGTCATCAGCGATTTATGCGAGGCCGAGAGATGCTGTGCGATCGCGTAGGCAATCCCTGCATTCGTCGGCAATTTCTGCACGAGAGCCGAAAGCGCCTCCAGCCCCCCGGCCGAGGCCACGATGCCCACAACTGTAAAATCGAGCGTGCGCGCCGCTGATCCACCCTCGCTGGGGCGGTCGGTCGGGGCTTCGGCTGTGCCTTGATTTTGTCCGTCCACGGTATGTCCCTCGCTCTCATCACCCGACGCGCGCTGCGCCGCCACTCGTCCACCACCGTGTCCTCCGGTGGTCCCCGCTCGCTTTTCTCACGATTATTAGCGCATTCTTTGCAATCAACGGTATACTCCTTTTTGGGACCGTTGCTCCACTTGCGCAGCAGACCGCTTGATTAAGAGTTTTTTAAACAAGATCCGCCTAGATGGACTTCGCCCTGCCCCTCCCGGCAGACCATCGCGCCAAATTTTCAGGGCGCCGCCGGGAAGCCCGAGTTTCCGCAGACGGACCTGAGCGTGAAAGGTACTGTGAAGAATGAGTTTTCTGACTAAATCTATTCGGGTGGAACGCGCGTGAGCAGCTCTGCGGACATGTTCGTTCTAACCCTGCGCTGGTCCCCGGACCAAGATCCGACAGTGCTGTCTTGTGACCTCATCCACCGCGATTTCCACAATCGCATCAGTTTTTCCAAACGGGCGGGCCTGTTCGACGTGTTCCGCCCACAGCTGGCGCGCGCGCTGGCGGAGATCATCGATTCGATCCAGCATAAGCGTCAGGTGCTGTCGCAGCCGGATTTTCAGGTCGATCTGCCCAATCTGGTGCTGGGCGGGCTGCGTCTGCTGGTGTCGTCGGCGAAGGATGGCGCCCGCCAGATCATTATCCGGTTCAAGCATTTTCTGGGATCGCTCCAGGATGCGTTCGCTGTCGATATCGGCCTGCGCAGCGCGGTTCTACCGCATCGCGAACGTGTCGCGGTGGAGGCGCTGGTGGATATTGTGGGGCCGCTTCTGAACCTTGCCGATTTGCGCCGTCCCAATCTGGATGAGCGGGAGGCGATGGCCGTCGAAAAGTCGCTCGAGGAACTGGCTCAGAACAGCTACATGCTCCGGTTCTATACCGGGCTTCTGGTGCGCTACGTCAATGAGTGCAAGGCCACTGGCGCCCGCATGACCGACGCGCGCACTCCGGCGCGGCTGAACTGACACCGGGTGCAGAACGGATCAGCATGGCCCGATTACGGTTATGTCAGTTCGCGCTGCGGCGGCTCGGGTCGGGGGCGGTAACGCGCCCCCTTCAGCCGTAGTTTCAGCGCTTGGCCGTAGATCAGCGCCAGCACCCGCAATGACCCAAAGGGGCGCCGCAGCGCGGAGCCCAGAATGCGCGGCGAGGTCAGCGGCACACGCGGCCCGCCCAGCGTGGCGATCAGGCCGCGCGGGCCGTCGGGCGTGTCGCGTTCGTGGCGGATATGCACGGCCACCGCCCCCTCCGACAGACGAAAGCGGAACGTGTAGCCCCCGGCGATGTCTTGGAACGGCGACACATGAAAAACCTTGGCGGCGGTCAACTCATCTTCGGGGCGGATCGGTCGGCCATCGGCATGCACACACAGATAACTGTGGCGGTCGCCGAAGGTGTTGTTGACCTCGGCGATCACAGCCCGCAGCGCGCCTTCGCCATCTACGCAAAGCCAAAAACTGACGGGATCAAACAGGAACCCGGCCAGCCGAGGCTGCGCCAGAAGCAGCATCTGCATCCGTGCCAGATCGGGATGGCCGCGCCCCCGCAACGCCGCCCGCGCCCAATCCACCCCCTGCCCCTGCCCGCGCGGTCCCCCGTGGTCGCGGTCCCGCACGGAGGTTAGATTGCGCCCGTTCACAGCAAAGAGCCACGGCAGCGCGCTTGGCGCCTCAGGCTCCAGCAGGACATAATCGACACTATAGGTAAACGCGTTTGCCGGACCGCCGATCCTTTTGTGCCAGGTCTTGGCCCGGATCAGCTCCGGCTTCATCCGACCTTCTCCTGCAACGCCTTCACCACCGTCATCGCGCTGGCATAGCCATCTTCGTGAAAGCCCCATTTCGCCCATGCGCCGCAGAACCATGACCGGTTCACGCCCTGAATATCCCCCAACCGCCGCTGCGCGCGGATCGCGGGACCGTCGAAAACCGGATGCCGGAATTCGCATTCATCCTCGATCAGCGCGGGATCGATCGGCGTCGTAGGGTTCAACGACAAAAACAACGGCAGCGTATCAGGGATGCCTTGCAGCGAATTCATCCAGTAGGTCAGCCCGATCTGCGGCGCGGGCCGATCCTCGGGCGACAGGAACACCCATGACGCCCAGCAGGCACGGCGCCGCGGCATCTGGCGGGCATCGCTGTGCAGCACCGCGCGGTTGGGCTGATAGCGGATCGCGCCGAGGATCGCGCGCTCATCCGCGCTTGGCGTCTCCAGCAGCGCCAGCGCGTCATCGCTGTGGCAGGCAAAGACGACCTCATCAAAGGTTTCCCACGTCCCGCCCTCCAGCCGGATCGACACGCCTTCGGCCTCGCGGCGGACGGAGCGGACGGGCGCGCCGGTGCGGATCTCGCCGCCCTGCGCGGTGATTGCCGCCGCGATGCGACGGACATATTCGATCGAGCCACCATCCACCGTCTGCCACTGATGCGTGCGCGGCGACAGCAAGGCATGGTTGCGGAAAAACTCCACCAGCGAGCGCGCTGGAAAGTCATTCATCTGTTCGGGGGTGGAGGACCAGATCGCGCCGGAAATCGGCAGCAGATAGTAGCGGCGGAACCACTCGCCCAACTGCATCCGGTCGAGAAATGCACCAAGGCTCAGATCCGGATCTTGGGCCGCCGCCACTGCCCCGCGGTTGAACCGCAAGATATCCCTGACCATTCGCCAATAAGCCGGGCGAGCAAGGTTGGATTTCTGCGCCGTCAGCGTCCCAAGCGAACGCAGCCCGTATTCCAGCCGCCCATTGCCGATGGAGGCGGCGAAGCTCATGTCGGACGCCTTCACCGGCACATCCAGTTCGGCGAACATCCGCGTCAGGTTCGGATAGTTAGGCGTGTTGAAAACGATAAACCCGGTATCGACGGGCACCGATTTCTCTGGCCCGGCCATCACGGTGCGCGCGTGTCCGCCCAGCCGGGGCGCGGCCTCGATCAGCGTGACACGGGAGGTGGGCGCCAGTTCATAGGCCGCCGCGAGCCCCGAAATTCCGCCCCCGATCACTGCGATACGGCGGGCGGTGGGAAATTCAAATGGCACGGGGTCACCTTCCTTGGCTGGGTCGCGACGATACGCGGGCCCCGCGCGGGTGGATCACTGAAAGGTGCCGTTGCGGTGTCGGTTTACCACAATGTCCGTGCGGCGCGGTCGGGAAATTCGGCGTCGAAGCGGCCTGCCTCCACGGCGCCGTCCGATGCCTCGGCGATCATCTCGCCCAATGTCGGCACCTGAGCGCTGTCGTCCTCGCCCCGCCACAGACCGGCGCGGATCACGGCCTTGGAGCATTGGACATAGACCTCGTCCAGCGTGATCACCACCGCACTGCGCGGCAGGCGCGGCCCATCGGCAAACGGGGCAAGGTCATCGGCATCGGTGCTGATTTCCGCCGTGCCGTTCACCCGCACCACGGTCTGCGCGCCGGGCACCATGAACAGCAGCGAGACGCGCGGATCGCGCACGATGTTGCGCAGGCTGTCGATGCGGTTGTTGCCGGGCCAATCGGGCAGCAGCAGCGTCCGGTCGCCGCGCATCTGCACGACGGGGCCCCGGTCGCCGCGCGGGCTGCAATCGGTGCCCTCCGGCCCGACCGTGGAGACAAGGCAAAACCGCGATGCCGCGATCCACGCCCGATAGGTGGGCGTCAGGCTGTGAGCGACCTTACGCAGGGAATTCTCGCTTGCCGGGGGATACAGCGCCTCGAGCGCCGCGATACTGTCGATCCGTGCCATCGTGGTGTCCTTTAGGCGCGCCGCGCGTGGCGCAGGCGGGCGGGGGGCAATCCATGGGCCAGTATCGCGGCTTCGGCCCGGTTCAACATCCGGCGCGCAGCAGGGCCATAGCCCGACACCGCCTGCCCTGTCAGGGTCATACTGTCGCGCAGACGCGGCAGCGCGCGGGCCATGCGCAGCCGGTCATCTCGGGTCAGATCGCCCTGCCCCGCCTCGCCGGGGTGGAAACTTTCACTTTCCATGCCGTTGGCCAGAACGATCTGGTGGCGCTCGAACATCAGGTGGATGTAGCAGACCTCGCGCAGGTGCAGATCGCGGGCGATGCCGGGCTGGTCGAGCAGATCACCGGCGCGGACCAGCACCTCCGCCTCGCCGAACAGATCGCGGGCGGCGTCGCCCCGGATCAGCATCCGGTGGCCGGGGGAGACCAGCAGATCCCCGTCGGGCCGCCCGGTGCCCAGCGCATTCGCGCGCAGCCGGATCGGGCGCAGCGCGGGCGTCGCATGCAGGGCCGCCCCCGACAACCGCCGCTGTCCGGTCCAGACCAAGGGTTGCGGACCATCGTCGCGGGTGCTGACAAGATCGCCAGCGCGCAGCAATTCCACCGGCATCGGGCCGCGCGGGGTCGCGATGCGGGTGCCGGGGGTAAAACAGATCACCGGACGCGGGCGCGGCGCGGGCAAGCCTGCGCTGGCGGTCAAATGCGGCGACAGGCGCACGACATGCAATTCCACCCCCGCAGGCGGCAGCGCACCACAGAACAGGATCAGGGGTTTGCGCGGACGATAGGGCACCAGCATCCCGCGCCACAGCCCGCAGCCATCGGTCAGGGTGAACCACGTATCGAGAAGCGGATCATCCTCGCTGCCTGGGTCATCGCCCGCCGGCACGCGCATCTCGGCGCTCAGGATCAGCGGTGCCGTGGCGCGGGCGGGGTCGAACCCGGGATCGCGCGCCATGCGACGCACCTTCCGCGCCGCGCGACGATGCAGGTCGGCCTGCCCCAGCGCGTTGCGCAGGATCGCCACTTCGGCCGGGCCGTCCAGCCGCACGGCACCCGTCGCCGCACCTAGTGCGCCGCCCGTGTGTGTCGTGCCCTGCTGCCCGCTGCGCCGCCATGTGGAACCGACGCGCATCTCCTCCGGGCCAGTGCCGGGAAGGCCGTCGATCACGATGTCGGACCACGGGACAAGGAACGTGCCGTCCCAGCCCGTTGCCATCCGCCTGCTCGTCCTGCTGCTGTCGTTTCTCATCGATTGCAGGCAGGCTAGCACCCGCAGGCCATTCCGCCAATCATGCAGCGCCGCAGGACACGCGGGAATTTGTGGCAGTGTGACTTCGCTGCGCAGCCGCGCGGCCCGTGGGGGGCACACAGGCAACCCCGTCGGACCCCCGCATCATTTGGGGTCGGCGGGCTATCCGGCCTTACGCAGGGCCGGGGCCACTTCGGTGCCCAGCAATTCGATCGCCTTGAGCATTTCGGCATGGGGCAGGATGCCGATAGCCATCTGGATCGCCACCCGGTCAAAGCCCAGATCTTCGCGCAGGCCCAGTATCTTATCCGTGATTTCGGCAGGCGAGCCTACGAACATCGCACCTTCGGGGCCCATGGCCGCGTCGAACTGCGCACGGCTCTGCGGCCCCCAGCCACGTTCGCGCCCGATCTGATCCATCACCTGTTTCTGCGCCGGGTAAAACAGATCGGCGGCGGCCTTGCGGTCCCGCCCGACGAAGCCATGCACGTTGAGCGACACCCGCGCCCGGTCGCTATTGCCCGCCTGCTCCGCCGCGCGGCGGTAGAGATCGGCCAACGGTTTGAACCGGCGCGGCTCGCCGCCGATGATCGCCAATGCCAGCGGCTGCCCCAAAACCCCGGCGCGCATCATGCTGTCTGGTGTGCCACCCGCCGCGATCCAGATCGGCAGTTTGCCATGCACGGGCCGTGGGTAGATGCCGAGGTTATTGACCTTCTGGGTGAACTGGCCGCCCTTCCACCGCAGCTTCTCGCCGGCGTTGATCTCCAGCAGCATCTGCAGCTTCTCGTCGAACAGTTCATTGTAGTCGTTGAGATCGTAGCCAAACAGCGGGAAGCTTTCGATGAAGCTGCCGCGCCCCACCATCAACTCCGCCCGCCCCTGCGTGAGGTTGTCGAGCGTCGCGAATTGCTGAAACACCCGCACCGGATCGTCGGAGCTGAGCACCGACACAGCCGAGCTAAGTTTAATGTTCTTAGTCGTGCGGGCGGCCCCGGCCAGTGTCACGCTTGGCGTGCTGATCGCATAGTTCGGGCGATGATGCTCGCCCAGCCCAAAGACATCGAGCCCGACCTGATCGGCCAGCTCGATCTCCTCCATCAGATTGGTGAGCCGCGTCTGCGCATCGACCTTCGCTCCGCTCACCGGATCGGTGCCGACATCGCCAAAGGTGAAAAGTCCGACTTCCATGCGTGCCTCCGTCAGTTACGCGTGAACCTAGGGCACCCGGCCCGCCACGGACAGGCCCACCACCGTGCCGCAACGCACATCGCATGTGCGCGAGGCGCAAGCGCGATTCGTCTGCGCCTCCCCGCACGCAGGCCACGACCTCCGGAAGTCTTACCCATTGGTTAATTGGTCCGGAAAGTTATCCCGCATTTAAATAAAGTTATCGCCGCATTAACCACTTTCTGCCCTCGCGGCGCAGTCTGCGCGCAAACACGGCTGCCGGGGGCTAGGCAGGCCGCCGGTTGCGGCTCAGGGTCGGTGCGGGGTGAGTGTGCAGGGGCCATGGCCGGAGGGTCCGGCTGCCAGAGGCACCATGACTGACCTGTTTCTTGCCCCGCCACCGCCCGACCGGCATCCATCGCTTCGGGCGGCTCATCGCCTGCCCACCACACGCCAGTTCCGCAGGATCTATCCTCGCTACGCCAAACGCTGGCTCGATATCCTCCTGACATTGGCCGCAATTCCGGTCGTGATGCCGCTGCTGATGCTGTTGTGGCTTTGGGTGCGGCGCGATGGCGGCGGCGGGTTTTACCGGCAGGTCCGCATTGGCCGCGACGGCCATCCGTTCGTCTGCTGGAAACTGCGCACCATGCGCCCCGATGCGGAGGCCGCCCTGCGCAGGATGCTGGCCCACGACCCCGCCCGCGCCCGGGAATGGGACAGAAGCCAGAAACTCTGCGATGATCCCCGCATCACCCAGACGGGCCGCTGGCTGCGGGCCACCTCGCTGGATGAACTGCCGCAATTGTGGTGCGTGCTGCGCGGCGAGATGAGCCTCGTCGGCCCGCGCCCCTTCACCCCCGACCAATTGCAAGCCTACCTCACCGCCAGCGGTCCCGATCGCGCCCGTGCCTATCTGGCCCAGCGCCCCGGTTTGACCGGGCTTTGGCAGGTGGAGGGCCGGGGCGGCACGGATTTTGCCGCGCGCGCGGGGTTCGATCAACGCTATGCCAGCGCGCTGAGCCTGCGTGCCGATCTGGTGCTGCTGCTGCGCACGGTGGGCGTCGTCTGCCGCCGCACGGGCCGGTAAAACGCGAAAACGCGGACGCATTGCTGCGCCCGCGTTATCATTTCGTCGCGCGGATCACCGTCAGCCGAACACGGCCTTGACCGATTCCGCCATCTTGCCCGCGATTTCTTCGGCCTCGGCCTCGGTCAGGCAGAATGGCGGCGCAAAGCCCAGAATATCGCCCTGCGGCATCGCCCGGCCAATCACGCCGCGCTTCAGCAACTCACCCGCGATCTGGTAGCCAATCTTCTGATCGGCATCAAAGAACGTGCGGCTGTCGCGGTCCTTCACGAATTCCACGGCGCAGAGCATACCTTCGCCGCGGACCTCGCCGACATGGACGTGATCGCCCAGCGCCTCGGCCATCTTGGTGTTGAGATGCGCGCCGACCTTGGCTGCGTTGTCGATGAGGTTCAGCTTGTCCAGCAGCTCCAGATTGGCGATGCCTGCCGCCGCGCCGATGGGATGGGCGGAATAGGTCCAGCCGTGGCCGATGGGGCCGTTTTCATCGGTGCCCTGCTCCAGCACCTTCCACATCTTGTCGCCCACGATCGAGCCCGACAGCGGCGCATAGGCCGAAGTCAGACCCTTGGCGATGGTGATGAGGTCCGGCTTGATCCCATAATGCTGCGAGCCAAACATCGAGCCGGTGCGCCCGAAGCCGGTGACGACCTCATCCGCGACCAGCAGGATGTCATGCTTGTTCAGCACGTCCTGAATGGCAGCCCAGTAGCCTTCGGGCGGGGGCACGATGCCGCCGGTGCCCAGAACCGGCTCGCCGATGAAGGCGGCGATGGTGTCGGGGCCTTCGCGCTCGATCAGCGCTTCCAACTCGGCCACGCAATGCGCGGTGAACTGCGCTTCGCTCATCGCGGCATCGGGACGGCGGTAGTAATAGGGCGCCTCGGTATGGACCACCTGCGCCAGCGGCAGATCGAATTTCTTGTGGAACAGCTCCAGCCCGGTGAGCGAGCCGGTCATCAGACCCGAGCCGTGATAGCCGCGCCAGCGGCTGATGATCTTCTTCTTTTCGGGACGGCCAAGGATGTTGTTGTAATACCAGATCAGCTTGACGTTGGTTTCGTTCGCGTCCGAGCCGCCAAGCCCGAAATACACCTTGCTCATGCCGTCCGGCGCGCGATCCAGAACCATTTTCGCCAGCGTGATCGACGCCTCGGTGCCGTGGCCCGCATAGGAATGGTAATAGGCCAGTTCCTTGGCCTGAGCCGCAATTGCCTCGGCGATCTCGGGACGGCCATAGCCCACATTCACGCAGTAAAGCCCGGCAAACCCGTCGAGCAGGCGGGTGCCGTCGCGATCCTCGATATGGCTGCCCGACGCGCCGGTGATGATGCGGTTCGGGCTTTCGCCGCGGGCATGCTGGGCGAGATGGGTGGAGGGGTGAAAGAAGTTCTCCCGGTCCCACTGGTCAAGCTGGTCGTTGGTCAGCATCGAATGCTCCTTCTTTTTCAGACATTGGGCGCAGGCCGGGGTCAGCCCCAGTCGCGACAGACATATTTGACCTCGGTGAACGGCTCCATGCCGAGCCGGGCGCCTTCGCGCCCCAGACCCGATTGCTTGGTGCCGCCAAAGGGGATCGGCGCGCCGGTCACCTTGGTGCGGTTCACCGCCACCATGCCGAATTGCAGCGCGCGCGCCACTCGGTAGATGCGGCGCGGATCGGCGGCGTGCAGATAGGCGACCAGACCGTATTCGGTGTCATTGGCGCGGGCGATGACCTCCTCCTCGGTATCAAAGGGCGCGATGGCGGCGACGGGGCCGAAGGTCTCCTCGCGGAAGATCAGCGCATCGTCGGGCACATCGGCCAGCACCGTCGGCGCGTAGAACAGCGGCCCCTGCGCCAGACGCTCGCCCCCGCAAAGCAGCCGCGCGCCGCGGGCCAGCGCGTCGGCCACCTGCTCTTCCTGCTTGGCCACGGCGCGTTCATTCATCAGCGGGCCGATATCAGGATCGTCAAAGCCCGCACCCACCGACAGCGCCTGCGTCGCCTTCGCAAACCGCGCGCAAAACGCGTCATAGACATCGCGCTGCACATAGATCCGGTTCGCGGCGAGGCAGTCCTGCCCGGAAGTGGCGAATTTCGCCTTGATCGCCTCGGTCACGGCGCGGTCCAGATCGGCCCCGTCAAACACGATGAGCGGGGCATGTCCGCCCAGTTCCATCACCAGCGTTTTTACCGTCGCCGCCGATTGCCGGTAGAGCAGCCGCCCCACCTCGGTCGAGCCGGTAAAGGACAAAAGCCGCACGCGGGGATCTTCGGTCCACGGCTCCACGATCTCGGGCGCGTGGCCGGTGACCACGTTGAACACGCCCGCAGGCAGGCCCGCCCGCTCGGCCAGTTCGGCCAGCGCCAGCGCAGAAAACGGCGTCTCTGCCGAAGGGTGCGCGACCACGGTGCAGCCCGCCGCCAACGCCGCGCCGGCCTTGCGCGTCAGCATTGCGGCGGGAAAATTCCACGGGGTGACCAGCGCCGCCACACCGACCGGCTCGCGCCACAGCTCCACCTCCGCATCAGGCAGATGGCTGGTGACGCCTTCGATATTCGGGCGCTTGGCCTCCTCGGCGTAGAATTCGACGAAGGAGGCGGCATAGTCGATCTCACCCCGGCTTTCCGACAGCGGCTTACCCTGCTCGGCGGTCATGATGCGCGACAGGTCTTCCTTATGCTGCTGCATCAATTCGAACCACCGGCGCAGAATGGCGGAGCGCTCCTGCGGCAACATCCCCGACCACACCGGAAACGCCGCCTGCGCCGCGTCGACGGCAGCGGTGGCGCCGGAGCCGTCCAACCGCGCAACCTCACCCACCACATGCCCGGTCGCGGGATCGGTCACGGCGAAATGCGCTTCGCCGCCGACCCATTTGCCGCCGACATAGCTGAAATGGCGCATCAAACGTTTGTCTTCGAGCGTAAAGGCCGGGGCGGGGCGGGCATCGGGGATCATAGCGGTCTCCTTGAGCTGTCCCCACCACGATGCGCCCGCGCCGCCAGAGAGCGAGACCGTTTTGCACCGCTGCGCCAGAAGAATCCTCTGCCTGTTCCGCACCGTGCAGTCGTTTTGGCCTGTCGAAACGATCCTGCCCGAAGGCCGCAGCCCTAGCCGCCCAGCAAGGCGTCAAAGGGGGGCGCACCGGCGGATTTCACAGGCTTTGTCACGATATAGGTGAAATACCGCTCCAGCCCGACCTGCGCGTCCAGCAATTCATCGATCAGCCGCTGATAGGCGTCGATGTCGCGGGTCACGACCTGCATCAGATAGTCATACCCCCCGCCCAGCGCCCAGCAGGCGGTGATCTCGTCATAGCCCTGCACCGCCGCCTCGAATTGCCGCATCCGCGCCGCCGTGTGCCCGGCCAGTTCGCAGGCCACAAAGACGGTGACCGAGGGCCCCAATTGCCGCAGATCGATCTCGGCACGGTAGCCCGCGATCAGCCCGGCCTTCTCCAGCTTCTTCAGCCGGTCCCAGCAGGGGGTCGGCGACAGGCCGATACGCTCCGCCAGTTCGGTCTTGGTGATCCGGCCCTCGCGGGACAGCACGCGCAGGATGGCGAGGTCACGATCGTCGAGGCGGATCATCAGGCAGGCTCCGGGCAACACAGGCAGGCGGGGTGCGGCACAGGCCCACCCCAGGCGGGCGTAGCCGCCGCCCCTGCCCCGGTCAAGCAGCCCGACGCGCGGGCTGTTCTGCCGGGTGCCCGCGCACGCAAAACGGGCACTGCCCGCAAAAGAGGCAAAAACCCGGACGGGCGGGACGTTTTCCGTTTGTCATCACACGGGATTTGCGGTTGCCTCGGCAAACGCGCCCCTCTGCGCCGGTGCCAGCCCGGCCCGCAGCCCCGCGCCCGCCCAAAACCCGGCAAGAGGTCCAGATGTCGAACAGTGTCCCGCCCTTCTCCAGCGCAGAATATGACCGCCGCCTGCATAAGACGCGCGTCGCGATGGAGGCGCGCGGCATCGACGTGCTCATTGCCACCGACCCCTCGAACCAAGCGTGGCTGACGGGCTATGACGGCTGGTCGTTCTATGTTCATCAGGCGGTCATTTTGCCGCTGGAGGGCACACCTGTCTGGTGGGGCCGCAACCAAGACACAAACGGCGCGGTGCGCACCGTCGATCTGGAGCGCACGGCCATCTCCGGCTATCCCGACAACTACGTTCAATCGACCGAACGCCACCCGATGCAGCATCTGGCGCGACGGCTGAAGATGATGGGCTATGAGAACGCCCGCATCGGGGTGGAGATGGAAAATTACTACTTCTCCGCCAAGGCCTACACCACGCTGCTCACCGAACTGCCGCAGGCGGAGATCGTCGATGCCACCGCGCTGGTGAACTGGCAGCGCACGGTGAAATCGATGGAAGAAATCGCCTTCATGCGCAAGGCCGCCGCCATCACCCAGAAGATCCAGAATTTCGCGCTGGAACGGGCCGAGCCGGGCATGCGCAAAAATGACCTTGCCGCCGAAATCACCGCCGAGGCAATCCGCGGCGTGGGCGACGATTGGGGCGACTATCCCGCCATCGTGCCTTTGCTGCCCTCGGGCACCGATGCCGCCGCGCCGCACCTAACGTGGAATGGCGATGTGATGAAAACGGGCGAGGCCACGTTTTTTGAACTGTCGGGCTGCTATCGCCGCTATCACGCGCCGCTGTCGCGCACCGTGTTTCTGGGCAAGCCGCCCGCGTTTCTGGAGCGCGCCGAGGCTGCGCTGATCGAGGGGCTGGAGGCCGGGCTTGCCGCCGCGCGCCCCGGCAACCGCGCCTGCGACATCGCCAACGCGCTGGGCGATGCGATGGACCGTGCGGGCATCGACCGGGGCGCGCGCTGCGGCTATCCCGTCGGCCTGAGCTACCCGCCGGACTGGGGGGAGCGCACGATTTCCCTGCGCCCCGAGGACGAGACCATCCTGCAACCCGGCATGACATTCCACTTCATGCCCGGTATCTGGATGGAGGATTGGGGGCTGGAGATCACCGAAAGCATCCTGATCCGCCATGCCGGCCCGGCTGAAACCTTCTGCAAGATCCCGCGCAAGATTTTCGTCAAGGACTGAGGAGCCTTCCCCGATGCCCGAGACAACGGCCCCGACCGCAACTGATCCCTCCGCCACCGCGCATCCCGCATTGGCCGAGACACAGCGCATCCTGTCCCGGCTGATCGCCTTTCCTTCGGTGTCGAGCGACAGCAACAGCGATCTCATCGCATGGCTCGCCGGTCATCTGGAGGCCAGCGGCGCGCGGTGTGAAATCCTCGAAAGCCCGGACGGGCGCAAAGCCAATCTATGGGCCACGATCGGGCCTGACCGCCCCGGCGGGATTGTGCTGTCGGGCCATTCCGATGTGGTCCCCGTGGCCGATCAGGACTGGACGACCGACCCGTTCGAGATGCGCGAAGCGGACGGTTTACTCTATGGGCGAGGGGCCTGCGACATGAAGGGCTTCATCGCCGCCTGCGTCGCGATGGCCCCGCATTTCGCCGCGGCAATCGGCGACCGCCCCGACGCGCGCCCGGTGCATTTCGCCTTCACCTATGACGAAGAGGTCGGCTGCATTGGCGCCGCGCATCTGGTCGAGATCCTGCGCACCCGCCCGCATCGCCCCGACATCGCCATCATCGGCGAGCCGACCATGATGAAGGTGATCGAAGGCCATAAGGGCATCTACGAATGCTGCGCCCGCTTCACCGGGCTGGAGGGTCACGGCTCCGCCCCCGACAAAGGCGTAAGCGCGGTGGAATACGCGACGCGCTATGTGTCGCGCCTGCTGGGACTGCGCGAGGAATTGCGCGGCCGCGCGCCCGCCGACAGCCGGTTCGATCCGCCGTGGAGCACCGTCAATATCGGCGTTCTGCATGGCGGTGCCGCGCATAACATCATCCCCGGCAAAGCGGTGGTGGAATGGGAAATGCGCCCCGTGCAGCAATCCGACCGCGATCTCGTGGTGGATGCGCTGGCCGATTTGGTCCCCCGCCTCGACGCCGAGATGAAGCGCACCCATCCCGGCGCGGGCATCCTGTCCGAAGTGGTGGGGGAGGTCGCGGGGCTGGAGCCGATGGACGACAACGCCGCCCGCGATCTGGTCTTTGCGCTGACGGGCGCGAATTCCGCCGAAACCGTCGCATTCTGCACCGAGGCGGGGTTGTTTCAATCGATGGGCATGGACGCGGTGATCTGCGGGCCCGGCTCCATCGAGCAGGCGCATAAGCCCGATGAATACGTCTCGCTCAGCCAGATGTCGCAATGTCTCGACATGCTCGAAGGGCTGGCACTGAAACTGTGATGGATGCGCTCCCGCCGCAGGATGCCTCCGGCGGGAGAAATTCGCAGCCGCGCGCGCCGTCAGCGGCGGCGCAGCGCCTCCAGCAGACGGCGGGTGCCGTGCGGGCTTAGCGGGATGGACAGGATCAGCCCGGTGACGAAGCCGCCCAGTTCCGCCACCCAGTCATTGCCCCCGCCAAACAGCAGCCCGAACACCAGTTGGATCGCCAGCAAAAACCCGATCAGCGAAAACGCCCGATACTGGTTCTGCCCCACGGCGCCATAGCCCACCCACAGGATGAAGGTATACGCCCCGATCAGCCCGTAGGCCGCCGGGAATCCGCCGATCAGCGGGCGCGGATCGTCCAGCAGCAGGGTATAGATCAGCGCGCCGCAAATGGCGGAGGCAAAGAAAATCACCGCGACGGCCATCTGCGAAAACACCTCGCCCACCATCTTTCCCAGCGCCAGCACGAACACCGCCGCAAACACCATCTGGGTGAAGCTTGCATGCACGAACGGGTAGCTGATCAGCCGGATCATGCCCGCGAACGGATACTGCCCCGCAGCGCGCATCCGGTCCATCAACTCCCCCGAAAACGCAAAGCGCTGCAACGCGAAAAGCCGCATGTCATCGCCGCCTCGCGCGCCCGGAACCAGCCCCGATTTCGATGCCCAGAACAGCAGTTCCGGCAGTGCAAGCCCTGCCGTCAGCAGCAGAACGACCGGCGGAATGGCATTGAACGGAGAGGTGTGATCGGACATGAACGGGCCCTTTTCGTGGGTGCCGGATCAATGCGCCCGGCGGCAGGTTGGCGCAGCGTCGGTTGACGCGACTACGGGCCGGGGATAAGCGAGCCTGCACAGGAATTCCAGTCGGAGCGCCGCGATGTCGGATCAACAGGCCCCCTCCCCCCACCAGACCGTTCCCACCACAGGCGCCACGCCGCGGGTGTTCTCGGGTATCCAGCCTTCGGGCGGGCTGACGCTGGGCAACTATCTGGGCGCGCTGAAACGGTTCGCCGACGCGCAGGACCGCGGGATCGAGACGCTGTATTGCATGGTCGACATGCACGCGATCACCGTGTGGCAGGATCCCGCCAATCTGACCCGCGCCACGCGGGAACTGTGCGCCGGGTTCATCGCCTCCGGCGTGGATCCGGAAAAATCGATCCTGTTCAATCAAAGTCAGGTCGCCGCGCACGCGCAACTCGCCTGGGTGTTCAACTGCGTCGCCCGCATGGGCTGGATGAAGCGCATGACCCAGTGGAAGGACAAGGCAGGCAAGAACGCCGAAAACGCCTCGCTGGGGCTGTTCGCCTATCCCGCGCTGATGGCTGCCGACATCTTGGTATATCACGCCACCCACGTCCCGGTGGGCGAGGACCAGAAGCAGCATCTGGAACTGACCCGCGACATCGCGATCAAGTTCAACAACGACTTCGGCACGGATTTCTTCCCCGTCCCGGAGCCGGTGATCGAGGGCGCCGCCACGCGGGTGATGAGCCTGCGCGACGGGTCCAAGAAGATGTCAAAATCCGATCCATCGGATATGAGCCGCATCAACCTGACCGACGATGCCGACACCATCGCCAAGAAGATCCGCAAGGCCAAGACCGATCCCGAGCCCCTGCCCGAAGGCCCCGATGGGTTGGCCGAGCGCCCCGAGGCGCGCAACTTGGTCAATATCTACGCCGCGCTGACCGATCAGACCGTGGCCGAGGTCATGGCCGAACAGGGTGGTAAGCCGTTTTCGGAATTCAAGCCGCTGCTGGCCGATCTGGCGGTGGCAAAGCTTGCGCCGATCTCGACCGAAATGGCCCGGCTGATGCAGGACACGTCCGAAATCGACGCGATCCTGCGCCGCGGGGCGGAGCGGGCAAACGCGATTGCGGAGCCGATCCTGCAACGCACCTACGACATCGTCGGCATGGTGCGCTGACTCCGGCCACCGCGCCCTGAGACAGACCCCGACGCCCGCGCCCACCCTGCGCGGGCGTTTCGCATTGCGCGTCCCGGTTTGGGCCGGGCGGCGTGTGCCAGCCCGACATGCCGGTGCGATTTCTGTCGCGCCCAGCAAGGTGGGCGAGCCTGCCCGCCTGCCCGGCAGACTGGATGATCTCCCCACGCCCAGCTCAACAGGCGGTTTCCTAACGCCCGCATCGACGGGCAATGTCACACCCCTGTCATGTGACTGTCGTGTAGACCGGCCAATCTGCCCGCAGGCCCGCGCGCCGCTATCCCCGACGTCGCGCAGTCCGGCCTGCTGCATGCCCCCGCATGATCCCCCTGCCCTCCGGCCCACCGCCGGAGGGCTTGGCCGGGCATTGCGCGCAGATGCACAGACCCGGTGTGGCCATGCCCCTATGATAAATTCTTCGCGCCGCCGATATCTGGCTCCTGACGACAGCCATAGCGGAGTTTCCCTCATGTCCCACCTTGCCCCGCCCGCCACGCGTATCGGCCATGTTCACCTGAAGGTCGCGGATCTGGACCGGGCGCTGCGCTTTTATCGCGATGTGCTCGGCTTTGAGGTGACACAGCGCTACGGGGCGCAGGCCGCGTTCCTGAGCGCCGGCGGCTATCATCATCACATCGGGCTCAACACATGGGACAGCGCGGGCGCCACCCCACCCCCGCCGGGGCATACGGGCCTCTATCACACTGCGTTCCTTTATCCAGACCGGGCTTCGCTTGGCGCCGTGCTGGCGCGGGTTCTGGCGGCGGGGTTCGCGCTCGACGGCGCGGCGGATCACGGCGTGAGCGAAGCGGTCTATCTGCGCGACCCCGATGGCAACGGGGTGGAGCTTTACCGCGACCGCGCGGAGGCCGACTGGCCGCGCGACCCGGATGGCAGTCTGGCGATGACGAACCGGGCGCTGGATCTCGAAGCGCTGCTGGCGGAGGCTGGCTGAGACGGCAGGTCGCGGCTGAGCTTTTAGATCGGGTGAAGGAGCCAGAGTGTTAGCAGCCCGCAACCTCCGAACTCAGCACCCCCGCTCTCGAACAAGGCCGAAGGCCGCGAGAGCGAGCGCCTGCCCGTCCCTCGGGCTGGCGCTTTGCCACCCCACGCTAACCTCGGATCGGGGAGGGGTTTGGTAGTGATAAAGCACGCCGTTCAGCCGTATCAGCGCCATCCCCCGGGCAGGCTTTCGTTGCACCTAGGGTGGCAGCGGCCCGGAGCCTCTGAACCCCGTGCACCCGCCCGAAGGGCAAGCGCTTGCCCCGGGCCGCCGCCAGACGGGGCCGCCCGGGGCGCTGTCTCAGACCGCTTTCTTCAGCGCGTCGATCAGGTCGGTGCGTTCCCAGCTGAAACCGCCATCGGCCTCGGGCGCGCGGCCGAAATGGCCATAGGCCGCCGTGCGCTCGTAGATCGGGCGGTTCAGGCTCAGATGCTCGCGGATGCCGCGCGGGGTCAGGTCCATGACCTGCGCGATGGCCTTCTCGATCTGCTCTTCGGAGACTTCGCCGGTGCCATAGGTGTCGGCGTAGATCGACAGCGGCTTTGCCACGCCAATCGCGTAGGACAGCTGGATCGAGCATTTGCCGGCCATGCCCGACGCGACCACGTTCTTCGCCAGATAGCGCGCGGCATAGGCGGCGGAGCGGTCGACCTTGGTCGGGTCTTTGCCCGAGAACGCGCCACCACCATGCGGGGCCGCGCCGCCATAGGTGTCGACGATGATCTTGCGCCCGGTCAGGCCCGCGTCCCCATCAGGCCCGCCGATGACAAAGGTGCCGGTCGGGTTGACCCACCATTCGGTGTTGTTCGAAATCCAGCCATCGGGCAGCGTGTCGCGGATATAGGGCGCGACGATGGCCTTGATATCCTCGCTCGACTGGGAAGCATCCGCATGCTGCGTCGACAGCACGACCGAGGTGACCTCCACCGGGCGGCCATTTTCATAGCGCAGGGTGACCTGGCTCTTGGCATCGGGGCGCAGATCGGGCGCTTCGCCGGATTTGCGCGCCTCGGCCAGCCGCTTCAGGATCGCATGGGCATAGAGGATCGGCGCGGGCATCAGCGCGTCGGTCTCATCGCAGGCATAGCCGAACATGATGCCCTGATCGCCCGCGCCGTCGCGGTCGACACCTTGGGCGATATGCGCGGATTGCTCGTGCAGCAGGTTGTCGATCTGGCAGGTCTGCCAGTGGAACTTCTCCTGCTCGTAGCCAATGTCACGGATGCAGTTGCGGGCGATGTCTTCGATCCGGCCCATATAATCGCGGAGCTTGTCCTTGTCCGACAGGCCCACTTCGCCGCCGATCACGACGCGATCTGTGGTGGCAAAGGTCTCGCAGGCGACGCGGGCGTTCGGCTCGGCCTCCAGAAAGGCGTCGAGGATAGCATCGGAAATGCGGTCGCAGACCTTGTCCGGGTGGCCCTCCGAAACGGATTCGGAGGTAAAGACGTAGTTCTGTCGTGTCATGGAATATTGCTCCGTTGGATCGACCCGCCACGCCAGGAAGCCGTTGTGACGGTGGGATATGACTGACCTATGCCGCCCCCGCGGCATGGTCAACGGTCGTTTGCATACCGTCGTGCGCCACGCCGTCCGGCCACGACGCAGCCCAGAAGCCAGATCGCGCAAAGCGCCAGCAGCGGCCAGTTGCCCCAGCGCACAAAGACCGTGGGCGGCAGCGCGGGCGGCAGCGGCGCATCCAGCAGCCCCTGCTGGTTCAGCTCCAGCCGCGACAGCACATTGCCATGCGCGTCGATCACCGCCGACACGCCAGTATTGGCGGCCCGCAGAAACGGAAGCCCCTGTTCCACCGCGCGCACGCGGGCCTGCGCCAGATGCTGCCACGGCCCGGAAATGCGCCCGAACCACGCGTCGTTGGTGACCTGCAAAATCCAGTCCGCCCGCCCCGGCGCATCGCGCAGATCATGCGGGAAAATCGCCTCGTAGCAGATCAGCGGCAGCGCGGTGCCCAGCCGCCCGCCCATGTCGATCAGCTGCGGCCCCGGACCACGGGCAAAGCCCGAGATGCCGGTCATCGCGGTGATGCCCAGCCGATCGGCCAGACTTTGGAACGGCAGGTATTCGCCGAAGGGCACCAGATGGTGTTTATCGTAGATCGTGTCGAACTGCCCCTGCCCGTCTATCACGGCAAGACTGTTGAGCGCGTCATCCCCCCACCAGCGCAGCAACCCCAGCGCCACGGGCGTGCCGCCCGCTGCACGGGTCACCGCAGCCATCGCGCCTTCGCCCGGTGTCATGCGATAGGCCACGGCGGTTTCGGGCCAGACCACCAGATCGGGCACCGGCTGCCCCGGCGGGGGTGCGGCGGCGGTCATGTCCAGCTGCCGCTCAAAGAACACCGACATCAATTCGCTGTCCCATTTAAGGCTCTGCGCCACATTGGGCTGGATCAGGCGCACGATGGGCGCATCGGCGGCGGGCAGCACCGGCTGCGCCAAACGCACCATCCCCCACAGCCCCGGCACCAGCGCCACCAGCAGCCCGGCGACCACACCGCGTCGCAGGCCCAGCATGGCTGGCAGCGCCGCCGCGATCAGCGTCACGAAGGTCAGCGCATGCGGCCCCAGAAGCGAGGCCAGCTGCAGCTGCGGACTGTCGGTCCAGATGTAGCCCAGCAAGGCCCAAGGGAACCCGGTCATCAGCCATTCGCGCGACATTTCGATCAATGTCAGCAGCAGCACGGCCCATGCCGCGCGCCGCGCCGGGCTCCCCGCTCGCGCCGCAAGCGCAAAGGCCAGCGACCATAGCAAGGCCAGCCCCCCCGACAGAAACGCCAGCGCAAAGGGCGCCATGAATCCGTGGCGCGCGGCATCGATCAGGAACGGCTCGACAATCCAGAACAGCGCGCCCGCAAAATAGCCGGTGCCAAGCCACCAGCCCCGCCATGTGGCGCGCCGCGGATCGGGATCGGCGGAGATCAGCAGCAACGCCACAGCCAATGCGGGCAGCGCCAGCCAAGGCCAACTGACCGGCGCCTGCCCCGTCGCCATGCCCAGACCCAATATCCCGGCGAAGGCCGAACCGCTCCAGCGCCCGGCCCAGACACGGGTGATCCGGTCGCGCAGGGATCGGCGCGGCAGCGTGGCGTCGGACGTTTCGGTCATGCCTGCGCGCGGCCTCGCGCCAACAGGGACGCCCCGCGCGGCAGGGCGCCGCGCCGGGAGGACGCATTCAGGCTGGCGCGCCCGGCGATGCGTCTCATGCCGTCACCGCCGCACTGGGCAGCCGCACGCGCAGCCGCTTGATCCGCCGGGGATCGGCATCGACCACCTCGATCTGCGCACCGCTTTCATGAGGCACGACCTCGCCGCGCGTCGGGATGCGCCCGGTCAGCATAAAGACCAGCCCGCCCAGCGTGTCGATCTCCTCCTGATCTTCGGCATCGGCAAGGCTCACACCGATTTCGGCCTCGAACTCGTCCAGCGGCGTGCGGGCCAGCGCCAGATAGCAGCCGGGCTTTTCCTGCACCCACAGCGCATCTTCGGCGACATCGTGTTCGTCCTCGATCTCGCCGATGACCTGTTCGATCAGATCCTCGATGGTGACCAGACCGTCCACACCGCCATACTCGTCGATGACCAGCGCCATATGCATCCGCTCGGTCTGCATCTTTTGCAGCAGCACGCCGATTGGCATCGACGGCGGCGCATAAAGCAGCGGTCTCAGCATCGGGCGCACCGAAAAATCGGGGGAATGGCCGTTAAAGCCGTGGCGCAGCGCGAAATCCTTCAGATGGATCATGCCCACGGGCGTATCCAGCGTGCCATCGAAGACAGGCAGCCGGGTCAGGCCGCTGTCTCGGAACACGCCCACCAGATCCTCGCGGCTGATGTCGACCGGGACCGCTTCGATCTCGACTTTCGGGATTGCGACATCCTCGACACGCATCCGGCGCAGATTTCCAAGCCCCGGCAAAACCGAAGAGAGCGCATTGCCCTGGGTGAATTTGCGGGCCGGAGGATGATCATCCTCGCCGGCCTCTGTCTCCTCGTCCGCGGGGTTGAACGCGTCGAACAGCCTGTTGAACAGACCTTTGCGTTCCGCGGTATCGGGATCCTGCGCGCCATGCGCCGCGCTAGAAGACCCGTCTATATCGTCGCCCATTTCACCTTTCCGAATAACGCGCGCCTTGTGCCCGCGGGTTCAATATGGGTCCGGCAGACCCAATTTGCCAAGTATTTCGACCTCGATTCCTTCCATCAACGCGGCATCGGGGTCAGTTTCATGGTCATAGCCCAGCAAATGCAGGCAGGCATGAATAATCAGATGGGTCACATGGTCGCTGAGCGGGCGGCCCGCCTCGGCGGCCTCCCGCATGCAGGTTTCCAGTGCAATCGCGATATCGCCCAGCTCGATCGGCATGCCCGGCAGGTCCGGCTCGGGCAGATCGGGCACCCCGCCGGGGCTGTCGGCGGCGCGTTCCTCGGCGGGCCAACTCAGCACGTTGGTCGGCGTAGGTTTGCCGCGAAATTCGGCGTTCAGGGCGGCGATCCGCGCATCATCGCAGCCGATGAGCGACACTTCGCAGTCCGCATCGAGCGCCAGATGCGCCAGCGTCGCGGCCACCGCACGTTCGGCCAGCGCGGGCAGGTCCACATCCTGCCAGCCCTCGGCCTCAATCAGGCAATCCACGGTTTCGGTCATCGTATCCCATGCGCCCGGACGGGTCCGCCCCGTCCGATCCGCCCTGCTGGTGCCGCCCCGCAACCGGGGTCAGGCTTCGGCGGCCTCATACGCTTCGATGATCCGCGCGACAAGCGGATGCCGCACCACGTCCTTCGAGGTGAAGTAGTTGAACGAGATGTTATCGATCGACGCCAGCAGGCTTTCGGCCTCCCGCAGCCCCGATTGCACCCCGCGCGGCAGGTCGATCTGACTGCGGTCGCCGGTAATGACCATGCGCGAGCCCTCGCCCAACCGGGTCAGGAACATCTTCATCTGCATGGTGGTGGCGTTCTGCGCCTCATCCAACACGACAAAGGCATTGGCCAGCGTCCGCCCCCGCATGAAGGCCAAGGGCGCGATCTCGATCCGCTTTTCCTCGATCAGCTTCGCGACCTGTTTGGCGGGCAGGAAATCGTTCAGCGCGTCGTAAAGCGGCTGCATGTAGGGATCGACCTTGTCCTTCATGTCGCCGGGCAGGAAGCCAAGCCGCTCGCCCGCCTCCACCGCCGGACGCGACAGGATGATCCGGTCGACATGGCCCGCAAGGAACATGTTCACCGCGACCGCCACGGCGAGATAGGTCTTGCCGGTGCCGGCGGGGCCGATACCAAAGGCCAGCTCATGTTCGAACAGAGCCCGCACATAGGCCTTCTGCGCGTCGGTGCGCGGCTCGACGATCTTTTTGCGGGTCTTCACCTCGACCCGGCCGCCGTGGAACATTTCCAACTGGTCGGGGCGGGCCGGGGCGGTGCCCTCCGCCGTGCGCTCGGCATGGCCCAGCCGCAGCGCGCCATCCACATCGCCCGTCTCGATCGAGCGGCCTGCCTCCAGCTTGGAGTAAAGCTCGCGCAGCACGGCGGCGGCCTCCTCCCGCGGGGCGGCGGCACCGATCAGGGCAAGGTGATTGCCGCGCCGGATGATCTGCACGCCAACGCGCTGCTCGATCAGGGCGAGGTTGCGGTCAAACTCGCCGCACAGCTCTATCAGCAGCCGGTTGTCCGGAAATTCCAGGGAAGTCTCGAGGATATCCTCGGGAGAGGGCGGCGGGGTCAGGGCGCTGATTCCCAAAAACGGCTCCACTTCTCAAATCTGGTCCATATCTAGATGGTGGGGTCGCAGGGGGCACAAGGCAAGCACCTTCGGACGAAATTTGCATGACAGCGGTGAAAACCGCCCATCCTGCCTGCCACGCAGGCGGAGTGCGTCGGGTGCGCCCTGCCCTTACGCCCCCTCTGCGAACAAGCGCAGTCGCGTGGGGGCTAGCGTGACCCATCCCAGGCCCACGCCTTGCACCGACCACCTCAACGATCAGCGCCCCCGCCCGCGAACAAGCGAAGCGCGCGGGCGAGCGCCTGCCCGTCCCGGCGGGCTGGCGCTTTGCCACCTCACGCTGACCTCGGAGCGGGGAGGGATGTGGCTACAATCAAGCACACCGCTCACCCGACTGAGCGCCACCCCACGGGCTGGCTCCCGTCGCGCCCGGTTTCCCGGCGTCTCACGACCTTCGATCCCAGCGCACCCGCTCTCGAACAAGCCCGCAGGGCGCGAGAGCGAGCGCCTGCCCGTCCCACCGGGCTGGCGCTTTGCCACCTCACGCTAACCTCGGAGCGGGGAGGGATGTGGCTACCATCAAGCACACCCGCCCCACCGGAGCAGCGCCATCCCACGGGCAGGCTCCCGTTGTCCATCAGCCACGGGGCGATGCCCCTCACGCCTCCCCCGCACTCACGCCTACTCCAAACGCAAAACGCCCGCCATTTACAGGCGGGCGTTTCGATGTCTGGTGCTGAAATCGCGTCAGATCGGGTCCGAGATCGCGGAGCCCTTCTTATAGGCGCCGATGGCCACACCGCCCGAACCCGGCGCGTAGCCGCAGACCGGCTTGCCGTTGGGCTGAAGCCGCTGGGACAGGTAGCCCTCTGCGCCGTCGTCGATGATCCAGTGCTCGCAGCCGTTCGGGTCAACCCAGATCCCGGCCTTCAACCGGCTCAGATCCTTGGTGTCGATCCCGTTATCCACGGTCTTGTTCTGCTTGGGCGCGTCGCAGGCGGCGACGGTAAAGCCAAGAGCGAGGATCGCGATGGTCCTGATGATGGTCATCTGCTGGCTCTCCCTCAATTCACGCAGGTGATTTCGACGCGGCGGTTCTGCTGGCGTCCGGCGGGGGTGGCGTTGGACGCGCGCGGCACCCGTTCGCCGTAATACTGCACGCCGACGACCGGGGCGCCGACCGACCGCGCAACCTGCGCGACCGCATTGGCGCGGCGCTGGCTGAGCCGCATGTTATAGGCATCGGTGGCGCGGCTGTCGGTGTGACCCGAGATCACGAAACCCCGTGCCGAAGTCTGGCGGAAGAACTGCTGCAACCGCGCGCGGCCGTTGGCCGAAATCGTGGCCTGATCGGTGGCGAACAGCTGATCGCCCTCCATCACGGCGCAGACATTGCCACGGCGGCAGACCGGGCGCCCGTCGCGGGTGACATGGGGGCTCATATAGCCTTCCCAACCGTCATCCATGACCCAATGTTCGCAGCCATCGGGATCGACCCAGATCGTCGGAGCGTAGCGTTCGCCGCGCACGGTGTTTTGCGCCTGCGCCGCGCTTCCCGCCACCAGCGCACCGGTAAGCCCGAGCACGGCAGCCGCAGTCACGCCTCCGCGCAGCGCCTTGGAAATCAACCTCATCACAACTCCGTCCTCACATCTGAATTGGTCAGTCGGGGCCCCCGAAACGGCGCCGCTGTCGGCGTCTGGGCAAGGAACCCGCACGACCGCCATAGCCCCCGCCTGCGCTCGTGCATCATCTGTCCGAGTTTGCGCAAGAATCAACAGGCTGTGAAGTCAATTTCCGCAATATATTGTAGATATTTCAGCAACTGGGGCAAAATGGGACACAGTATCGTTTCCCTGCACGCCATATTGTTGCCACAATGCGGACAGCTCGCCTGGAACGTGCATCACGCCCCATGCCGCAACCGGCGCCGGGGCGCGCGTTCGGACCGCGCGAAACCGCCCTGCCCGATCCTGTCCGATCCTACCCCGATCACTGCGCGGGGCGCATCTCGCCCTTCAGGGAATTCGGCCCGCTGGCGGTGATGCGCACCGTGACCAAAGACCCCACCGGCAGATCGGTTTCCACATGCACCGCATGGAGATAATCGGATTTGCCGACCATCTGCCCCGGCAGGCGGCCCGGCTTTTCAAGCAGCACCTTCACCTCGCGCCCGACCATGCCCTCCTGTGCCGCGCGCTGCTGCTCGCCCAGAAGCGCCTGCAACCGCTGTAGCCGGTCATCGGCCACCTCGGCGGGCACCGGCTCCCGCTCCGCTGCCGGGGTGCCGGGCCGCGCGGAATACTTGAAGCTATAGGCCTGCCCGTAATTCACCCGGCGCACCAGATCGAGCGTCGCTTGGAAATCTTCCTCGGTCTCGCCGGGGAAGCCCACAATGAAATCGCCCGACAGCAGCAGATCGGGCCGCGCGGCGCGAATACGGTCGATCAGCGCGATATATTGCGCAGCCGTATGTTTCCGGTTCATCCGTTTCAGGATCGCGTCAGAGCCTGACTGCACCGGCAGATGCAGATAGGGCATCAACTTGTCGCAATCGCCGTGGGCCGCGATCAGGTCGTCTTCCATGTCGTTGGGATGCGAGGTGGTGAAGCGGATCCGCTCCAGCCCCTCGATCTCAGCCAGCCGCCGGATCAGCCGCGCCAGCCCCCAGTCGCCGCCCTCCGCCGCGCCGTGATAGGCGTTGACGTTCTGGCCCAGCAGGGTGATCTCGCGCACCCCGCGCGCCACCAGATCCTCCGCCTCGCGCAGGATGCGGTCCACCGGGCGCGACACCTCCGCCCCGCGGGTATAGGGCACCACGCAGAAGGCACAGAACTTGTCGCAGCCTTCCTGCACGGTCAGAAACGCCGTCGGCTGGCGCTTGGGCAGCGGGCGCTTGGGCAGATGTTCGAACTTGTCCTCTTCGGGGAAATCGGTGTCGAGCGCTTTGCGCCCCGCATCCACCTGCGCCATCAGATCCGGTAAACGGTGATAGGTCTGCGGCCCCACGACCAGATCGACCATCGGCTGACGGCGCATGATCTCCGCGCCCTCCGCCTGTGCGACACAGCCCGCGACGCCGATGCGCAGATCCGGTTTGTCGGCCTTCAACTGTTTGAACCGGCCCAATTCGGAATAGACCTTCTCGGCGGCCTTTTCCCGGATATGGCAGGTGTTGAGCAGGATCATGTCGGCATCATCCGGCGTGTCGGTCTGCTCATAGCCCTGCCCGCCCAGCGCCTCGGCCATGCGCTCGCTGTCATAGACATTCATCTGGCACCCATAGGTCTTGATGAACAGCTTGCGCGGCGCGGCACCGGCCTCGGACGTGGCGGCGGATGCAGATGCGGATGCGGGGGCGACAGTCTGGGGGGCGGCGTCTTTGGCCATGGGCGTGACCTTTCCTGATCGGATATCGGGCGGATGGCGGGAGAGAGGTTCCCCGCGCCATACAGCATACCGCCCCCTGCCCGCAACAACCCCGCGGGACGGGCGCGGGCATGGCACCGGCGTGGCACGGGGGGAGCGGGGGAGCGCGGGGGGATGGCACGGGAGGTGGCGCAACGTCGGGCGGCGGATGCGCGCCCCGATGGCCTGCGCGGGTTGCGGAGCCTGCGCGCCCCGCCTAGCCTGCACCAACGCCGCCGCCGGTGCGCCCCGCAAAGCGCCCCGGAGGCCCGCCCTTCCCGCTGAGCAGGCCGTTGCCCCAGATGACGACACCCTCCCCCGCCGCTTCTTCCGATGCCACCGCAGATGCACCGCCCGCGACAGGCGTCAGCTACGCCCATCACGACAGCGTCGGGGCGTTTCTGGCCGGGGGGCAGGCTGTGCTGGCGCGTGCGCCCGTCGCGCTCATCATGGCCGAAGACGCGGTAGAGGTCGCGGGCACCGTCGCCCATCACCATCGGCTGGGGTTTCGCAGCATCGTGCTGTTCGCCTCGACGGAACTGGCGCTGCCGGATCTGGACGCGCTGCCGTCCGCGACGCAGGCCGTGCTGCACCGGGTCGATCATGACACCCTGCACGCGCAGGGGCTGCTGCGCGCCGTGAACCCGGTGATCGCCGCCGCACCCGAGGGCGCGTGGATTTACTACTGCTACAACGCCGAATACCTGTTTTTCCCGTTCTGTCAGACCCGCGATGTGGGCGAAATGCTGGCCTTCCACGCAGAAGAACGGCGCTCTGCGATGCTGACCTATGTCGTCGATCTCTACGCGGGCGATCTGTCGCGCCACCCCAATGCCGTCGCGCCGGAGGAGGCCTATCTGGACCGCGCGGGCTACTACGCGCTGGCCCGGCCCGATCCCGAACAGGACGGCGCGCCGCGCGAACGGCAACTTGATTTCTATGGCGGGCTGCGCTGGCGGTTCGAGGAACATGTGCCCAAAGCCCGGCGCAAGATCGACCGCATCGGTCTGTTCCGCGCCGCCCGCGGGCTGACCCTGCGCGGCAATCACACGCTCAGCGACGAGGAATGCAACACCTATGCCTGCCCGTGGCACCACAACCTGACCGCCGCGATTTGTTCGTTCCGCACGGCCAAGGCGCTCAAGACCAACCCCGGCAGCACCTTTGCGGTGGAGACGTTCTGGTGGCACAATTCCGTGCGCTTCGAATGGAACAGCCAGCAGCTTCTCGATCTGGGGCTGATGGAGCCGGGGCAGTGGTTTTAACCCGTCAGCCCGCGATTTCAGCCTGATCGCGCAGGCGGCAGCCCACAGACGCGGCGGTCGCGCCAAGGGTCACGGGTGGCAATCCATAGCGGGCGCGGCGACGGAGGCCTCCGGCGCAAAGGTTTGGGGCAGATCCAACGGCAAGCGGCGCGGTGGCGTGACCCCGGCGCGCGCGCTGCGGTCGGCGTGGCGATGGACCGAGCTATGCGGCCAATCTGTCGTCCGCCGCACAAGCCCCGCAACAACGGGGCTGGCCCAGATCACCTGACGGCAAATATCCAGATCCGCCTGCCGGCGCACCTGCCGCGCGCCCTGACCCGGCAGCCACAGCCCCAGATCCCGCGCGCCCGCCGCGCGGGCAGGCACCGCATCGGGGCAGGTCCGGCGCAGATGGCGCGACAGGCCGCTTTTCACCAATCGCCAGCGCAGCTGCGCGTCCGCATTGGGGGGAAGCCGCCAGATCATGTGCATCCGGTCCGGCAAAACTACGCCGCTGTCGATCTGAAACGGATGCCGCGCCATCACCCGGCGCAGGCACACCCGCAGTGCGGCGACATGGTCTGACAGGTCCACACGGGCGCGCGGCGCGAGCCGAACGGTAAACAGGACATGGCCGGTCAGGGGCGAGGATGCATCAGAGGTCATGCGCCGATCATGGCGCGCCACAGTTAACAGCGGGTAAAACAGAACACGCCGATCCGCCGGACCGCGATCAGGCGCGGCCCTCAGGACGCGTCGTCAGCTGCGGCGCAGCCGGATCACGACATCGACCTTGGCGATCTCGGCCCCGTCGGGGGCGGTCGGCACACGGCGGATTTCCAACTGATCGGCGGGCGCATCGGTCAGGCTGCCGGTGTCTTCCCAATAGAAATGCGGATGGTCGTCCATATTGGTGTCGAAATAGCTTTTCGAGCCATCGACCGTGATCTCGCGCATCAGCCCCGCGTCACAAAAGGCGCGCAAGGTGTTGTAAACGGTCGCAAGGGACACTTTCTCACCTGCCGTGCGGCTGGCGTCGAACAGGCTTTCGGCGGTGACGTGCCGGTTATGGCCATCGCCCACCAACAGCGCGGCCAAAGCCAGCCGCTGCCGGGTCGGGCGCAGGTTCGCCGAGGCCAGCCAGTCAGACCCCTTGCCCTGCGCGTCGCGCGTCATGCTATCCATTGGTGCGTCCATAGGTTGAGATATATGCAGACAATCGGGTGGTTTCAAATGAAAACAGGTCGCAGCTGACCTGCGGGGGCTGGTAGGGCATCGCTATGACACCCATGTGACAGCGTATCGGCACCGGCCTTTGCGGGCGGTCTGGCGGGCATGCCCAAAATTGCGGCAATCCGTGCATGATAGGCGCCCTGCCCCCGCACGACCGGCTGCGGCCCGGTCGCTGCCGTGCCGCCTTCGCGCCCGCTTTGGCGTCCCGCCCCCGGCCCCCGTCCTATTGCGCCGGGCCGGAGCGGGGTGCTAGAGGGAGCAGAACGAGCAACACAGATGAACTAAGGGGACAGGTCCCGGATGACGGATTTTCCGACGAGCTTCGACAAGGAAGGGCTGCTGCAATGCGCGCGGGGCGAGCTTTTCGGCGCCGGCAACCCGCAGCTGCCTGAACCGCCGATGCTGATGATGGACCGCGTGACCGAGATTTCGGCCGATGGCGGTCTGCACGGCAAAGGCCATGTCATCGCCGAATTCGACATCAGCCCCGACCTGTGGTTCTTTGCCTGCCACTTCCCCGGCGATCCGGTCATGCCGGGCTGTCTGGGTCTGGACGCGCTGTGGCAGTTGACCGGGTTCAACCTTGGCTGGCGCGGCATGCAGGGGCGCGGTCGCGCTCTGGGCGTGGGCGAGGTCAAGTTTACCGGCATGGTCACCCCTGACATCAAAACCGTCACCTATCACGTGGATTTCACCCGCGTCATCGATCGCAAGCTCAAGATGGGCATCGCCGATGGCCGGATGTTCGCCGATGGCGCGGAAATCTACACCACGAAAGACATGAAGGTCGGGCTGTTCAGCTGAGCCGCCCGCGCCCGGCCGCGGCGCCGACCGATCCCCGGTCGCGCCGCGACCCGGACATTCTCACCGAGACAGCCGCGAAAGGACGTCATCCATGCGCCGCGTCGTCATTACCGGGTTGGGGATCGTCTCCTCGATCGGCAACACCATCGAAGAAGTCGCCCAGAGCCTGAAGGCCGGGAAATCCGGCATCACCCGCTCCGAGATCTATGCGGAACATGGCTTCCGCAGTCAGGTCCACGGCATGCCCGATATCGATCTGGCCGCCCATATCGACAAGCGTCAATTGCGCTTCATGGGGCCCGGGGCTGCCTATAACTACATCGCGATGGAACAGGCCATCGCCGATGCGGGGCTGGAGGACAGCGACGTCTCCAACGAACGCTCGGGCCTCATCATGGGCTCCGGCGGTCCGTCGACCTCGAACTTCCTCACCGCCTTCGACACGGTGCGCGAAAAGGGCAGCCCCAAGCGGATGGGCCCGTTTATGGTCACCCGTTGCATGAGCTCGACCAACTCCGCCTGTCTGGCCACGCCGTTCAAGATCAAGGGGATCAACTACTCGATCACCTCCGCCTGCTCCACGTCGCTGCATTGCATCGGCAGCGGCACCGAACAGATCCAGCTGGGCAAGCAGGACATCGTGTTCGCGGGCGGCGGCGAGGAGGTCGATTGGACCCTGTCGTGCCTGTTTGACGCGATGAACGCCATGAGCTCGAAATATAACGACACGCCCGAACTGGCCTCGCGCCCGTTCGACGCCACGCGGGACGGCTTCGTCATCGCGGGCGGTGGCGGTGTCGTCGTGCTCGAAGAACTGGAGCACGCGCTGGCCCGCGGCGCCAAGATCTATGGCGAAGTTACGGGCTATGGCGCCACCTCCGACGGGGCCGATATGGTCGCGCCGTCGGGTGAGGGCGGCGAACGCTCGATGAAGCTGGCGCTGTCCACCAACGGCGATCGCACGGTCGATTATATCAATGCGCACGGCACCTCGACCCCCGCGGGCGACGTGACCGAGGTGAAGGGCATTCGCAACGTGTTCGGCGAAGATCACCCGCCGATCTCCTCGACCAAATCGATGACTGGGCATTCGCTCGGCGCGACCGGCGTGCACGAAGCGATCTACTGCCTGCTGATGATGCGCGACGGCTTTATCGCGCCGTCGATCAACGTCACCGAGCTCGATCCCGAAATCCGCCCCGAGGAGATCGTGACCGAGACACGGGAAACCGCGCTCGACAGCATCCTGACCAACAGCTTCGGGTTCGGGGGCACCAACGCCTCCATCATTATGTCGAAATATCACGGATGAGCAGCGATGGCTGAATTGATGAAGGGCAAACGCGGTCTGATCATGGGCGTGGCCAACGAACGGTCCATCGCCTGGGGCATCGCGAAAGCCCTCGCCGCCGAAGGCGCGGAACTGGCGTTTTCCTATCAGGGCGAAGCCTTTGGCAAGCGGGTCGCCCCGCTCGCCGAAAGCGTCGGATCCGATTTCCTCGTGGATGTGGACGTGACCGACGATGCCTCGCTCGACGCGGCCTTCGGCGAGATCGAAAAACGGTGGGGGAAGCTGGATTTCGTCGTCCACGCCATCGCGTTCTCCGACAAGAACGAACTGACAGGCCGGTTCATCAATACCAGCCGCGAGAACTTCAAAACCTCGCTCGTGATCTCCTGCTACTCGCTCATCGACGTCGCCCGCCGGGCGCGTCCGCTGATGACCGATGGCGGCTCGATCATCACCCTGACCTATCAGGGCTCGAACAAGGTGACGCCGTTCTACAATGTCATGGGCGTCGCCAAATCCGCGCTGGAAAGCGCGATGCGCTACCTCGCCAATGACCTCGGCCCCGAAGGCATCCGCGTCAACGCCATCTCCCCCGGCCCGATGAAAACGCTGGCCGGCGCGGCGATCGGCGGCGCGCGCAAAACCTTCCGCATGACCGAGGCCAACGCGCCCCTGCGCCACAACGCAACGCTGGAGGCCATCGGCGGCACGGCGGTCTACCTCGCCTCCGACTATGGCAACTGCACGACCGGCGAAATCGTCACCGTCGATGGCGGCTTCCACATCCTTGGCATGCCGCAGCCCGACAACCTGTAAGGCGCGACTGCACCATCCTGACTGAGAAACGGCCGGCCCCGCTAGGGACCGGCCGTTTTCTATGGACGGGCTCTCGCCGCCCCATCTCGCCCCGCGGGATCAGTTCAGCAGCGCAGTCAGCAGCCCCACGACGGCGACGATCTTCTGGGTGTCGTTGTTGACGCGCACGACGTGACCGTCATGCACCCGGTAAACCTGACCCTTCGGCAGCGCGGGCAGATGGCGCTTCTCGGTGGTGCTCAGGTAGCGGGCCGTCGCCACGCGAGCGCCCACATGCGGCGTGGCACGGGTCACGACGCGGGGCTGCGCGCGCTGCGGCTCACGGCTGGTGGTGCGTGCAGGCTCGGCCTTGCTCGGCGTCTTGCTCTTTGCGGACTGGGACTCGCGCCGCTCGGACTGCCCACGATCGCTGTCGCGCCGGTCGGCGCCGCGCTCGGACGACGTGGAGCAGGCCGAACGCTGTCCGCAGTCCTGATCCCGGCCCTGCTGGGCCTGTGCGGAGATGGGGGTCAACAAAGCCAGAGCAGTGCTGACGGCCAGAAGGGCGGCGGGAGTGCGACGAGTGATCATGTGTTTGGTCCTTTCCAGGTCGGTTTCAGGACATGGAACGGAGCACCGGCGCAGTCCCGTCGCAGCGATTGCACATTCTCGCGAAACGGTGATCGCAAAGGACCGCTTGATCGCGACAGACCCCACCGACCGCTGGCACGGGCCGGGCCCACGATCCCTGAAAACACTGCTGACAAACTGGCGCGGGGGGCTTTGGTGACCCCGGCAGGACTTGAACCTGCAACCTATCCCTTAGGAGGGGATTGCTCTATCCAGTTGAGCCACGGGGCCACGCGGGCCTTCCATAGCGCCTCCCCCCGCCGGTTTGAAGGTGTATTCTTGAGGCCGCGCTGCCGCACCGAAGGGCGCGCATCTGTCATCTGCGCTTCCGCTCGGGATGATCCGGCCTTAGACAGGGTCTATCCAGACCGAGCGAGTGCCCCCCGTGACCAACACCCCCGACATCCCGCCCCGCCGCCCGCTGACACTGCGTGACGTGTCCGAAGCGTCGGGCGTCAGCGAAATGACCGTCAGCCGCGTGCTGCGCAATCGCGGCGACGTGTCGGACGCCACCCGCGCGCGGGTGCTCGAAGCCGCCAAGCGTCTGGGCTACGTCCCCAACAAGATCGCAGGCGCGCTGGCCTCCTCGCGGGTCAATCTGGTCGCCGTGGTGATCCCGTCCCTGTCGAATCAGGTCTTTCCCGAGGTCATGACCGGCATCACCTCGGTGCTGGACGACACGCCCCTGCAACCCGTGGTGGGCGTCACCAATTACCTCCCCGAACGGGAGGAGGCCGTGCTTTACGAGATGCTGTCATGGCGGCCCACGGGCGTCATCATCGCCGGGCTCGAACATACCGAAGCCGCGATCGCCATGCTGCGCGGCGCGGGCATCCCGGTGGTCGAGGTGATGGATGTCGATGGCGCGCCCGTCGATTCCGTCGTCGGCATTTCGCACCGCCGCGCGGGCCGGATGATGGCGCAGGAGATCCTGCAGGCGGGTTATCGCCGCATCGGCTTCATGGGCACCAAGATGCCGCTCGACCATCGCGCCCGCAAACGCTTCGAAGGCTTCACCGACGCGCTGGCCAAGGCCGGGGTGGAGATCGCGGACCGGCAATTCTATTCCGGCGGCTCCGGCATCGCCAAGGGCCGCGAGATGACCGAGGCCATGCTGAACCGCACCCCGGATCTGGATTTCATCTACTATTCCAACGACATGATCGGCGCGGGCGGGCTGTTGCACTGCATGACCCACGGGATCGACGTGCCGGGCCGGATCGGGCTTGCCGGGTTCAACGGGATGGAAATCGTCGATGGCTTCCCGCTGCGGCTGGCCACGATGGACAGTTGCCGGCTGGAAATCGGGCGCGAGGCCGCGCGCATCATCGCCGAACATGCCGATGCGGCAGGCACCCCCGGCGCGGGGGCGGGCGAACGGATCGAGCTGCAACCCACGTTGTCGCTGGGCGACACCTTACGTCGCGGATGAGCGCACGGGGTTGGTATTCCGGCGCCCAGTGGTGTCTAAGGCGGGCGTGCGGGACCGCTTCCGCGCCGCAGACGTTCCAACGGCAAAGGCAACAGCCATGATGGGTCGGTCATGACACAGGTTTCCGTGGTGATCCCGATGCGCAACGAGGCGCCGAACCTCGCCCCCGTCGTGGGCGGTATTCTGGAGGCCTGCGCCGGGCTCGACGCGTTCGAGGTGATCGTCGTCGATGACGGTTCCACCGACGAAACCGCCACCCTTGCCCGCGATATGATCGTCGCCGACCCCCGCATCCGGCTGATCCGCCACCAGCAAAGCGCGGGCCAAAGCGCCGCGATCCATTCCGGCGTGCTGGCCGCCCGCGCGCCCGTGATCTGCATGCTCGACGGCGACGGTCAGAACCCGCCTGCCGAACTGCCCAAACTCTTTACCCCGCTGCTTGACGACACGACCGGGCGTCTCGGCCTCGTCGCCGGGCAGCGTGTGGACCGCCAAGACAGCCGGTCCAAGCTCTGGGCCTCGCGGCTGGCCAATGGGCTGCGCGGGCGCATCCTCAGCGACGGCACCCGCGACACCGGCTGCGGGCTCAAAGGCTTCCGCCGCGATGCGTTTCTGTCGCTGCCCTATTTCGACCATATGCACCGCTACCTGCCCGCGCTTTTCGCGCGCGAAGGCTGGGACATCCGGCATGTCGATGTGTCCCACCGCGAACGCCACGCGGGCAATTCCAAATACACCAACCTGCGCCGCGCGCTTGTCGGCGTGCCGGACCTGCTGGCGGTGGCATGGCTGATCAAGCGCCGCAAAAAGGCGTCGGGCACCGAATGGAGGCCGGATCAATGACGGCACAGATCTTCGACTGGCTGCATGTCGGCAATTGGCGCGAATTCTGGTGGGTCATCATCGGGCTGGCCGGGCAACTGATGTTCACCGCGCGGTTCCTCGTGCAGTGGCTGGCCTCCGAGAAGGCGGGCGAGTCGGTCGTGCCGGTCTATTTTTGGTATTTCTCCCTCGCCGGGGGGGCCACGCTGCTGACCTATGCGCTTTACCGGGCCGATCCGGTGTTTGTGCTGGGCCAGTCGATGGGGCTGCTGATCTATGCCCGCAATCTGTGGCTAATCCACACCAGCAACCAGCGCGAAGCCTGATCCGATGACGCCCCACCGCCCTTCCGCGCCCTGGGCGGGGCGCTGCGCGTGGGTGATTGGCGCGATCCTGCTGCTGCGGCTCGTCGGGCTGTGGCTGGACCGCACCGATCTGTATGTCGATGAAGCGCAATACTGGCTCTGGGGTCAGGATCTTGCCTTTGGCTATTATTCCAAGCCGCCGATGATCGGCTGGCTGCTGCGCGCGGTCACCGATCTGGCGGGCAGCGACGCGGCATTCTGGGTGCGCCTGCCCGCCATTGCGCTGCATGGGGTGACGGCGGCGCTGCTGGCCGCGATCACCGCCCGCCACATCGCGCCGCGCGCCGCGCCTTGGGTCGCGGCGGCCTATCTGACGCTGCCGCTGGTGACGGTCGGCAGCTACATGATCTCCACCGACAGCGTGATGTTCCCGTTCCTTGCGCTGGCGCTGCTGGCGTGGCTGCGGCTGGCCGAAGGCGGCGGCCGCCGCTGGGCCCTGACAGCCGGGCTGGCCTTGGGCGGCGGGGTGATGTCGAAATACGCCGCCGTCTACTACCTGATCCTGTTGCTGCCCGCGCTGGTCTTTATCCCAGCGATCCGGGTGCCGTGGCGCCGCGCGGCGCTGGCGCTGCTGGGCTTTGCGCTGGCCATCGCTCCCAACGTGGCGTGGAATATCGCTAATGGCCTGACCACCCTGCGTCACACACTGGACAACGCCGACTGGGTCAATGACCCCGCCGCCAAGGCCACGCTGAACTTTGCCGGGCTGGCGGAATTCGCCGCCGCGCAATTCGTCGTCTTTGGCCCCGCCTTCCTCGGCGCGCTGCTTTGGCTGGCCGTGCGGCCCAACGCGCGCCGCAACGGACAGTCCGACACGCACGTCACCGCACGGCCCGACGCGGCGCCCGGCACACACGCCACCGCACACCCCGAGGCACACCTCGCCACGCACCCCGACGCACAGCCCAAACCGCGCGCACACCCCGGCCCGTCCGCGCAATCCGATCCGCGCGCGCAATCCGCTCCGCACCTAGGCCAGCACTCCGGCCAGCACACCACCCAAAACGCGCCGCAGCGCCCCGGCCCGAACGCGGTAGCAAGCCTGCCCGCAGAAGCCCGGCACAGCACCCCCGTGGCGTCACGCCCTGCCCGCCTACCCCTGCGCGGGGTCGTGCTGTGGCTGTCGCTGCCGATCATCGCGCTCGTCTGTGTGCAGGCGCTTTTGAACCAAGCCTACGCGAACTGGGCCGCCGCCGCCTATGTCGCCGCGCCGCTGGCGGTGGTGCCGTGGCTGCTGCTGCGCGCGCGCTGGCTGCTGGTGGCCAGCCTCGTGCTGCATGGCAGCTTCGCCGTTGTCGTGCCCGTGGCCGCTCATTACGCGCCGACCCTGCGCCTTGGGGCAGATGCGCCGCTGCTGATGGCGCGCTGGCTGGGCCGAGCCGAGATGAGCGCCACCATCACCGCCCGCGCCCGCGCGCTCCCCGTGAGCGCGATTGTCGCCGACGACCGCGATGTGCTGGCCGATCTCTTCTACCGCGCCCGCGGCGATTTCCCGCGCGCAGCAGACCGCTTCACCGGCTCAGCCGATGCTCCCGGCCCGTCCGATACCTCCGGCTCAGCCGACGCCACGGACACCCCCGGCTCAGCCGACGCCACCGACACCCCCAGCCCATCCAACAACGCCGACACCCCCGGCCCGTTCAACACCCCCGGCGCGCAGGGCTCAGCCGATACGCCCGCCATCCCCGACCCGTCCGACCGGGCGGCGACACAACCCGCGCGCGCCCTGCCCGTCTGGGCCGAACCGGAACGTGGCCGTGCGCCCAATCACTATGTCCAAAGCTTCCCCTATCCCGGCGCGGCGGACAGCCGCGTGTTGCTGGTCACCCGGTCGAAACGCGCGCCTAATGGCTGCGATGCCACTGCCGCTGGCGTGATCGACCCGGACGAAGGCGCCTATGCCAAGCGCACAATGCGCCTGTTCGTGGTGGATGGCACCTGCTGGGACGGCATCGCGCGCTAGGCCTCCCTGCCCTGCCACGCTACGGCGCGATGTGTTACAATCCGCTTACCTGCTTGTGAAAAAACTCGATATGTGCGGATCGGATTTGCGATCTATATCTCAAATCATGAAAACGCTACGCATCCTACTCATCCCCGCTCTCTGGCTTGGCCTGAGCCTGCCCGCGCTTGCGCAGCAGCTGTCGCTTGGTGCCATGTCCAATTACCTCAACAGCTTCCAGACGGCGCAGGGTGAGTTCACCCAGATCAACGCCGATGGGACCATCTCCACCGGTCAGCTCTACCTCAAGCGGCCGGGTCGGATGCGGTTTGAATATGCCGCGCCCGACAACAGCCTCGTGATGGCTGGCGGTCAGCAGGTCGCGGTGTTCGATGGCAAATCCAACACCGGGCCAGAGCAATACCCCCTCTCGCGCACGCCGCTGTCGATCATCCTTGCCCAGAATGTCGACTTCTCGCGCTCTGGCATGGTCACCGGCCATACCAGCGACGGCAAGACCACGACCATCACCGCGCAAGACCCCGCGCATCCCGAATACGGCAACATCCAGCTAAAGTTCACGGCCAATCCCGTCGAGCTGCGCCAGTGGATCGTGACCGATGACAGCGGCACCAAAACGACTGTCGTCCTTGGCGATCTGCGCAAAGGCGTGAACCTCGGCTCGACCATGTTCAACATCGTTCAGGAAACCCAGCGCCGCGGCGGCTAACCCCCGGCCTTATGGAGGAGACAGGAAAACGCCCGGCGCGCAGATGCGGCCGGGCGTTTTTCGTGTCTTGCGGCTGTGGCGGGCTTAGATCTTGCGGCACCGCTTGAGCTGCGCGTTGTAGAGCGTCGCGCGGTCGCCCACCGAACGCGCCACCCGCACCAGCCACGGCTTGGCGTTGTAGCTGGCGCGTGCGTAGCCGGTATGGCCTTCGTGATAGGCCAGATACTGCCGCTCCGCGTCCCATAGCGGGATGCCGTTCCGCTCCCGCGTTTTGTTCATGTACCAGCCCATGAAATCGGTCGCGTCCTGAATGCGGTCCCGCTTTGCGCGGTGGCTGGCATTCTCGTCGCGATATTCGTCCCATGTGGCATCGAGCGCCTGCGCATAGCCAAAGGCGGAGCTTTGCCGCCCCATGGGAATCACGCCGACCACGAATTGCAGCGGCGTGCGGGCATCGCCCACGAATTTCGATTCCTGATAGATGGTGGCCATCTGCACCGCCACCGGGACGCCCCAGCGCCGTTCGGTGGATTTCATGGCCCGCAGATATTCCGGCCGTTCGTTCACGATATCGCAGGCGTCGTCGAGGTTGCGCGGCGGCACGGAACTGCCTCCCCCGCAGCCCGCAAGGACCGCCAGGATCGCGATGCAAAGGAATTTACGCATCACTGCCCCATTTTCATGTTACTGCTCGTTCTTGGTATTTGGCCTTGAGGATAAGCGAAAACCCCTCACAGGAAAACCGCCCTTGATCGCGGGCCGATCACGATTGTTTCAGGGCACGGAACCTTGGCGCCCATCCCGCGCGGCCTACTGTCAGCGCTTGCTTCACACAGTGTTTCGTGGCGTTCACGGGGCGGCGCATGGACTTTTGCCCTTGTCTTCCCCTAGTGAGGTATGATGAACGACGCATCCAGATGCTGAAGAGCCGCGCCAAATATCACCTTGGGCAAATTGTCCGCCACCGCAAACATCCGTTTCGCGGTGTTGTCTTTGACGTGGATGCGACGTTTTCCAACACCGAGGAATGGTATGAATCCATTCCCGAAGACAGCCGCCCGTCGCGCGAACAGCCGTTCTACCATCTGCTGGCCGAGAACGATCAAAGCTATTACGTCGCCTATGTGTCCGAACAGAACCTCGTGCCCGACTATTCCGGCGAGCCGGTCGATCACCCGGATCTGGCGGAACTGTTCGGCGATCTGGAAGACGGGTTCTACCCGATGCAGTTTCAGCTGAACTGATCGCTGCCCGGCGCTCGATTTATCGGTGCCCCCGTGCTGACACAGACCTGCTGATCCAGACTTGCTGACCCCCGCGCGCGAACCCCCGTCCGCCAATCCCCGCCTGCCGCCCGGCATAGCGGCCCCAGCCCACGGCACGGGCGCGCGGGGGCAGGCGATCCACAAAACCGCCCGCCCCTTGGATGGTCAGTAGCCCAGCGCCATGCCGTCCTTGCGCGGGTCCGACGCGCCTTCCAGAACATCGCCCCCGTCATTAAGCCGGATCGCCTGCGCGCCGCCGATGGGCCGGTCCGGCACCGTCACCTTATGCCCCAGCTTCAGCAGCGCGGCGCGGGTGGCCTCCGGATAGCCGGTTTCCAGTTCCAGCACCCCCTCGGACGCAAAGGCCCGCGGCGCGTCCAGCGCGCTTTGCGGGTCCAGCCCGTAATCCGCGATGTTGGACGCGAACCGCGCGTGCCCCGCCGCCTGATACTGACCGCCCATCACACCGAACGGCATCAGCAGCCGCCCCTCCTGCCGGATCATGCCGGGCAGGATCGTGTGCATCGGGCGCTTGCCCGGCGCGGCCTCGTTCGGGTGGCCCTCGGTGATCGAGAACCCCGCCCCGCGATTGTGCATCAGCAGCCCGAATTTCTCGGTGCCGATGCCGGAGCCAAAGCTGTTGAAGATCGAATAGATCAGCGACACCGCCATGCGGTCCTTATCCACCACCGTCAGATAGACGGTATCGCGGTGCACCTCTTCGGAAATGCGGGCAGCGTCGGGCATCACCCGGTCGGGCGCGATCAGCGCGGCCAGCTTGTCGGCCAGCCCCTCGGCCTGCAACCGCGTCACCGGGTCCATGTGGTCGGGATCGGTCACGAACCGGTCGCGCGCGTCATAGGCCAGCTTCGTGGCCTCGGCCTCGATATGGGTGCGCTCAGGCCCCCACGGATCCATCGACGCCAGATCGAACCGCTCAAGGATTGCCGCCAGCAGCAGCGCCGCCGTGCCCTGCCCGTTGGGCTGATGCTCCACGATCTCCAGCCCGCGATAGCCGCCGGAAATGGGGGTGGTCCATTCCGGCTGCACGCCCGCGAAATCCTCCAACGTGTGGCTGCCGCCCGCCGCGCGCAGCGCGTTGACCATGTCTTCGGCAACCTCGCCCTGATAAAACCCGGCATGGCCGTCGCGCACGATGCGACGCAGCACCTCGCCCTGCCCCGGCGCGCGGAACAGCTCGCCCGCCCGCAGCGCGCGCCCGTCCTTCAGATAATCGCGGCGCGCGAAGCCCTGCAGACGGTCGGTGGACAGCCCCATATCCAGCGCCACGCGGGGCGCGACCGGCACACCTTCGTCGGCATAGCGGATCGCGGGGGCGAACACCTCCGCCAGATCCATCCGCCCGAACCGCTCCGACAGCGCAAGAAAGCCCGACACCGCCCCCGGCAGCGTCACCGCATGGGCCGATGTCACCGGCATCACGCTGTGCCCCTCGGCGCGGATCGCCGCCGCATCCAGCCCCGCAGGCCCGCGCCCGGACGCGTTCAGCCCGATGATTTCTTCGGTGCCTGCGGACTTTACCAGCGCGAAACAGTCGCCGCCAAAGCCGGTCATCGGCGGCTCGCACAGCGACAGGATCGCCGCCGCTCCCAAAGCCGCATCCACCGCCGATCCGCCCTGCTTCAGCAGGTCCACCGCCACGGCGGCGGCCAGCGGGTGCGAGGTGGCGCACATCCCGTTGCGGGCATAGACGGCAGAGCGTCCGGGCTTCTGGAAATCGCGCATGGCGGGCGTGTCCTTTCGGGTCAGGTCGTTATCTGGCCCGGACCCTAGCGGAGCCTGCGCAGCCACGAAAGACGCCCCAGACACATTTGCACGCGAATGGACGCGCCGGCGCAGAGCTGCCTGTTGAAAGGGCAGTGCCGCAGCGGGCGCGAGGTCTGAACAGGGGGGTATTCGGCGGGGGCACGCGATGCGGCCGCTCGATGTGCCCCCAGATCCTCGACGCCGCGCACTGGGTGGGGGCAATTAACGCACGACGCCGAGGGAAGCCTTTGCAGCTACAGCCATGGGTATCGCCCGCGTTTCCGTCATCGGTATGGTGCGATATTGGCCATTTCTGGGCTTTGTTACGTCTGGGGAAACGATGCGCCCGCGTTGTTTCCCGCCAACCTGCCCCGCCGCCCTGCCCCGCGCCGTTCCCCGTTCCGTCGCCTGTGGCTCGCGCGCCCGGCGGGCATCTCCTCCGGCTGTGCCCTTGCCCCCTTCGGCCCCTTGCCCCAGTTTGACCCCAAGACCCGCCGCGTGGCCCCTGCCACCGGCGCGACGCAGGGAGAGACGCGCATGACCCATATCCTCGCCATCGATCAGGGCACCACCTCGACACGGGCCATCCTGTTCGATGAGTCGATCGAGCCCGTTCACAGCGCGCAGGCCGAACTGACCCAGCACTTCCCCCGCTCCGGCTGGGTGGAGCATGACGCCAGCGAGATCTGGGATCTGACGCTGAAGGTCTGCCGCGACGTGGCGCAGAAGGCGGGCGACACGCCCATCGCCTCCATCGGTATCACCAACCAGCGCGAAACCACCGTCATCTGGGACCGCGACACCGGCAAACCGATCCATAACGCCATCGTCTGGCAGGACCGCCGCACCTCCGCCACCTGCGCCAAACTGCGCGAGGCCGGGCACGAGGACATGATCTCCGAACGCACGGGTCTGCTGCTCGATCCCTATTTCAGCGGCACCAAGATCGGCTGGATTCTGGAACAGGTCGACGGCGCCCGCGAAAAGGCCCGCGCGGGCAAACTGGCTTTTGGCACCATCGACAGCTGGCTGATCTGGAACCTGACGGGTGGTAAGCGCCATGTCATCGACATCACAAACGCCTCGCGCACGTTGCTGTTGAATATCCGCACCTGCGAATGGGACGAAGAGATCTGCGACCTGCTGGGCGTGCCGATGGCCCTGCTGCCCGAGATCCTCGATTGCGATGCCGATTTCGGCGAAACCGATCTGATCGGCGACAGCGTTCTATCCATTCAGGGCGTCGCGGGCGATCAGCAGGCGGCCACCATCGGGCAGGCCTGTTTCGAGCCGGGCATGCTGAAATCCACCTATGGCACCGGCTGCTTTGCGCTGCTGAACACCGGTGCCGATCTGGTGCGCAGCGAAAACCGGCTGCTTGGCACCGTCGCTTACCGGCTGAACGGGCAGACCCGCTACGCGCTCGAAGGATCGATCTTTGTCGCCGGGGCAGCCGTGCAATGGCTGCGCGACGCGATGAAGGTGATCGGCCACGCGGAGGAAACACAGGCGCTGGCGGAGTCCTCCGATCCCAACCAGCCCGTGATCCTCGTCCCCGCTTTCACCGGGCTTGGCGCGCCCTACTGGAACGCCGATTGCCGCGGCGCCATCTTTGGCCTGACGCGCAATTCCGGCCCTGCCGAACTGGCGCGCGCAGCGCTGGAAAGCGTGGGCTACCAGACCCGCGACCTGATCGAAGCGATGCGGCAGGACTGGTCCGAGGAAAGCCTCGGCCAGACCTTGCGCGTCGATGGCGGCATGACGGCGAGCGACTGGACCATGCAATTCCTCGCCGACATCACCGGCGCGCGGGTCGACCGGCCCCGGATTTTGGAAACCACCGCGCTTGGCGTCGCGTGGGTCGCGGGCATGCGCGCGGGCCTCTACCCCGACGCGGCGGGCTTTGCCGAAAGCCGCGCCGTCGACCGCTCGTTCGAGCCGGGCATGACCACCGCCGACCGCGCCGCCCGCTACCAAGCGTGGTCCCGCGCGGTGCGTGGCACGCTGGAATATTGATGCAGCGCAATGGCTTACCCGCCGGGTAAGGTGGGTAAGGTCCGGACGCGGCGACCTTACCCGAGGGTAAGGTTTGGGCTGTGAGGCGGCGCGCATCGGACAAAGCCCGTGAGGCCGGAGGCGACCAGCCCCGGCCCGCGCCATTCTGAAGGACGCTTGAACCTTGTTGCACCGGGTCAAGCTCGTGGGGCCGGAGGCGACCAGCCCCGGCCCGCGCCTTCCCTCCCCCCGGCAGGGCGCATTGGCGCTGGCCCCCACTGCTCAGCCGTCGTCCGGGGCTTTCGAGATAAACTGCTGACCACAAGCGGTGCAAAGCGCCCGCCCGAGGGAGGGCGCTTGTCACTTGTTGGAACCGGGTCTGGGGTTCCGCAGCTGGCCACAAGCCTTGCCGAGGCGAGGCGCTCCCCGCCGCCCTCACCGGCTCTTCAGCACAGCCAGCACACCCCCCGGCCCGCGCGACCTCACCCGCCGTCGTGGAAGTGGTTGTAGATCGTCTGGGCCATCGCGGCGCTGATGCCGTCGACGGCTTTCAGGTCGGCAAGGTCGGCGCGGCTGACGGCTTTGGCCGAGCCGAAATGCGTCAGCAGCGCGCGTTTGCGGGTGGCGCCCACGCCGGCGATCTCATCGAGCGGCGTTGCGCCGACGGCCTTCGAGCGTTTTTGCCGATGCGCGCCAATGACGAAACGGTGGGATTCGTCGCGCAGGCGTTGCACGAAATACAGCACCGGATCGTTGTGGCGCAGGGCAAAGGGCTGTTTGCCGGGGCGGTGGAATTCCTCCTTACCGTGGTCGCGGTCGATGCCCTTGGCCACACCGATGACGGGGATGTCTTCTACCCCCAGTTCCGCCATGATGCCCGCCACGGCGGAAATCTGGCCCGCGCCCCCGTCGATCAGCAGCAGGTCGGGCCATGTATCGCCCTGCCGGTCGGGGTCTTCCTTCAGCAGGCGGGTGAAGCGGCGCTTTAACACTTCCTTCATCATGCCGAAATCGTCGCCCGGCGTCAGATCCTCGCCCCGGATGTTGAACTTCCGGTATTGCGATTTGATGAATCCCTCCGGTCCCGCGACGATCATCGCGCCGACAGCATGGGCGCCCTGAATATGGGAGTTGTCGTAGACCTCCACCCGCGCAGGCGGGGCGGGAAGCGCGAAGGCCTCCGCGAGACCTTGCAGCAGCTTGGCCTGTGTCGCGCTTTCGGACATGCGGCGGGCGAGGCTTTCGCGGGCATTACGCACCGCGCCCGCGACCAGTTCGGCCTTCTCACCACGCTGGGGCACGAGGATTTCCACCTTGCGGCCCGCGCGCTCCGACAGCGCGGCGGCCATCAGATCGCGTTCCTCCAGATCATGACTGAGGATCAGCTGACGCGGTGGTTCCTTACCCTCGTAGAACTGGCCAACGAAGCCTTCCAGCACCTCTTCGGGGCCCGCGCCGGAGCCGGTGCGGGGGTAGTAATCGCGGTTGCCCCAGTTTTGATTGGCGCGGATGAAGAACACCTGAACGCAGGCCTGCCCGCCCTCCATATGCAGACCGATCACATCGGCCTCGGCCACGCCGCGCGGGTTGATGCCTTGGGAGCTTTGGACCTGTGTCAGCGCGCGGATGCGGTCGCGCAGGGCGGCGGCGCGCTCGAATTCCATGGCCTCGGAGGCGGCCTCCATTTCGGCGGCGAGCTTGCCCTGCATTTCCGTCGAGCGGCCCGACAGGAAGCGTTCGGCATCCTTCACCAGCCCGGCATATTCGGCTTCGCTGACATGGCCGACACAGGGCGCGGAGCAGCGCTTGATCTGGTAGAGCAGGCAAGGCCGCGTCCGGCTCTCAAACGTGCTGTCGGTGCAATTGCGCAGCAAGAACACCTTCTGCAGCTGATTGAGCGTCCGGTTCACCGCACCGGCGCTGGCGAAGGGGCCGTAATAGGCGCCCTTATCCTTTTTCGCGCCGCGATGTTTGCGGATCTGGGGATAGGGGTGATCCTTGGCGACGAGGATATTGGGGAACGATTTGTCGTCCCGCATCAGCACGTTGTAGCGCGGCTTCAGCTGCTTGATGAGGTTCTGCTCCAGCAGCAGCGCCTCCACCTCGGTCCGGGTGGTGAGAAACATCATCGACGCGGTTTCGCGGATCATCCGATCAATGCGCCCCGAATGGCCCGAAGGCCGGGCATAGTTCGACACCCGCGCCCGCAGGTTGCGCGCCTTACCCACATAGAGAACCCGGCTTTCGGCATCGAGCATACGGTAGACGCCGGGGCTGCTGTCGAGCGTCTTGAGATAGGATTGCACACAGGCATGGCCGGTCACGCCGGGGGCGTTGACCCCTTCGGGGATCGGCTCCCGCGCGGCGGGATCGGGGGACGCCGCGTCATCGGGACCGGCGGGATTCTCGGGTGTTCGTGATTCCATGACTGGCTGCAATCTAGGTCGTTCGGGGGCAAGGGGAAACAAATCCACCATTCCTGTGGATAAGCCTGCGGAGAAGTTCGGGGCGGATTGGAATTGCCTTTGCAAACAGGGGATTTCGTCGTGTTGCCTACAAAATAGGCGCTTTTCCAAGCCACTGATTTCAAACGAAATTATTCCGCCCTCGGGCAATCGTTTGAAATCGTTAATAAAACCGTAACACTCTCGTTACGTCAGGATCGGCGGTGTATAACCATTTCTGCAAGCAGGGTTTGCAGGTCACTCAGGCCCAAGGATATCGGGCGTGCGCCATGCCAGATGCTGGCCGCCATCCACGCAGATCAACTGCCCCGTGACGGCCCGCGCGCGCAGCAGATAGGCCAGCGCGGCGCAGATGTCTTCGGGGTCGGAGCCGCGTTCGAGGATCGTGGCCGCGCGCTGATTGGCGAAGTGGGTTTCCGACTGCCGCGCCCCTTTCAGCGTCGGCCCCGGCCCGATCGCATTGACCCGGACCCGAGGCGCAAGCCCCATCGCAGAGGTGCGGGTCAGCGCCCAGAGCCCCATCTTGGCCAGCGTATAGCTCATGAATTCGGGGGTCAGTTTGCGCACGCGCTGATCGATCATGTTGACCACCAGCGCCCGCGCGCGGGGCTCGCCGCCCGCGTCCTGTTCCGGCTCGGGGGCCTGTTCGGCGAAATGCTGGGTCAGCACGAAGGGCGCGCGCAGGTTGCTTTCCATATGCCGGTCCCAGCTGTGGCGGGTGGCGGAGGCAAGCGTGTCATACTCAAAGATCGAGGCGTTGTTGACCAGAACGCTCAGCGGCTGGTCCAGCGCCTGCGCCGCGCGGCGCACCAGCGCCTGCATATCGGCCTCGACGGTCAGATCGGCGCACAGCGCCTCAGCGCGGCGGCCCGTGGCGCGGATGTCCTCCACCAGCGTGCGGGCGGCGTCGGCGGAGCCGTGGTAATGCACCGCGACGTCATAGCCCTGCCCGGCCAGTTCCAGCGCCATCGCCCGCCCCAGACGCTGCGCCGCGCCGGTTACCAATGCAGCACTCATGTCCTGCGCTCTCCTTCTCCTGTCAGGCTACCACTGCCCACAGGTAGACGCCGTAGAGCGCACAGAAGGCAAGACCCACGCGCCGCCCCATATCGCGGCGGAACCAGACGAAGGGCACCAGCAGCAGCGACGCGCCAAGCATCACCCACAGATCGAAATTGCGGATCTCCGGGTCGACCGGGATCGGCCCGACAAGCGACGCGACCCCCAGAATGCCCAGCAGGTTGAACATGTTCGAGCCGATGACATTGCCCAAAGCGACATCCGCCTGACGGCGCAGCGCGGCGATGACGGTGGTGGCCAGTTCCGGCAGCGAGGTGCCGACGGCGACAAGCGTCAGGCCGATCACCGTGTCGGGCACATTAAGCGCGGTGGCGATGGCGATGGAGCTATCGACCAGCAGGTTGGCGCCCAGCGGCAGGCCCACCAGACCCAACGCGAGATAGACCACGATTTTCCACCAGCGCATCGAGGGATCGGCGCCTTCGACCTCGGGCTCGGCGCGCGCATCGGTGGGCTCGGGGGCATCAGCCTTGGCGGCGGCGGCGGCCGAGAGGCGGTGCTTTTCGGCCCGGCGGTGGCCGCGCGCGCTGTGCAATGCATGGCCCAGCATGAGCGTCAGCCCCGCCAACAGGATCAGCCCGTCCACCCATGTGATCGGCCCGGTCAGCGCCAGCCCGACAAACAGCACCGTCGCGGCGATCATCTGGGCGAAACTGGTGCGGCTGTCGCTGCCGGAACTGTGGATGACCGAAATCACCGCAGGCAGGCCAAGCACCAGCAGCACATTGGCGATGTTGGAGCCGACGACATTGCCCAAGGCCAGACCGGGCGCGCCGTCGAGGATCGCGCTGACGGAGATCAGCAATTCCGGGGCGGAGGTGCCGAAGGCAACGATGGTCAGCGACACGATCATCGCCGGAATACCGATGCGCAGCGACATATTGACGGCCCCGCGCACCAGCGCATCCCCCGCCAACAACAAGATCACAAGGCCGAGCGCGGCCAGCAGAAGGTCAAGCGCCACGGCTTACTCCCAATTCTTACAAGGACAGGGATCGCCACCGATCACCGGCGCGCCGCAATCGGGGCATTTGCGCGGTTTGGGCAGCTTATCTGGACCGCGCTTGCCTTTGCCCTTGGGCAGGCTTGGCAGATTGAGTTTGCCCAGCAGCGCGAGGATGGCGATGGCGATCAGGAAATAGATGGCGATGCGGGTCAACGCTGTAACCCGTAACGCGCCCAGAGCGCGCTTTCTTCGACATGGCCCAGCGTATCGGCGGCCAGCGACATGCCGACCCGCGCCAACAGGCCTTTCTTCTGGCCGTAGCTGACAAAGCGGGTTTTGGCGCCGAAGCGTTGCTTCATCACCGGGACGAGATGCCCGATCCCGTCGGCAAGCCCGACATCGATCGCGCCCTGCCCGACCCAGATATCGCCGGTGAACAGATCGGCCTGCGCGTCGAGCTTCTCCCCGCGCCGGGATTTCACATGCGCGATGAAGCTGTCGTGGATCGCGCTTTGCAGGCGTTTGAGGCGGGCCACGTCATCGGGGTTTTCGGGGCGGAACGGATCGAGGAAGCTTTTGGAGCCGCCCGCCGTATGCACCCGCCGTTCGATGCCGTGACGGCCCAGAAATTCGTGCAGCCCGAACGAAGCCGAGATCACGCCGATGGAGCCAAGGATCGAGGTCTGATCGACGATGATTTCGTCGGCGGCGCAGGCCAGCCAATAACCACCCGAGGCCGCGACATCCTCGACAAAGGCCACGACGGGGATGTTTTTCTCCTCCGCCAGACGGCGGATGCGGGCCGCGATGAGCGAGCTTTGCGCGGGCGAGCCGCCGGGCGAGTTGATCGACAGCGCCACGGCGGCGGGTTTGCCACGGCGAAACGCCTTTTCGATGAGCGGGGCCAGTCCGGCATCGGACAGTCCGCGCGGGCCGGAGGCAATCGCCCCGTTCAGCCGCAGGACAGCCACCACCGGGTCGGAGGCAACAAAGGGGATGAAGCGCTTCATGGCAGGTGATGTAAGGCGCGGGACCTGCGGGAACAAGACGCCCGCCCCAGATCGCCCCGTGCTTGACCCTTTCGCGGCACTGGCCTACCGGGAAGCACCCAAGCAGGAGCAACCCATGCCGACCTACACCGCCTTTACCACGATCAACGGCAAACGCGCGGCCGAGACGCTGGGCGAGGCTTTGGAGCAGTTGACGCCCGAACCCACCGGTGTCAGCGTCTTTGAGATCCAAGAGGACGGCGCGGAAGAAATCGAGACCGAAACCGCCGATTGGGAAATCACCGCGTATTTCATCGAAACCCCCGATGAGGCCGGGCTGGCGCTGCTGGCTGCCGCGCATGGCTCCGCCCCGTTCGAGGTGACGGAACTGCCGGAAACCGACTGGATCGCCAAGGTGGAGGAAGAACTGGCCCCCGTCGTGGCGGGGCGGTTTTTCGTCTATGGCAGCCACAGCGCGGACCGCGTGCCCGATGGTGTCGAGCCGCTGCTGATCGAGGCGGGCATGGCGTTTGGCACTGGCCACCACGGCACCACGCTGGGCTGTCTGGAAGCGCTGGACCGGCTGATCGATGAGGGCATCGCCCCGCGCGCGGTGGCCGATATCGGCTGCGGCACGGCCGTTCTGGCGATGGCTGCGGCGCGGATCTGGCAGGTGCCGGTGCTGGCGTCTGACATCGACCCCGTCGCGGTGGAGGTGGCCGAGGTCAATCTGGCGGCCAATGACATGACGGGTCAGGTGCAGTGTCTGGTGGCCGAAGGTTTCGACAACGAGGTGCTGGCCCAAGCCGCGCCGTTCGATCTGATCTTTGCCAATATCCTGAAGGGGCCGCTGATCGGGCTGGCGCCGGATCTGTGCGGCGCGCTGGCCCCGGGCGGCTACGCGATCCTGTCGGGCATCCTGAACCCGCAGGCGGATGCGGTCGTGGCGGCCTATGCCGCTGAGGGCGCTACCGTTCACCAGCGTGAAACGATCGGCGACTGGACCACGCTCTGTCTCAAAAAAGCCTGAGCCTGCGCCCCAATCCCGCCCGAATTGCTTCGTATCCCTGAAACATCGGCGACAGGACTGGGACCGTCGCCGGATCTGGGACACGAACGGAGTGTAGGGCAATGCACAACCAATCCATTTCGAGCGCCGCACGTAAGCGGCGCGCAGATCACGGCCATGCGGAGACCGCGCTGGTCGCTGACAACCGCTTTGGCGAGATTCGCCGGTCTTCGCGGCGTCGGGGCAAGATGCGCATGGCGCTGACGGCGCTGGCGGCCTTGGTCGGGTTCAAAGGCGCGGTGCTGGCCGATCTGGGCGCGGTGAATTACATCGCCCGGCTCGAATACCTGCGCGACGGCGATGCCATCGACCGGATCGGTTCGTTCGTGATGGGGATCGACCCGCTGACCCTGCAGGTTGCGCAGTGGATCGCGCCGATGATCGGCTAAGGTCCGGGCAAGCCGGGCCACCTGCCCCGGCACTGACACTTCAAATGCAAAATGGCCGCGTCCCGATCAGGACGCGGCCATTTTCATACGGATCGAATAACTGGCGGGGTTCAGCGACCCAGCGCATCCACATCGCTGCGGGTCAGGCCGATATCGTCAAGCTCGCGGTCGGTCAGCGCCGACAGGGCCTTACGGGTCAGGCGGGTGTCGTTCCAGTCATGCAAACGGCCCAGCAGGCGGGTGAACATGCCGGAACGGGGGGCGCGCAGGGCGGTCTGGTCGAAATAGGTCATTTTACGGTCCTCGGGGTTTGGGCTGATGGCCCTATGCAACGGGCCGCGTCATGCCCGGGGAGGTAGAGTTTTCAAACTGCCCTCACAAGGGTGCTTTTTGGCATGGCTTGCTTGCAATTTGTGCATAGTAAAAACTTCATGACAGCCGAGCCCGGTGCCCGCGCTGCGGCGCGGCCCGGTCACGGCGCATGCGAAAGCGGCGGTCGGGGCGGTGCTTGCTCTGGTCGATGTTCTCTTTTCGTGCTAACCCGCAGACAACGACAGCGAAAAACGCGAATGCGAGAGGCAGCAGCATGCGGGTGATCGGCATCGATCCGGGTCTGCGCAACATGGGTTGGGGCGTGATCGAGGTTGCGGGCAGCAAGATCCGGCATCTGGCGAACGGCACCTGCCGCACGGCGACCGGATCGGGATCGCTGGCGCAGCGGCTTTTGGATCTGCACGGCCAGTTGAGCGCGGTTTTCGCGACCCATCAGCCCAGCCATGCGGCGGTGGAGCAGACATTCGTCAACAAGGACGGCGCGGCGACGCTGAAGCTGGGACAGGCGCGAGCGATCGCGCTGCTGGTGCCCGCGCAGGCCGGGATCGAGATCGGCGAATACGCCCCGAACGCGGTCAAGAAGACGGTCGTCGGCGTCGGCCACGCGGCCAAGCAGCAGATCGATCATATGGTCCGCCTGCAATTTCCCGGCGTGCAGATCCACAGCCCCGACAGCGCCGATGCGCTGGCTATCGCGCTGTGCCACGCCCACCATGCCCGCAGTTCCGGCAGGCTTGCCGCCGCCGTGGCCCGGGCCCAAGGATAGAAGGATTCCCCGATGATCGGACGCATTGCCGGACGGCTCGATTACCGCGCAAGCGACCATGTGCTGATCGACGTGCGTGGCGTCGGCTATCTAGTCTATGTCTCGGAACGGACCATGATGGCCCTGCCCGGCCCGAACGAGGCCGTGGCGCTTTATACCGATCTGGTGGTGCGCGAGGATCTGCTGCAGCTTTACGGGTTTCCGACGCTGCTGGAGAAGGAATGGCACCGGCTGCTGGTATCGGTGCAGGGGATCGGGGCAAAGGCGTCGTTGGCGATCCTTGGCACGTTAGGGCCCGAAGGCGTCAGCCGCGCGATTGCTCTGGGCGACTGGAACGCGGTGAAGGCCGCGCCGGGCGTCGGCCCGAAGATTGCGCAGCGCGTCGTCAATGAACTGAAGGACAAGGCACCGGGCGTGATGGCGCTGGCGGCCACGATGAACCGCACCGCCGGGGACACGCTGCCCGACATCGACACGGATGTGATCGAAACCCCGGCCCCGCCGCGCCGTGGCACGCCCAGCCCGGCCCCGTCGGGCGGCGCGGTGGCACAGGCGGATGCGCTGTCGGCCCTGTCGAACCTTGGCTATGCGCCGGGCGAGGCTGCGGGCGCGGTGGCGCAGGCGGCCAGCGACGCGCCAGAGGCCGAGGCCCCGGACCTGATCCGCGCCGCGCTGCGCCTGCTGGCTCCGAAAGGCTGATCGATGGCCGCCCCGCATCCAGACGACCGCCCCGATCCGACCCTGCGCCCCGAGCCGCTGCCAGACGACCCGCTCACCGAGGACCGCGCCCTGCGCCCGCAGGGATTGTCGGAATTCATCGGTCAGGCCGAGGCGCGCGCCAACCTTGCCGTGTTTATCGAAAGCGCGCGGCGGCGTGGGCAGGCGATGGACCACACGCTGTTTCACGGCCCGCCGGGGCTGGGCAAGACGACGCTGGCGCAGATCATGGCGCGGGAATTGGGGGTGAATTTTCGCATGACTTCCGGGCCCGTTCTGGCGAAGGCGGGCGATCTGGCGGCGATCCTGACCAATCTGGAAGCGCGCGACGTGCTGTTCATCGACGAGATCCATCGCCTGAGCCCGGTGGTGGAGGAGGTTCTCTATCCCGCGATGGAGGATTTCGAGCTGGATCTGGTGATCGGCGAGGGCCCCGCCGCACGCACGGTGCGGATCGAATTGCAGCCCTTTACGCTGGTCGGCGCGACCACGCGGCTGGGGCTGCTGACGACGCCGCTGCGCGACCGGTTCGGCATTCCGACGCGACTGCAATTCTACACGGTGCCGGAATTGAACGAGATCGTGCGCCGGGGCGCGCGGCTGCTGGGCGTGCCCGCCGATGAGGATGGCTGTATGGAGATCGCGCGGCGCGCGCGGGGCACGCCCCGGATCGCCGGGCGCCTGCTGCGCCGGGTGGTGGATTTTGCTTTGGTCGAGGGCGATGGCCGATTGACCCGTGATCTGGCCGACAGCGCGCTGACGCGGCTGGGCGTGGACGGGATCGGGCTTGACGGGGCCGACCGCCGGTATCTGAGCCTGATCGCGGAGCATTACCACGGCGGTCCGGTCGGGATCGAAACGATGGCTGCCGCGCTATCGGAAAGCCGCGACGCGCTGGAGGAAGTGATCGAGCCCTACCTGTTGCAGCAGGGTCTGATCCAGCGCACCCCGCGCGGGCGGATGCTGGCGCATCGGGCGTGGACGCATCTGGGGATGGCGCCGCCACGCCTGCCCGGTCAGGACGACCTGTTCGACGGGCAGGTCTAGCGCGGCGACGTCCAAGGCCGTGGCAGCGCGGGCTCAATACCCGCGGGCGCGATCCACCTCATACAGCAGCGGCTCGCCCGCTTCGCCCCGGCGGATGTTTTCGGCCACCACCCGCGCGGAGGACGCAGGCCGGGTGGTCGACGCGATATGCGGCGTCACGGTGACCTGCGGATGGGTCCAATAGGGGTGATCGGTGGGCAGCGGCTCCACCCGGAACACATCGAGCGTGGCATGGGCGATCTGCCCCGCATCGAGCGCGGCCAGCAGCGCGTCATCGTCGATCAGCGGACCGCGACCGGGATTGATGACGACGGCCCCGCGCGGCAACCACGACATCGCCTCCGCATCGAGGGTGTTTTCGGTCTCGGACGTGTCGGGCAGCAGCAGCACGACGATGTCGGCCTCGCAAAGCGCCGGGCGCAGACCATCGGCGCCGTGATAGGTGGTGACGCCGGGCACCTCGCGCGGGCTGCGGCTCCAACCGCTGACGCGGAAGTTCAGCGCGGTCAGCGAGCGGGCGCAGGCCTGCCCCAATTCGCCCATGCCAAGGATCGTCACGGCGCGGTCGCGGGCCAGCGGCGGGGGCGTATCGCGCCATTCGCCGTTCAGCCCGTGGATGTGAGCGTCCATACCAAGGTGATGGCGCAGGACATGGCCCGTGACCCATTCGACCATCCCTTCGGCCAGCCCGTCATCGACCATGCGGCACAGCGGCATCTTCAACGTGTCGTTGCCCACGACCCGCTCCACCCCGGCCCAGAGATTGAGCACGGCCTTGGCACCGGTATAGGGCGAGAAATCCTGCAACGGGCCGTTCGGCGCGTAGACGATATAATCGACGCTTTCCGGCGGCCCCATATCGGGGGAGATTTCAGCCGTCAGCCCGGCATCGGCACAGGCCTTGCGCAACGGCTCGCGGTAGTCGTCCCAGGCGGCAGGTTTACCGGCGAACAGCACTCGGGTGGTCATGGGCGGGGCTCCTTGTCGTTTGCCCCTGCCTAGCGCGCCGCGCGGCGCTTGTCAGCCAGCAGCATGCGCCCGTGATAATGCTATAAGGTGCGGCTACTTGCGCCCGCGCGGGCGATGCACATGCGCCGATTGCACCAGCCCGAAGGCCACCATCAGCACCAGCATCGCGGAGCCGCCATAGCTGACCAGCGGCAGCGGCACACCGACGACCGGCGCCAGACCCATCACCATCGACATGTTGACCGCGAAGAACAGGAAAAAGGTCGCCGCGATCCCGATGGTCAGAAGCGAGGCGAAGCGGTCCTTGTTCGACATCGCGGAGGCAAGGCAGAACACGATGATGAGCGCATAGAGCAGCAGCAGGGAGAACGCGCCGACGAAGCCGAATTCCTCGGCCAGCGTGGTAAAGATGAAATCGGTGTGCTTTTCGGGCAGGAAGTTCAGCCGCGACTGGGTGCCCTGCATGAACCCGCGCCCGCCCCAGCCGCCGGAGCCAAGCGCGATCTTGGACTGGGTGATATGATACCCCGCGCCCAAGGGATCGCTTTCGGGATCGAGAAACGTGTCGATCCGGCGATACTGGTAATCCTTCAGCAATTGCCACGAGGTGCCGCGGCTGGCCAAGACGGAATAGACCAGCCCGCCGCCACTGGCGACGACGGCCGCGAAATAGGCCCAGTGCACGCCAGCGGCGAACATCACCAGACCGCCGCCGATCACCAGCAATAGCGCGGTGCCCAAATCGGGCTGTTTCAGGACCAGAAACGTGGGCAGCAGGATCAGGAATACCGGCACCACCACCCAGAACGGGCGCGACACCTTGCGGATGTCGAGCCAGTCGTAATAGGCGGCCAGCAGCATCACGAGCGTGATCTTGGTCAGTTCGGACGGTTGCAGCCGGATGAAGCCCAGATCGATCCAGCGCTGCGCGCCCATGCCGATATCGCCGAAGAATTCCACAAAGAGCAGCAGCGCGATGGACAGCGCATAGGCCAGCCCCGCGACGTTGCGCCAGAAATAGGCGGGCACCATCGCGATTGCGAACATCGCCGCCATCCCCAGCGCGAACCGTTTCATCTGCGGTTCGGCCCACGGTGTCATCGAGCCGCCCGCGACGGAATAGAGCATCAAGAACCCGATCGCCGCGACGGAGGTCAGCAACAGCACCAGTGCCCAGTTCAGGTGCAGCACCTTGCGCAGGCCGGTGGGGACGGTTTTGACGTTATATTCGAGATAGCTCACCCGCGGCGCTCCCTCATGCCCGGTCAAGCTTCGCGCTGGCGACCAATTCGTTGCGCAAGGGAAGTTTCTTGCGCATTTCCTCGATCTTCCAACGGTCGCTGGAGGGATAGGCGTCCATCGGCGGGAAGCCTTCATACATCGCCTGCAACAGCACATCGCGCGCCACGGGCGCCGCCGCGGCGGACCCGCCGCCGCCATGTTCGACGACGACGGAAACCGCATAGCGCGGATTGTCGAAGGGGGCGAAGGCCACGAACAGCGCGTGGTCGCGCTCCTCCCACGGAACATCCTGATTTCGCACGACGACGGAGCGCACCTGACTGGTGCCGGATTTGCCCGCCATCTGCTTGCCCTCCGCCACGATGCGGCTGCCATAGCCGGTGCCGCCGCGGTGGTTCGACACGGCATACATCGCCTTGCGCACCTGTTGCAGCGTGGTGGGGGAGACATCGATGGGGCCGTCATTGCGGGACGCCTGTTCGACGCCATCGACGGATTTGATGAGCCGGGGATGGATTTTGCTGCCGCTGGCGATCCGCGCCGTCATCACCGCCAGTTGCAGCGGCGAGGCCAGCACGAAGCCCTGCCCAATGGACGCGTTGAGGCTGTCGCCGATCATCCAGTCGGAGCCGCGATTGGCCTCCTTCCATGCCTTGGTCGGGGCCAGACCCTGCGCCACCGCCGACATGGGCAGGTCAAACTGCTCGCCCACGCCAAAGCGCTGCGCCATCGCCGAGATATTGTCGATGCCCGCCCGTTCGGCCAATTCGTAGTAATAGACGTCGCAGGAATGCTTGAGGCTGTCGTGCATATCGACCCAGCCATGGCCGCCGCGTTTCCAGCAGTGGAAGCGGCGCCCGCCGATTTCCTTGTAACCGGGGCAGTAGATCGTCTCGCCCGAGGTCATCACCCCGGCCTCCGCCGCCGCGAGCGCTGTCACCATCTTGAATGTCGAGCCGGGCGGATAGAGCCCCTGCACGGTCTTGTTGGCAAGCGGGCGGTGATCGTCTTCGGTCAGCACCCGGTAATCGGCCACGGAAATGCCGCGCACGAATTTGTTGGGATCAAAGGACGGGGCGGAGGCGATCGCCATCAGATCGCCGGTATGCACGTCCATCACCACGGCGGAGGCGCTTTCGCCCGCCAGCCGGGCCTGCGTGAACGCTTGCAGGCGGTGGTCGATGGTCAATTGTAGGGTGTCGCCGGATTTGCCTTCCTGCCGGCCCAGTTCGCGCATGACGCGGCCCACGGCATTGACTTCGATCCGCTTGGTGCCTGCCTGCCCGCGCAGCTGGGTTTCGGCCTTGGCCTCGACCCCGGATTTGCCGATCTGGAATTTCGGGATCTGCAACAGCGGATCGGGGTCTTCCAGTTTGGACAGGTCATAATCCGAGACCGGCCCGACATAACCGATCACATGGGCGAAATCGCCCTGCATGGGGTAATGGCGGCTTAGGCCCACCTCGGGCGTCACGCCGGGCAGCGCAGGCGCGTTGACCGCGACCTTGGCCACGTCTTCCCATGACAGGCGATCCGCGATGGTGACTGGCACAAAGGAGGAGCGGCGCTCGATCTCCTTCAGCGCGCGGTCTACTTCGGCATCGTCCAGTTTGACCAGCGTGCGCAGCTTGGCGATCGCGGCCTCCACATCGCCTGCATCCTCGCGGACGATGACGATCCGGTAATTCTGTTCGTTTTCGGCCAGCGCCACGCCGTTGCGGTCAAAGATCAGCCCCCGCGCGGGCGCGATGAGCCGCATGTTGATGCGATTTTCTTCGGCCAGCAGGCGGAACGCATCGGCCTGATCGACCTGCATATAGCGCATCCGCGCCGCCAGCAGCCCCATGAAGCCCAGCTGCGCACCGCCAAGGATCAGACCCCGGCGGGTGATGCGGACGGCGCTTTCCTCGGTGTCCTTTGGTGCGCGTCTCATGCTCTACGACCCCCTGTCATAGCCGATGCCCCAGCGCGTCCACCTCGCCCGGTGCGGCCTTGTGCAGACCGAAGGCCAGATGCGACACGGCGACCACCGCCGGATACACGGCGACGGTGAGAAAGCCTTGCAGCGCCGACAGCCCGATGGGCGGGCGCGGCGTCATCACCAACGCCAGCAGAAGCTGGTTCGCGGTAATCATGGCGGCGACGACGCCGCCGACAAAGACCCATTCCAGAAAGAACGGCAATTCGCGGATCAATCCTTGGCGGGCGCGCAGAAATTCGGTGCCCAGCAGCATCAGCATCGCCCACAGCCCCGGCGGACGTTGAAAGATCAGATCGCAGGCCAGAACCGCAAGCACGATCAACACCGCAGGCACGAAATCCGGGCGGCGGAGCACCCATGCCGCCGTCAGCGCAAGGATCACATCGGGGCCGGGGATCAGACCGGCGCGGGTGTCGAGCGGCAGGATGCGAAAGAACACGCAGAGCACGACAATGCCCAGATAAAGCGCGCGGTAAGCCCAAAGGCGCAGCGTCAGCGGGTCCATCAGCGCCCCCCTGCCTGTGCGGTTTCCGTAGTGGCGTCGGCATCGGGCGCGGTGGTGGCTTCGGCGGCAGCTTCGGCTTCGGCGGCTTCGGCTGCGGCGCGGGCTTCGGCCTCTGCGCGCAGGGCGTCTGCCGCGCCTTCGGGGGCGATCAGACCGCCGATGTCGCGGATCACCTCGGTCCCGTGGGACCGCAGGACGCGCAGGAATTCCAGCCGCTCGTAATCCGATGACAAGCGCACACGCAGGCGGCCATCGGGGCCTTGGGTCAACTGGCCCACCAGAATACCCGGCGGGAAGACCCCGCCATCGCCCGAGGACACCACGCGGTCGCCGGGGCGCACCTGATCGCTGTCTTCGAGAAATTCCAGCAGGGGGGAAGGATTGTTGTCACCGACCAGCAACGATTGCTGGCCGGAGGGCTGGATCGTCACGGGGATGCGGCTGGCGGCGTCGGTGAGCAGGATCACCCGGCTGGTGCTGTCGCCCACCCCGGAAATACGCCCGACCAGCCCGAGCCCGTCCATCGTGGCCCAGCCATCGCGAATGCCATCGCGCCGCCCGACATTGAGCAGCACCGACTGCCGGAAGGGGGAGCCGCTATCGGCGATGACCACACCGGAGACAGAGGTCAGCTTGGGATCCAGCCGCACGTTGTTGAGGGCCAGCAGCTTCGCGTTTTGCTGTTCCAGTTGAACGGCGGCTTCTTTCCACGCCTTCATCTGTTGCAGTTCGCGGCGGAGTTCGCGGTTCTGTTCGTAGATGCGGTTATAGGATTGGAAATCCTCGATCATATTCGACATCTTGCGCACCGGGGCGGAGGCCCAGTCAAAGCCGGGCACGACCTGATCGATCAGCGCGGCGCGGAAGCGTTCCACGCGCGGGCTGTCGATCCGCCACAGCATGAAGACGCCGAAACACAGCACAAGCAGCGCACCGATAACGATCCGACGGATCGGGCGCAGGTAGATCTGGTTGCTGTCATTCGATCTGGCCACGAACATCCCTTTCGGCCCGGATCATCCCCGCAAGACCGGCGCGGTCGGACATGCCCCTGCCCGGTGCCTGCGCCGACTGTCCTGTTTTCGCCCGGCCCGCCGCGTCCTCGGGGGCCGGTGCGCTACGTTCGCTGCCGCAATCCGGGTGCCGCCTGTCGCGCCCTCGCCGCGCGGGTCACAGACCCCGCGCGGGCGCGGCTGCTGCAGCCCGCAGGCCGTCAGCTATCGTAATCTATCACATGCCGGAGTTGTTTTTCATATTCCAGCGCCTTGCCGGTGCCCAAGGCCACACAATTGAGTGACTCGTCGGCCACCGACACGGCCAGCCCGGTCTGTTCGCGCAGGGCAAGATCCAGCTCGCCCAGCAGCGCGCCGCCGCCGGTCAGCATCACGCCCCGGTCGACGATATCGGCGGCCAGATCGGGCGGGGTGGTTTCCAGCGCGGTCATCACCGCCTCGCAGATCGCCTGCACCGGCTCGGCCAGCGCCTCGGCCACCTGTGCCTGATTGATCTCCGTCTCCTTGGGCACACCGTTCAGCAGGTCGCGCCCCCGGATCAGCATGGACGCGCCGCGCCCGTCATCGGGCATACGCGCGGTGCCGATGGAGGTCTTGATCCGCTCCGCCGTCGATTCGCCGATGAGGATGTTCTGCTGGCGGCGCAGGTAGGAGATGATCGCCTCGTCCATGCGGTCGCCGCCGACGCGGACGGAGCGAGCGTAAACGATGTCGCCCAGCGACAGCACCGCCACCTCGGTCGTGCCGCCGCCGATATCCACCACCATCGAGCCGGTGGGATCGGTGATCGGCATGCCCGCGCCGATGGCCGCCGCGATGGGTTCCGCGATCAGGCCGGCGCGCCGTGCGCCCGCCGACAGGACCGATTGCCGGATCGCGCGTTTTTCGACCGGAGTGGCACCGTGGGGCACACAAACGATGATCTTCGGCTTGGTGAAGGTCGTGCGGCGATGCACCTTGCGGATGAAATGCTTGATCATTTCTTCGGCGGTGTCGAAATCCGCGATGACGCCTTCGCGCATCGGGCGGATCGCCTCGATCGAGCCGGGTGTGCGGCCCAGCATCAGCTTGGCGTCTTCACCCACTGCCAGAACTTCCTTACGGCCGTTCTTATTGTGATAGGCCACTACGGAAGGTTCGTTGAGGATCACCCCCCTGCCCTTCACATAGACCAGCGTGTTCGCCGTGCCGAGGTCGATCGCCATGTCCGACGAAAACAAGCCGCTAAGTAGGGCCATCTGCGTTTCACCCCTTGTCCCTTGAATGAATTGTCCCGCGACTCGGGGCTGCGGGACGCACTGCTTATAGAAGCGGCGGCCCCTGTGGAAAAGGGCCGCTTTGGCCCCCATCAGCGACATACTGCCGTCCACGCCGTCCGAGCCTGTGCGACCCTGCCCCGGATCGGCTCTGCGCCGCAAGCCACAGACGACGTATCAGGCGCTGGATCGCGCAGCTTTGACAGGATGGGCCGAGAGCCGCCTAGGACGCGGGCAGCGGCAGCACATCGACCTTCTGGCCGCTGTCCTGCCCGCCCGAGGTGCGCAGCACGCCGCGCACCGGGGCAACATCCGCGTAATCGCGCCCCAGTGCCGTCACGATATGATCGGCCCCGACCAGCAGGTCATTGGTGGGATCGTATTGCACCCAGCCGTTATCGGGGCCGCACCATGCGCGCACCCATGCATGCATCGCGTCCGCGCCTTCCAGCCGGGGCTGGCCTTCAGGGGGGATGGTGCGCAAAAACCCCGACACATAGCCTGCCGGGATACCGACGCCGCGCAGGCAGGCGATCATGATATGGCTGAAATCCTGACAGACCCCACGCCGCGCGGTGAAGGCGGCAAGCGGCGGGGTGTGCACATCTGTCGCACCTGCTTCGAACCGCATATCGCGGTGCAGCGCCCGGCCAATGCGGGTGACGATCTGAAGCGTGGTCATGCCGGGGGCGAGTTGATCGCGCGCATAGGCGGTCATTTTCGGGCTGAGCGCGACACGGGGGGACGCCGCGCGGAAATGATGCGGCGCATCCGGGCCAAGCGCGTCAATCGCCGCCAGATCGCGTGCCAGCCGATCCAGATCGGGCGACAGATCGAGGCTCGGCGCCAATGCCATCCGCCGCACCCGCGCGCTTAGCGACAAAACCAGGTCTTCCACCGGCTGACGGAAGGCGATTTCGGTGGTGGCATTGCCAAAGAAGTCGCGCCGGTCGTGACGTTCGTCCGGGCGCGGCAAGATATCCAGCGCGCCATGCAGCACCGTCTGCTCGCCCGGCAGCGCCAGCGGCATCAGGCGCAGCAGGTGGCGGCCATTGCTGGCGGGGCTATCATAGCGGTAGCTGATTTCCAGCCGCAGATCGTAATGCATGGCGTATCGCTTCCGTCGTCAGCTCAGATAGGCCGCATGCAGCAGCGAGGACAGATCCCCCAGCGCGCCGCGCAGGGCCTGCAGGCGGGCGGGGTCCAACTCCGCCGGGGTGCAGATCGCCAGATCGGTATGCAGGCGCAGCACCGCGCGGCTCAGGTCAGAGCGCTGGCCATTGCGCAGCGCGCCGGGCAGGCGATCGGTCTGATCGCGAATATCGTCGAGTTGGAACAGGATTGACCGGGGGTTGCGATCGTCGAGCGCGAGCAGGTCGAGCACCGTCGCCGGATTAGAACTGCCGCGATAGCGCCGCTGGTGGGTCATCACGCTGTCGCCGATTTCCACCGCCATGCCAAGGCTGCCTTCGGGCGCGTCGGACGCGGTGAGCCATGCAAGGCTGGCCGCCATCTGTTCGGCGCGTTCCAGAGACCGGCCAAGGGTCAGAAACCGCCAGCCGCTGGAGCGATACATGTTTTCATGCACAAGCCCGGAGAAGCCGGTGATCTTGCGCAGCAGGACGCCCATTGCCTGCCCCGCATCATCGCCCGCGCGCGCGCTGCGCCGCATCCGCCGGGCCGAGCCTGCCAGATCCTGTAGCGCGCGCCAGCCATCGACGGAGAACCGGTCACGCACCTTCGAGGCGCAGGTGATCGCGGCATCCATCAGCCCGTTCAGCGCCTCCGGCACCGGCTGGGCAAGGTCGAGGCCGATGGTTTCCGCCTGCGCGCGCAGCCATGCAGGCAGCGGATCGTCCGGGCTGCCGGTTTCGGCAAGCCGCAACTGATAGGCGCGCACCAACCGGATCGTCGCCTCCGCCCGTTCGACATAGCGGCCAAGCCAGAACAGGTTATCGGCGGCGCGGCTGGGCAAGGCGCCACTGCGGGAGCGTTGCGGGGCGGATGTTGCGGGGGCTGGGCTGGCCACGGGGCTGTCGCCCACGATCCACACATCCGCGACCGAGCCGCCGCGCTGCATGGCAAGCGCCGTCGCATCCTCGGTCCGTCCGATCCGGGCATAGCCGCCGGGCATGATCCGCCAGCCCTGCGCGGTGCGCGCGGCAAACACCCGCACCGTCATCGGACGCGGCTGCAACCCGCCATCGACCCATGCGGGCGTGGTCGACAGGGTGACGGCCTCCTGCCCGACCAGTTGCGCGCCCTCGGCCTCGATCCACGCATCGATAGAGGGCCGCGCGATCCCGCGGAACCGTCCGCCAAGCGCGGTGGTCGCGTCGATTTCAAACGGAAGCGTGGTCGACAGCGCGGGTCCGATCATCATCTGGTCGGTATGGCTGCCGACATAGGCGCGCTCGGCCTCGGCGCCGCACCACCATGTCGCGATATTGGGCAGGCGTAGCGGCGCGCCCAGCAGGCTGCGCGCGATGGCGGGGAGGAATGCCAGCATCGCCCGGCTTTCCAGCACCCCCGACCCCAGCGCATTCACCAGCGTCAACTGTCCCGACCGCAGCGCCCCGATCAGCCCCGGCGTGCCAAGGCGGGAGCCTTCGTCAAGTTCGAGCGGATCGGCCATATGCCCGTCGAGCCGCCGCCACAGCACCGAAACCGGGCGCGGTCCCTCGACGGTGCGGATCATGGCCTGCCCGTTTTCAACGCTCAGATCCTCGCCCTCCAGCAGCGGAATGCCGAGGTAGCGCGCGATATAAATATGCTCGAAATAGGTGTCGTTGTGCTGGCCGGGCGTCAGGATGCCGATGCGGCTGTCATGGCCCAGCCGCAACTCGCCCAGCGCGTCGCGGAAGGTGCGGAAAAACGGCGCTAGGCGTTCGACCCGTGCCCGAGGGTAGAATTCCGAAAACACCCGGCTGGTGGCGACACGGTTTTCCAGCGCAAATCCCGCGCCCGACGGTGCCTGCGTCCGGTCGCCCAGAACGAACCACGTCCCATCGGGGGAGCGCCCGATCTCGAAGGCGAGGAAATGCAGGAAATGCCCGCCCGGCGGCGTGATGCCCACCAGCGGGCGCAGCCATTCGGGATTTTGCGCCACGAGAGAGGCAGGCAGTTGCCCGGATTTCACCAGCTCCCCCGGACCGTAGAGGTCGGCCATCACGTGTTCCAGCAACTCGGCGCGCTGGATCAGCCCGGCCTCGATCCCGGCCCATTCGCCCGCATCGATGAGCACCGGCACATGGCTGAGCGGCCAATCCCGCTCCGTCGAGGCATCTTCGCTGTAGTGACGGAAAAACACGCCCGCATCGCGCAGATATTTGTCGCCGCGCCCGAAGGCCTCGGAAATCGCCTCTGGCGACTGGCGCGCGAGGTTGCACATGAATTGCTGCCAGACCGGGCGCATTTGCCCGTCGGGGCCCAGCAATTCATCGGCGATGCCGGGGCGGCGGTCATAGCCTGCCAGCATGTCGGCCAGCCGCGTGGTCATCGGCCCGTCATCGCAGGCCTCGGGGCCAGTTTCGGCGCTGGTGGTGGTCTGCGCGTCGGGCGCTGGCGCGGCGCGGCGCGGATCGTCGAGACCTGCGCCGCGCCCTGTATCCTCCCTTTTATCCGTCATCGGCTCACAACCCCGGTCGTCGCCGCAGATCGAGCGTCATCGGGAAATCGGGATGGCGCACCTCGGGGACCGGGTCATAGGCGCCGGGGTTATGGCCATGCGGCTCGAACCGGGCAAGGCGGCGGGCTTCGGCCTCGTTGCCATTGACGGGGAAGGTATCGTAGTTGCGCCCGCCGGGATGGGCGACGTGATAGGTGCAGCCGCCGATGGCGCGCCCGGTCCATGTATCGAAGATGTCAAAGACCAGCGGCGCATCGACCGGCAGGACCGGATGCAGCGCAGCGGGCGGTTGCCATGCCTTGAACCGCACCGCGCCCACCGCCAGCCCGCCCGTGCCCGACGGCGTAAGCGGCATGCGACGGCGATTGACGCAGACAGTGTAGCGTTCGGGATCGGCGGCGGTGAGGCTGACCTGCAACCGTTCGACCGAACTGTCGGTGTAGCGCACGGTGCCGCCGATCGCGCCGGTTTCGCCCAGCACATGCCACGGCTCCAGCGCCTGACGGATTTCCAGCCCGATGCCCTCATAGGTGACCTCGCCACAGAACGGGAACCGGAATTCCGCCTGCGCGCGATACCATTCGGGGTCGAGATCGAAGCCATGGTCGCGCAGGTCGCGCAGCACTTCCTCGAAATCCTGCCAGATGAAATGCGGCATCATGAACCGGTCATGCAGGGTGGTGCCCCAGCGCACCGGCTTACCGGTCACCGGCGCATCCCACAGCCGCGAGATGATGGCGCGGATCAGCAATTGCTGGGCAAGGTTCATTTTCGGGTCGGGCGGCATCTCGAAGCCGCGGAATTCCACCAGGCCCAACCGCCCGGTCGGGCCGTCGGGGGAGTAGAGTTTATCGATGCAAAGCTCCGCCCGGTGGGTGTTGCCGGTCACGTCGATCAGGATATTGCGCAGCAGCCGGTCCAGCAGCCACGGCGGGGTGTGTTCCGTGGCCCCCGCGCCACGGATCTGATCGAGCGCGATTTCCAATTCGTACAGGCTGTCATGCCGAGCTTCGTCAATGCGCGGCGCCTGACTGGTGGGGCCGATGAACAGGCCCGAAAACAGGTAGCTGAGCGCCGGGTGCCGCTGCCAATACAAGATCAGCGAGCGCATCAGATCGGGCCGCCGCAGGAAAGGGCTGTCCATCACGCTTGCACCGCCCACGACGACATGATTGCCGCCGCCGGTGCCGGTATGGCGACCGTCGATCATGAATTTGTCGGCGCCAAGTCGGCATTGCCGCGCCTCGTCATAGATCGCGTTTGTCGTCGCCACACATTCCTCCCAGCTGGCTGCGGGGTGGATATTGACCTCCAGCACGCCGGGATCGGGGGCGACGCGGATCACGTTCATGCGGGCGTCATGGGGCGGCGCGTAGCCTTCGATATGCACCGGCAGGCCCAGTTTGGCGGCGGTGACCTCGGCGGCGGCGAGCAATTCCAGATAATCCTCCACCCGTTCGGTGGGCGGCATGAAGATGCACAGCCGTCCGTCGCGCGGCTCGACGCTCATCGCGGTGCGGACCAGCCCGCCTGCGGCGTTGAGTTCCTGCTCGATGACATCCTGCCCCGGCTCGGATGCGGTAAAGTGCGCGGTGCCCTGACTGCGCTCGCCGCTGACTTCGGGACCGATCCGTTTGCCCTGCCCTTCGGTTGCGGGGCGGCCCGTGGGCGTGTCGCGCAGCGCGTCAGGATCGGGCAGCGGCCCGGTCTGGGTCGAGGGATCGGCGACATAGGTGTAGGGATAGTCGCTTTTGGGGATGTGCGGCAGGCTGTCCAATGGCAGGCGGAAGCCCACCGGGCTGTCGCCGGGCACCAGAAACAGCTTACCGCGCCGCGTGCGCCACAGTTCCGACATCCAGCCGGAACTGGCCCGCGCCTGCCAGCGCTGGATCGGCAGCACCATGCCCGACGGTGCGGTCAAACCCCGCTCGAACACCCGCGCGATGCGGTGGCGCGCCTCGGCATCGGCCAGCTTGGAGTTTTCCGGGGTTACGTTTTCGGGCAGGTTCGCTTCCCGCAGGAGCCATTCACCGGGGTCTTCGAAGGCGGGTTGGACGTGATCGGGATCGACGCCCAGTTCTTCGGCCATGCCCGCCAACAGGGCGCGCGCCTCCTCCGGGCCTGCGCCGGTTTCCGTGCCCTCGGTCGCGATCAGCGCTTCATCATTCCAGATCGGCTTCCCGTCGCGCCGCCAATAGAGTGAAAACGTCCAGCGCGGCAGGGTTTCGCCGGGATACCATTTGCCCTGCCCGTAATGCAGGAACCCGCCGGGTGCGAAGCGGTCCCGCAGGCGGCGGATCAGCTTATCCGCCAGCGGGCGCTTCATGGGGCCGACAGCGGCGGTGTTCCATTCCTCGGCCTCGAAATCGTCAATCGACACAAAGGTCGGCTCGCCGCCCATCGTCAGACGCACATCGGATTTCTCCAGCGCCGCGTCGACCTGACGGCCCAGCGCATCGAGCCGCTGCCAGCTTTCTTCCGGGAAGGGCCTGGTGATGCGCGGATGTTCGGCCACCCGGCGCACGGTCATGTCGAAATCGAACGTCACCTCGGCCGGGCTGGCCATGCCGGAAATCGGCGCGGCATTGGCGTAATGGGGCGTCGCGGCCAGCGGAATATGGCTTTCGCCCGTCAGCAGACCGGAGGTCGGGTCAAGCCCGATCCAGCCCGCGCCGGGCAGATAGACCTCGCACCATGCATGCAGATCGGTGAAGTCGTGATCCGTGCCCGCCGGTCCGTCGAGCGCCTGCAAATCCGGCTTCAACTGGATCAGGTAGCCCGAGCAGAACCGCGCCGCAAAGCCCAGATTGCGCAGGATCTGCACCAGCAGCCACGAACTGTCGCGGCAGGAGCCGGAACCGCGCTCCAGCGTTTCCTCGGGCGTTTGCACGCCCGGCTCCATGCGGATGGTATAATCGATCTGTTGCGACAGGCGCATGTTCAGTCCGACGAGGAAATCGACGGTGTGGTCTTCGCTGCGATCGATGTCGCGCAGGAACTGGGTCAGGCGCGGGCCTGCGGGCTCCGGCGTGGCATAGATCGTCAGATCCTCGCGCAGCGCCTCGGGGTAGTCGAAGGGCCATGACTGGGCCGTGTCCTCGACGAAGAAGTCGAACGGGTTGTAGACCGACATATCGGCGACGAGATCGACCTCGATCCGGAATTCGCGCACCGGTTCGGGAAAGACGAACCGCGCCAGCCAGTTGCCATAGGGGTCTTGCTGATGGTTCACGAAATGCCCGCCGGGGCTGACCTTCAGCGAATGGCTGATGACCCGCGTGCGGCTATGGGGGGCCGGACGCAGCCGGATGATCTGCGGGCTTAGCGTGACCGGACGGTCATATTTGTAATGCGTCAGGTGCGTGATGGCGGCATGAATGGACATCGGAGGCTTTCGCTGAGGGCGCAGGAGGTTACCGGCATAGCAGCACGAAACGCCGCCCCGATGCTAGGGGCAACGCCCCAAGCGCCCCGCAAACCGCGCCTGCCCGCCGAAGCTGCTGAAATCCTGTTCAGGGCAGCAGCACGCCGGGGTTCATCACGCCCTGCGGATCGATCGCGGTCTTGATTGCGCGCATCATGTCGAGCGCGACGGGATCCTTGCGCCGCCGCATGGAGGGCCGCTTGCTCCGGCCTACGCCATGCTCGGCGGAAAAACTGCCGCCAAATTCCGCGACCACATCCTCGACCATCTCGCGCAGCGCGTCGAGAAGGGCGGCGTCATCGCGGGTGGGGAACATCGTGTAATGCAGGTTGCCGTCGCCCAGATGCCCGACCGTCACGCTATAGGCGCCCGCATCCATCGCCACCAGCCGGGCCTCAAGCCGGGCCAGCGCCGCGCCGACCTGATCGGGGGGCACCGCGATATCGGTATCGACCAGCGGCGCGCGATCCAGCGTGATCTCGGCGGCGATTTCGCGCAGGTGCCACAGGTCCGCCCGCTGGGTGTCGGAGCGGGCCACGACGGCATCGGCGATCTGATCCTTCTCCAGCGCGGCAGCCAGCACCTCCTCCAGCAGCGCAACAATGGGCACGGTGCCGTCAGGGCCCGCCACTGCATCCCGGCGCGCGGTGGCGCCCAGTTCGATCAGCAGCGTGAAGGCATGATCGTGGCCCAGCGGCGCGCGCAGGCCGGGGCGGGTTTCGCGCAGACGGGTAAAGTAGCTTTGCGGCATGATCTCGAACGCCTCGACCGCGCCGGAGCTTTCGCTTTGCAGGCGGTTGAGCAGATCCAGCGCGCCGTCGAGTGACGGCATCGCGACCATCGCCGTGGCATAGGCCGCAGGGGTCGGAAACAGCTTCATCACCGCTGCCGTGATAACCCCAAGCGTGCCTTCGGCCCCGATCAGAAGCTGGCGCAGGTCATAGCCGGAATTGTCCTTTAGCAGGGCCGAGGTCAGGTCCATCACCCGCCCGTCAGGCAGCACCGCCTCCAGCCCCAGACACAGCGCGCGGGTATTGCCGTAGCGCAGCACATTGGCGCCGCCCGCATTCGTCGACAGCACGCCGCCGATCCGCGCCGATCCGCGTGCGCCGAACATCAGAGGGAATGTCAGACCCTGCGCCGCGACGGCCTCCTGCAACGTGGCGACGACAACCCCCGCCTCCGCCACCGCGACCCGCGCCTGCGTCCGGATCTCCCGGATACGGTCCAGCCGTTCGGTGGAGAGGATCACCGCATCGCGCGCCTGCGTCGCCCCGGTCACGCCGGTATTGCCGCCCATCGGCACGATCGGGGTGCGGGTCTCCTGCGCTAGCCGCATGATCGCGGCGACCTCCTGCGTCGAGCCGGGCCGCACGACCGCGCCGGGTTGGGCGGAATAGGATTTTACCCAGCTTTGCCCATAGGGCGCGGCATCGGCCCCTGTCAGCACCTGCGCGGGCCCGCAGATCGCGGCAAGTCGGTCAAGAGGCAGGTCGGTCATGGTGATCTCCGTCCGGGCGGCGCGCCCTGTCACGGAGTTGATGGCCCCGTCACGGGCGAGGGTCAAGGCAGGGGCGGCGCGGAACGATCCTCTGCGTTGGGGACGCCGAGACGCGATGCTATGTGGGGAAATGCCGCCCGCTTCGGGACTGGCCAGGCCCGGCAGAGCAGACAGGCGAGCGCTCGCCCGTGCGGGCCTGTCATGGCGGCAGGCAGGGGCGCTGGGCAGCGCCCCCGGCCCTCTCAGTCCCGGGCGCGCAGAACGCGGGCGGGGCGGGCCGCGAGGGGCCGAAGCGCGAAGCCGAGCCCCGCAAGCGTCGTGGCCAGCACACCCCCGGCGATGATGAGCAGCGCCGAAAGCGGCTCGAACACGAAATCCGTCTCCATCACGAACACCGTCACCGCCCACCCGGCAAGCCCGCCAGCCAGCACCGCGACCAGCCCTGCGGCAAGCCCGGTCAGCATCGAACGCCACGCGAAATACGCAAGGATCTGCCGCCGCGCAGCGCCCACCGTTTTAAGCACCGCCGCCTCGAACACCCGCGCCCGTTCCCCCGCCGCAGCCGCGCCGATCAGGACAATCCCGCCGGTGAGCAGCGTCACACCCGCGCCATAGGTGATGGCGGTGGCCACCGCACCCAGCAGTTCGGCGACCCGTTCGGCGACGTCGCGCACACGGATCATGGTGATATTGGGCCAGCGCCCCGCCACATCGCGCAGGATGGCAGGTTCGGCATCCGCGTCGGCATAGATCGTGGCGATGAACGTATGCGGCGCGCCCTGCACCGCCGCCGGGTTCATCGTCAGCACAAAGCCGATACCGGCGTCCGAGAAATCGACCTCGCGAAACGAGGTCACTTCGGCCTCGATGTCGCGGCCCAGAATGTTCACGGTGAGGGTGTCGCCCAGCTTCAGCCCGATCTCGCGCGCTTCCTCGGCGGCAAAGCTGATCTGAGGCGGGCCGGTATAGTCTTCGGGCCACCATGTGCCTGCCGTGACTTCGGTCCGGGCATCGGGGGTGGCGGCATAGGTCACACCGCGATCACCGCGCAGCACCCAGTGGTTGCCCGCCACATCGGTCGCCACCTCGCCATTGATACGGGTGATGACACCGCGCAGCATGGGCGCGGTTTCGACCCGCTCGACCCCGGGTTCGGCATCAAGCGCCGCTTGCAGCGGCTGCATCTGATCGGGCTGGATATCGACGACGAAGAAGCTCGGCGCGACATCGGGCAGATCGCCCGCGATGGCACGGCGCAGGTTGCTGTCGATCTGCCCCACGGCAGCCAGAACGGACAGGCCCAGACCCAGCGACAGCACGACACTTGCGGTTTCCCCGCCCGGCCCGCCAATCGCCCCGAAAGCCAGCCGCAGTGCGCTGCGCCCGCGCATCATGCGCGATCGGGCGGCGCGGCGGCTGAGCGCGGCAATGCCGCGCGCCGCCAGCGCCAGCAGCAGCAGCGCGCCCAGCACGCCCGCGGCGGCGCCCAGCGTCAGTTCCGGAACGCCGGAAAACCAGACCGCGGCGCCGATCAGGACGACGACCAGCCCCAGCACGGTTGCGATCCAGCGGCGGCGTGGCCAGCCTGCCGCCGCGCCCGCGTCCCGGAACAGGGCTGCGGGCCGGATGGTTTCGGTGCGCGCCAACGGCCAGAGCGTAAAGATCAGCGCGGTCAGGACACCGTAAAGCGCGGCCTCCAGCAGCGGGCCGGGATGCAGCCCGAACGCCGCCGGGATCGGCAGGCGCGCTTCCAGCAGCGGCGCTACGGCTAGGGGCAGCGCCGCACCCAGCACCAGCCCCAGCACGACGCCGACCCCGGCCAGCGCGCCGATCTGCATCAGATAGGCCCAGAGGATCACCCGCGACGAGGCGCCAAGGCTGCGCAGCACCGCGATTGTGGGGATGCGCGCGTCGAGATAGGCGCGCACCGCCGCCGACACCCCGATGCCGCCAACGGCCAGACCGGCCAGACCAACCAGCACCAGAAACGCGCCGGTGCGATCGACGAAACGGGCAATGGCGGGCGCGGCGCGGCGGCTGTCGCGCCAGCTCATGCCAGTGTCGCGGAACAGCGCTTCGGCTTCGGCCTTGACGGTGTCGAGATCCGCTTCGGCAGGCAGGTCGAGCCGGTAGCGGCTTTCATACAATGTGCCGGGGGTCAGCAGACCGGAGCCGTCCAGATCTGCCGTGCGCACCAGAACCCGTGGCCCAAAGGCGAAGCCGGTCGCGCCGCTATCGGGCTCCCGTTCCAGCAGCGCGGTCAGGACGAAACTGGCCTCTCCCAGCCGGAACCTATCCCCGACCGACAGCCCCAGCCGCGCCGCCAGCACCGGATCGGCCACGGCCCCCGGCATCCCGTCCGTGCCAGCAAAGGCCGCATCAAGCGATACCGCCGGGTCCAGTTCCGCCTGCCCCAGCAGCGGCCATGCGCCATCGACGCCCTTCAACTGCACCAGCGCGCGATCGGCGCTGCCATCGGGGCGGTCGACCACGGCCATCGAGCGGAAATCGACAATTTCGGAGACAGCGGTGGCGGCCTGCTCCATCCATGCGCGTTCCTCCTCGGTGGCGAAGCGGTAGGTGAAGCTCATCTGTGCGTCACCGCCGAGCAGCGTCGCGCCCTCCCGCTCCAGCCCCTGCTGGATGCTTTCACGGACCATACCGACCGCCGCAATCGCCGCCACACCAAGCGCGAGACAGGCAAGGAACACCCGAAACCCGGCCAGCCCGCCGCGCAATTCGCGCCGGGCAATGCGGGCGGCGTCACGCAGCGCGCTCATTCGGCGGCGGCGCGCAGCCCCTCCCCCGCGACCCGACCATCGGCCAGACGCACCACCCGGTCACAGCGCGCGGCCAGCGCGGGTGCATGGGTGACCAGAACCAGCGTCGCGCCGTGGCGGTCGCGGAGATCGAACAGCAGGTCCATGATCGTTTCGCCGGTGGTGGTGTCGAGGTTGCCGGTAGGCTCGTCCGCCAGCAGGATCTGCGGGCGCGGCGCGGCGGCACGGGCCAGCGCGACGCGCTGCTGTTCGCCCCCCGACATTTGCCGCGGATAGTGATCGGTGCGCGCGCCTAGACCGACGGCCTTTAGCTCCGCCTCGGCGCGGTCAAACGCATCGTCATGCCCGGCAAGCTCCAGCGGGGTCGCGACATTTTCCAGCGCGGTCATCGTCGGGATCAGGTGGAAAGACTGAAACACGATGCCCATATGATGGCGGCGGAACCGGGCCAGCGCGTCCTCGTTCATCCCCGACAGGTCATGCCCGAGGGCGGTGATCCGGCCGCCGGTGGCGCGCTCCAGCCCGCCCATCACCATGAGGAGAGAACTCTTGCCCGACCCCGATGGCCCGATCAGCCCCAGCGTTTCGCCACGCGTCACCGACACATCGATGCCACGCAGGATTTCCACCGGGCCGGCATTGCCATCGAGCGTTAGCCGCAGGTCGGCAAGGTCCAGCACCCGATCATCCGTGGCATCGCCCACAGTTTCGGGCCCGGCGGCGGTGGGGTCGGCGGGGGTCACGGTCATGGGCAGGCTCCGGGCGGATCGAGGGTATCTGTGGCAATATGGCCTTGCCGCAGCGCGGCGCAAGGTAGCGGTAACGCTGCTCGCGAGCCTGTCATCGCTGATCGCCGTCCCCGCGATGGCGCAAACCGTGCTGGCCGCGCTTGGCGATAGCCTGACCCAAGGCTACGGCTTGCCGCAGGGCGATGGCTTTGTCCCGCAGTTGCAGGCGTGGCTGACGGAACGTGGCCATGACGTGCAGATCGTCAATGCTGGTGTGTCCGGCGATACCACGCAAGGCGGGCTGAGCCGGGTCGACTGGACCCTAACGCCGGAGGTGGAGGGGCTGATCGTCACGCTGGGGGGCAATGACCTGCTGCGCGGGCTGCCGCCGGAAACCAGCCGCGCCAATCTGGACGGCATCCTGACCGCCGCCGATGACGCGGAGGTGCCCGCGCTGCTGATCGGCATGACGGCACCGGGCAATTATGGTGCGGAGTTCAAGCAAAGCTTCGATACGATCTATCCCGATCTGGCGGAGGCGCATGGCGCGCTGCTGCACCCCGATTTTCTGGGGGCGCTGACCGGGATCGAAGACCGCGCCGGGGCGATCCGCGACTATATGCAGGGGGATGGCATCCACCCCAACGCCGAAGGTGTGGCGCTGGTGGTGGAGGATATCGGACCCTCGGTCGAGGCGCTGCTGGAGCGGATCGACACGGGCGGGTAGATCAGGCCAGTTCGGGCTGCGTGGGCTTCATCGCGCTGATGTCGCGGGCTTCGACCTCGCGCAGCAATTCGATGAACCCGCGCACCTGATGGGCACAGGTGGCGCGGCCCTTTTCGGCGGTGGCAAGCGACGCATCGCCCACCGTGCCCGCGCCGTTCAGATCCGACGAGATCCAGCCATGCGATATCGGCCCGACCGGCGAGATCGACGCGCCCTCGGCGGCAGACCGGAAATTCTCCGCCCGGGTCATGTCCACACAATGGGGCTGGAAAGCCAGCATCAGCGACGTTTCCACATCGCCGCCATGGATGCCGTAGGCGCGTTCGTGATCGGTATAGAGCCCGTCCGGCTGGCCGAAATTACCCCATTGGCATTTCACCGCGAACATCCCCGCCCGCACCCGCAATTCGCGGCTGAGGATCGAGATGAGGTCAAGGTTGCCACCATGGCTGTTGGCGATGACGATCTTACGAATGCCAGCCCGCGCGACCGACAGTCCGATCTCCTGCCACGCCTGAAGCGCGACCGGGGCCGACAGGGTCAGCGTCCCGGCGGCATGGATATGTTCGTTCGATTTACCCACGGCCATGATCGGCAAAATGCGAATGTCCAGATCATCGGGACAGGTGCGGCGCAGCTCATCCAGCATGCCACCGGCGATCATGGTGTCGGTGCCCACGGGCAGGTGCGGCCCGTGCTGTTCGATGGCGGCGGTGGGCAGGATGGCGATGGTCTTCATCGGGTCGATATCGCGATATTCCGGCGCGCGAAATTCGGCCCAGTCGAAACGGCGTGTCATGAAACCTCCGGTGGGGTGTAGGTGGCGTCAAGCCGGGACCGCAGATAGTCGGCCCCGGTGACGGCGGGATAACGGGGATCGCCGGTGCCGGGCAGCGCGGTGATGACGCTGTCGGGATTGGGATCGAGGAAAAACGCGACCGAGTGCCGTTTATTGCGCGGCGGGGCGACCCGGTGCGGCGAAGACGCATAGATGTCGTTGGACCAGCGCATCAGGCAGTCGCCGATATTGACGACGAATGTGTCGTCCATATGCGGCACGTCGAGCCATGTGTCGCTGCCGCGGGGACGGACCTGCAGACCCGGCTCGCCATCCGTCAGCAGCAGGGTCACCGCGCCGTAATCGGTATGCGCGCCTGCGCCGATCTCCCCCGCCGTGCCGCTGGCAGGCGGATAGGAGAGCAGCCGCAGCGTGGCCATCGGCGCGGTGAAATGCGGGGCGAACCAGTCCTCCGCCAGTCCCAGATCGCGGGCAAAGGCCCGGTGCAGCGCCACGCCCAGACCCCATGCGGCGTTGTAATAGGCCAACATCACCTCGCGGAAATGCGGCAGGTCGGCCTCCTCCGGCCAGAGGTTCACACCGCGAAACGGCTCCCCTGCCTGCACGCGGGGATCGTCCCTGGGCAGATCGAGCCCGATGTTGAACGCTTCCTTGCGGTCCTGCACGCCGCTCTGATCGTCGAGCGCCTCGGAGCCCATATGCGCCCAGCCGCGATTATGAGGGTTGGTGTAGATCGACAGAGGCTCCTTCACGCTGGCGGGCTGCGCAAAGAAATCGGTGGCTTGGGAAAAGACCTGCTTGATCAGGTTGCGATCAATGCCGTGGCCTTTGATGAGAAAGAACCCCGGCCCCCGGCAGGCCGCGCCCAGATCGGCGGCGAATCCGTCAGCGTCGCGCCCGGAGGCAAAGCGCTGCCAGTCGAGAACGGGGATGTCGGTCGCTTGGGTCATGTCGTGCTCTCCTGTCTGTCAGGTGCCGGGGCCGTCGATTGACGGCGCGCAGGCGCCAGAAACCGATCCATCCGTGCCTCCACCCGCGCCAAGTGGCGGCTGCGGCTGGCATCGGTGGACGTGTCCATCAGGTAGTGCATGGCAAAGGATTTTCGCAGGGGGCGGGCGCAGAGCAGGCCGATGCCGCGAAACAGCGTCCGCTTGCCCGGCGCACCAATCAGCGCGGTCAGCCAACGGCTGGCCCCGCCGGTGGTGAACACGGCAAGGTTGCGGATATGGCGCAGGCCGGGACGGATCGTCGCGTGGTCGGCATCAGGCATGAGAAAGGCCACATCGGGCAGCAGCACCCGCTCCAGCCAGCCTTTCAACATCGCGGGCTGGCCATACCACCATGTCGGGTAGACAAAGATCAGGGTATCGCACCACAGAACCTTCTCCACCTCGTCCTCCACGCGCGCGCGGTTGGCGGGCGTGTCGAGATAGCTGCGATGCTCTGTCGCGGAGAGCACCGGATCAAAGCCCATGCCGTAAAGATCGGAGATCTGCCATTCGACCCCCGTCGCGTCGAGCCGGGCGAGAACCCGGTCGCGCACCGCGGCGGTAAAGCTATCCTCGCGCGGGTGACAATAGACGACGAGCGCGCGCATGTCAGAGCGCCTCCATCTCGGTCCCGACGCGGGTGAGGAAGGCACTGCGCTTGGCGTCGGTCGCGCGGTTCATGTCGTAAAGGGCAAGATAGCGCATCCGGTCCGGGCGGGTGGCGTAGCGCACCGCGCGGGTGACGCATTTGCGCGGCGGATCGCCCGCGCCGATGGCGCGCAGCCGGGTGCCGCCATAGGTCGTTACCGCCGCCAGCCGGGTGATATTGGGCAGGTTGGGTCGAACCTTGCCATCCACCAGCTTAAACGACACGCCGGGCAGAAACACCCGGTCGAGGAAGCCCTTCAGGATCGCCGGATAGCCGAAATTCCAGACCGGAAACACCAGCACCAGCGCCTGCGCCGCGCGCAGCCGTTCGACGTAGTCCCGCACCGGCTCGATATTGGCGGGATAGTCGTGATAGCCGCGCCGCTCGGCTTCGGTCAGGACCGGCGAGAACCCTTCGGCATTCAGGTCGCAATCATCGACATCCCAGCCACCGCGGGCGAGGCTTTCGACCGTGCGCTGGTGCAGCGCGGACGAGAAGCTTTCAGGACAGGGATGTGCGAAAAGGACAAGCGCGCGTTTCATGTCGCAGCCTCGGTGCGGGCCGGACGGCTGGCCGGTTTTCCGTCAGAAAACCAAGCCTCCGGCAGATGAATTTCAAGCAAGACGGACCGCATCGCCTACTCCGCTGCCTGTAGGCCCGGATAGGCATACATGCTGGAATAATCGTGGTCGGGATTGTCCCATGTGATCATCTTGCCGGGGTTCAGCAGCCCCTTGGGATCGGCCTCGCGCTTGAAATCGAGCTGACGCTGATCGGCGGATTGGCGACCGCCTTCTTCCAGCGTGTAGCGATGCGGGTTGAAGATGATGGCGCCTGCCTCTTCGTGCAGGCGGACGATTTCATCCAACCGTTCCTCGGTGGTGAAACGCACCATCGACAGCCCGGCAAAAATCGTGCGCCCGCTTTCGCGCATCACCTCCAGATGCTGCATCACCTCGGGCGAGAAATCGGCGCGCATCTTCTGCACCAGCGCGATGTGATCGGGATAGGCGTAGCGGACCTGTAGATAGGTAATCGACGGATCGACGCGCAGGGCGCGCAGGGTGGTGTGGTTCCAGCCATATTCGAACACCGGGCCGGGCGTGCGGTCCCAGTCATTGTCATCGGACCGATAGATCAGCTGCCCCGCCGGATGCCGCCCGAGGAAGGTCAGAAAGCCCTCCATGCTGTGCGGCGCGATCATCAGCCCGACCAGCGTGGTGTCTTCGGCGACATGCGGCTGCACACGCTGGAAATAGCTGTGCGCGATGGGCGCCTCATAGACCGAGCAGAGTTTTTTGAGGATGCCGTCCTGATTGCCGAGGCCATTGGCAAATTCGAGCGCCGCGTCGAAATCGTCGAAGGCCACGAAGATGTCGGTCCAGTCATAGGCCGGCGCCAGCGGCATCTCCAACTCGGTGATGATGCCGTTGGTGCCATAGGCGTGGCTGACGCGGTGCAATTCCTCGCCGCGGAATTCCAGCACGCGGGGCTCTTCTTCCATCGTCACGACGCGCAGGCGGATGATATTGCCCAGATCGCGCAGCGCGCCCCATGTGATCGAACCGATGCCGCCCGAGCCCCCGGCGACAAAGCCGCCGATGGTGGCCGTCGCCCATGTGGACGAGAACATGCGCAGTTCCTGACCGCTATGCTCCTGACAGGCGGCGTCGAGATCCTTGAGCAGGCAGCCCGGCTCGACGATGACGCGACCGGGGTGGATCTCCTTCACCGCCGCCATATGGCGCATGTGCATGACGCAGCCGCCCGCAAGCGGCATCGCCTGACCGTAATTGCCGGTGCCCGCGCCACGGGTGGTGACCGGCACGTCATGGGCGTAGCAGGTGCGCAGAATTTCGATCACCTCGGCCTCGGACCGGGGCGAGACGACGAAATCGGCTTCGACATGATCGAGCCGGGTTTTCAGCACCGGCGAATACCAGAAGAAATCCCGGCTTTTGGCGCGAATCGCCCGGTCGGAGGTTTCGATATCAAGATGGCTCAGCGCCTCTTTGGCGGCGGCGACATTGGGTTTCATACGGTCCTCATCAGGTGGTCGAGCTCCGCGTAATCGGGGAGCGTGCGATCGATCTGCCGGCCCTGCCGGATCACGATGCGATCGGATTGGGGCCGGGCGAAAAGCTCGGTCCAGCTGCGCGCGCGGCAGATCACCAGATCGGCGGGCGCACCGGGGGTCAGATCGGGCGCGGCAAAACCGCAGGCCCGCGCGGGGGTCGTCGTGAACGCATGGGTCCAGTCGTGCCGCCCGTGATCGAGATGGGCGATCCGGGTGGCCTCGCGCATGACCTCGATCATGTCGAGATCGCCATAGGCGTAGAACGGATCGCGGGTGTTGTCGGAGGCAAAGCTGACGGGAATGCCGCGCGCGACCATCTCATGCACCAGCGTGACGCCACGCCTGCGCGGGGTGCGCCCGGCATGGCGATCCTGAAGGTAGAGGTTGCACATCGGCAGGCTGACGACATTGATGCCCGCCCGGGCCACCAGATCGAGCGTGTCCTGTGCGCGCGCGTCCTCCTGCACCGACAGCGAACAGCAATGGCCGACGGTGATCGGCGCGGTGAAGCCGGTGTCAATCGCGGCCTCGGCAATTAGGCGCAGGGTTTCGACGCCGGGGTCCATCGTCTCATCGACATGAAAATCGGCATCGAGCCCGCGCGCGCCAGCGGCGGCAAAGAAATCCCGCAACCGGGTGGGAAGGTCCGGCATCGGGTAGGTGACCGATCCCAGCACACCGCCATGTTCGGCCACCAGATCGGCGAGCGCGGTGAACTCCGCGCCTTGGTCGATGCGGTCGGCGCCAATGAGCGCGCTGGCCTGAAGCTCGATCCGACCCGCCCATGCCTCGCGCAGTTCCGACATCACCGGGAAGCTGATCGCGGCCTGCGGGGCGAGGCTGTCGACATGGGTGCGCAGGGCGCGGGTGCCGTGCGCGTAGGCGCAGCGGAGGGCGAAATCGGCGCGGGCGCGGACATCTTCGGCGGACCAATTGGCGATGCGGTCGGCACCGACAGTGGCGAGCGCCCCGTCAAAGGTGCCATCGGGGTTCGGCGCACGGCCCCAGATATGGCCCTTGTCGATATGGGTGTGCATATCGGTAAAGGCCGGGAACACCATTGCGCCGCACATGTCGATCTGCGGCACTGCGGGGTCAGGCTCGGTCAGCCTGCCGTCCTTGATCGTAAGGTCGATGGAGGTGAGCGCACCCTCCGCGCCGGTCAAACAGGCCGGCACCGTCAGGTTGCGCAGGGTGGCGTTTACAATGTCGTCATGGCCGCTGGGCAGAACGCGGAATTCCATCAACCCTCTCTGTTGAGCGCACTTTCGTGCCATTTACGCAGCATCAGGTGGGTAAACACCGACAGAATGGTGAAAATCACCACACCCATGGCCGCAATCATTGCCAGCGCGGCGAACATCCGCGCGATATTGAGCCGGTAGCCCGCCTCCTGAATGCGCGAGGCAAGCCCCGCGCCGACGCCGCCAGTGCCCGCGACCAGTTCGGCCACCACAGCCCCGATCAGCGACAGACCCCCGGCGATCTTTAGTCCACCCAAGAAGTAGGGCAGCGCGGAGGGGATCTGTAACAGCGTCAGCCGCTGCCAGCGCGTCGCGCCGTAGATGCGGAACAGATCGCGCAGGTTGTGATCGACGGAGTTCAGCCCCAGCGTAGTGGAGGACAGCACCGGAAAGAACGCCACGATCCACGCACAGAGCAGCATCCCGGCGGTTTTGCTTTCGACATAGATAAAGATCAGCGGCGCGATCGAGACAACGGGCGTCACCTGCAAGATCACCGCGTAGGGATAGAAGGACAGCTCCATCATCCGCGACTGGTTGAACAGAATCGCCAGCCCGGCCCCGCCCGCCACGGCAAGACACAGCGCCAGAACGGTGGTGCGCGCGGTGAGCGTCGCAGCCTCGAACAGGATGCCCCAATCCCCGACAAGGCTGTCCCAGACAAGTCCGGGGCCCGGCAGGATGTAATGCGGGATCTCGTTCCAGACGACGATACGATCCCACAGCCACAAGGTCAGCGTCAGCATGACGAGGGGCAGCGCGTATTTGGCGATCTTGTCGATGCGGCGGCGGCGGGCCCGGCGCATTTCATCAAGATCGAGCGGCGGCAAATCCGGGACATGTTCGGCCACGGTGCCAGCGGGGGTTTCGTAGGTGGTCATGCGGCCTCCATCGCAGAATGCAGCGCTTCGGACGTGGCCCGGCATTGTGCGGCATATTCCGGCGAGGTGCGGAACGCCTCGCCGCGGGGATAGGGTTCGTCGACCTGCAATTCGCGGATCACCCGCCCCGGACGGGCGGCCATCACGACGATGCGGTCGGACAGGAACACGCTTTCGAACACCGAATGGGTGACGAAGATGACGGTGCAGCCGATCTTGTCGCGCAGCGCCAGCAGATCGGTGTTGAGTTTATGGCGGGTGATCTCATCCAGCGCGGCAAAGGGCTCATCCATCAAGATCAGCCGGGGCCGGGTCACCATGGCCCGCGCGATCGAGACGCGCATTTTCATGCCGCCGGACAACTCGCGGGGATAGGCATTGGCGAAATTTTCCAGACCGACGAGCGACAGGGCCTCGCGGATTTCATCCTTCACCGCGTGATAGCTTTGGCCTCGCAGGCGAAACGGCAGCCAGACATTGCGCGCGACGGTGGCCCACGGCATCAGCGTGGGTTCTTGGAATACGACACCCAGATCCCCGTGGGTCTGGCCGCCGGCCCAGTCGATGCGGCCCGCCGTCGGGGCCATCAGCCCGGCGATAAGCCGCAGCGCGGTGGATTTGCCGCAGCCCGACGGCCCCAGCAGCGAAATGAAATCGCCTTCGTTCACGGCAAGGTTCATGCCACGCAGGGCGACGGTTTCGCCGCCGAACACCTTGTCGACGGATTGCATCGTCAAAACAGGGGCACGGGCGCCGAGCGGGGCGATGGTGCGGCGGGCAGCGGTCATGGGCAGGTCCGGTTGGTCAGGTCACGACAGGGACGCCGCGTGCGCAGGCATCGGATCGCAACGAAGGAAAACGAAGGGGCGGCGAGCGGGAGAAAGGGAGAAGGAGACCTACCGCCCGCCGCAATGCAGGCCCCCTGCAAGGGGCCTGTGAGGTATCGTGGCCGGGCTTATTGCATGAGATCCATGCCCACGCCCTTGCCGACGAATTCGGTGGAATAGGCGGCTTTGTAGTCAAGGCCGTCCTCGATCACGCCAGCGGTCACCATTTTCTGGTAGAAGTCGCCGACCTGCGCGTCGGTGATGACGCCGATGCCCATCGTTTCCGCATCGCCCGAGGTCACGATGCCTTCGGATTTCAGCATCATGATCGCAAAATCAATCTTATCCTGGGTCATGTCGGGATTGGCTTCGAGGATCAGCGCGTTGGCTTCCGCGTTGTCGCCGTTGAGGTAGTTATACCACCCCTTGATCGAGCCATCGACGAAGCACTGCACCACCTCGGGGGAGGTTTCGATGGTGTCGGCCATCGTCTCGATCGTGGTGGCGTAGGTCGAATAGCCTGCATCGGCGATCAGGAAGACATCCGGGGTGAAACCCGCTTCTTTCTCGATCAGATAAGGCTCGGAGCTGAGATAGCCCTGCATGCCCACGCCCTCATCGGCAAGGAACGGCGCCGGGTTGAAGGTGTAGGGCTGACGCTGCTCTTCGGTGAAGCCGTATTGCTTGATCATCCACTGATAGAACGACTGGTAGCCGTTATCGCCGATGAGCAGGGTCAGATCCTTCAGATCCTCGAAGCTTTCGGCGACGCCGGGATGGGCGATGATGACCTGCGGGTGCTTTTGGAACATCGCGGCGACGGAGACGACGGGGATGCCTTCTTTCACGGCGGAGAAGGCCTGCAGCAGATCGCCGCCCATGTGGAAGTCGATCTTGCCCGCCAGCATCAGCGCGCGGTTGTTCACCTGCGGGCCGCCCGGAACGACGGTCACGTCGAGACCGCATTCGGCATAGGTGCCATCAGCGACGGACTGGTAGAAGCCACCATGCTCGGCCTGCGCGACCCAGTTGGTGCCGTAAGATACCGGTGTCAGATCCTGTGCCAGCGCGGGCGTGGCGAGGGCAGTGGCAGTGCCGGCAGCCAGCATAATGGCGCCGAAGAAGGTGGACCCCTTGGTCATGGCAGTCTCCGCGTAATGTGAGTTTCCCTGCCCAATGTGTAGGCACCGCCTCAGAAGGTGGCACGACCGACCCCGCCGGATTGTTCGCTCACGTCCAAGTTTGCGCTTTTTGAGTGCAACTTTCCGGACAACTGTCTAGTTCTTACGCAGAATCGAAGAAATCTGCGCAACATTGCCCCGTTTCACCCGCCAGATTGACCTCCCCCCTGACGCGGATAGTGTGCACCCGATGACTTCAAAAATGCTCTCTCCCGACACGATTCGACGCCCCTTCGCGCGCTATGCGCATGGCGTCGAAATTCCCGCGAACGCGCGCATGGTCGTGACCTCCGGCCAGCTGGGCATCGGCCCGGACGAGTTCATACCCGACGGTGCCGCCGAACAGGCGGCGCTGTGCTTTGGCAATATCGATGCGATTCTCGCCGAGGCGGGCATGTCCGCCGTGGATGTGGTTCGCATCAACGCCTTCGTCACCGACCGCGCCCATATGGCAGGTTACATGGCCGCGCGGGACCGCTGGCTGTCAGAGGTGGCAGAAGATGCCCTGCCCGCCTCCACGCTGGTGATCGTCAACGGCTTTACCCGCCCGGAATTTCTGGTCGAGGTCGAGGTGACGGCGGCACGCGCCTGAGCGGTGCGGTCCGCCCCCGCCCGCAGGCGCCGCGACATTCCAGCGACGGACGGTTGGGGCTTGGGTTGGCGCGACGGGCGGGATAAACCGCCCCCATGCCAGTGACCCTGACCTCCCTCCGCGATTTCGCGCAGCTGCCTTTCGACGAGGTGATCGACGTGCGCGCGCCGTCGGAATACGCCGAGGATCACATGCCCGGCGCGATCAGCCTGCCGGTCTTGTCAGATGACGAACGCGCCCGCGTCGGCACGATCTATGTGCAGCAGGATGCGTTTCTGGCGCGCAAGATCGGCGCGGCGCTGGTCGCGCGCAACGCCGCCACCCATCTGGAAGGCCCACTTGCCGATCGTGATGGCGGGTGGAGGCCGCTGCTTTATTGCTGGCGCGGCGGGCAGCGTTCCGGGTCTTTCGCATCCATCCTCGCCCAGATCGGGTGGCGTGTGGATATCGTCGCGGGGGGCTACAAGACCTATCGCAATCTTGTCGTCGACATGCTGCACCGGCACCCGCTGAGCCAGCGCATCGTCCGGCTGGACGGGCTGACCGGCAGCGGCAAGACCGAAGTGCTGGCCCGGATCGCCGCGCAGGGCGGCACGGTGATCGATCTGGAGGGGCTGGCGCGGCATCGTGGCTCGGCCTTCGGCGCGATGCCCGGTGGTCAGCCCTCGCAAAAGGCGTTCGAGACCGCGCTGGCGCAGCGCCTCGCCACCCTGCCCGAAGACGCCACGATTCTGGTCGAGGCCGAAGCCGCCCGTATCGGCGATATCCGCCTGCCGCCATCGCTCTGGACCGCGATGCGAGCCTCCCCGCGCATCATGCTGGACGCCGACCTGCCCGACCGGGCCCGGTATCTTGCCCGCACCTATGCCGGTGACGTGGCCGCGCAGCAGCAGGTGACCCAATCGCTTGATTTGCTGGTGCCGTTGCAGGGCCGGGCCCAAGTCGCCGCATGGCAGGCGCAGGCGGCGGCCAGCGAGTGGGAAACCTTGGCAGGCGATCTGATGGCGCGGCACTACGATCCGCGCTACCTGCGGGCGCAGGAGCGCTACACCCCGCCTGCCGCCCATGTGCCGATCACCCCCGATGGCCCCGGTTTTGACCGCGCCGCCGAAGGGGTCATGGCCGCGCTGACCCGGATCTGATCCGCGCGCCCGCGTGTCAGACCAGCGTGATCTGCGCGGCGCCCTCCACCAGCCGACCGATACGCACCGGCGTCACGCCCGCGCGGCGCAGCCGCTCGAACCGCGCGTCCAGCCCGGCCTCCGGCACCGCGGCCAGCAGCCCGCCCGCCGTCTGCGGATCAAACAGCAGATCATAGCGCGCGCCCTGCCCCGACCCGATGAGCCCATCCAGCGCCGCGCGATTGGCAGGCCAAATCGAACTGCGGACCCCGGCCCCGGCCACCGTTTCGGCGCCCGGATGCAGCGGAAGCGCCGCCAGCGACAGCTCCGCCCCCAGCTTTGAAGCGCGACAGATATTGGCCAGATGGCCCGCCAGTCCAAACCCGGTCACATCGGTCATCGCATGGGCATCGCGCAGGTCCGCCGCCGCAGCGCCATAAGGGGTGGCCAGCAAATCGAGCAGCGCGGCAAGGTCCGGCCCCCGCACCTGCCCCTGCATCGCCCCCCGGCCCCGCCCCCGCATCGCGCCAGCCAGCAGAACGCCAGACCCGATGGGACGGGTCAGGATCAGCGCGTCGCCGGGCTGCCCCCCGGCCAAGGTGACCGGCGCGCGGTCGAGCGTGCCGATCACCGTAAAGCCCAATGTCAGCTCCGAGCCCACCGAACTGTGTCCGCCGATCAGCGCCGCACCTTCGGCGCTCAGGATCTCAGCGGCGGCGGCGGTGATCTCGGCCAGCGCTTCGGCCTGCATCGGCTCAGCCATCTCCGGCAGGATCACGCTGGCGAGCGCCGATTGCGGGGCCGCGCCCATCGCCCAGACATCCCCCAAGGCGTGACAGATCGCGATCCGCGCCATCAGCGCCGCGTCGGATGTCACGGCCCGCAGGTGATCGGTGCTCAGAATCTGCTGGCTGCCGTCGGGGCCCCGGATCAGCGCCGCATCATCCCCCGGAAGCGGCACGATGTCGGCCCGCGCGGTGGCGGGCACGCGGGCCAGCGCGGCGCTCAATGCGCCGGGCCCGACCTTGGCACCGCAGCCACCGCATAGCGGCACATCCGCCAGCCGCTCCGCCAGCCCCGCTGCCGCCCCGATCGGCGCCTGCGGGCGCGGCATCTGCGGCAGGTCCGACAGCATCGCCATGAAGCGTCGGTCAATCCGGTCTTTCCAGCGCCAGACCCATGACCCTGCCAGCACCGGCCAGCCGCGATCCGCGACCGCCTTGCGTTCGCCCATGGAGATCAGCTTCAGATACCGGTTCTGCGGGCGATACCGGCGCAGGTCTTGCGGGCGATCAGCAAGGGTGGCGCGCAGGTTGGCGAACAGCACGGGCGCCTGCCGCACCGCGAAAACCCCGGCCTTGGGACGCGGGGTCGCGATCATATGCGCGCAGTCGCCCACCGCAAAGACATGCGGATACTCCGGCGTGCGCAACAGGGTGTCGACGGCGATGAACCCCTGCTCAAGGCTCAGCCCTGTCCCGGTCAGCCAGTCCTGTGCCTGCGCGCCCGCCGCCCCGACCGTCAATGCGGCGGGAATGTCGCGCCCGTCCTCCAGCCGCAGATGGGTTGCCGTGACCTCTGCCGCGCGGGCGTTTTCCATGATCTCGACCCCCAGTGCATCCGCCGCGGCGCGCAGCCGGGCGGTGGCGGCCTCCGACACGCCTTGCAGCACGGATTTCGTCTCGATCACCCGGACGGTGCCGTCACGCCCCTCGGCGCGCAAACGGCGGGCCATCGCCAAGGCCAGTTCCACCCCCGCGACACCGCCCCCCAGCACCGCGACGTCGCCGCTGGCCTCATCCCGGCCTAGAAACTGCTCCCACCGGTCGGCCAGCGCCCCCAGCGGCTTCGCGGGCGCACCAAACCGGGCAAAGCCGCGCAGCCCCGGCAGATCCGAGGTCACGCCAATGTCGAAGGACAGCACATCAAAGCGCAACACGCGCCCATCGCTCAATCGCAGGCGCCGCGCGACGGGGTCGCACATATCGGCGCGCCCCCGGATCATCCGCGCGCCCGCCGCCTGCGTCAAAGCCATCAGGTCAATGTCGAGGGCCGTGCGCGGATAATGCCCCGCCACCCAACCGGGCAGCATCCCCGAATAGGCCGCGACCGCGTTGGGGTCGATCAGGGTCACGCGCACGCCGGGCTGCGGCGCCATGGCCCAGCGGCGCAGGACCAGCGCATGCGTGTGCCCGCCCCCCACCAACAGCAGGTCACGGGTGGCTGGGAAATCGCGCTCGGGTCCGGTCTGCATGTTGGCTCCTTTTGGCCTTCTTGCCCGAGCGGGTCCGCGCGGTAAAGCGGCGCGCGCCGTCCATCACGGGCGCGCAGATGCCGTTGCGAAACCGAGTGCGTTTTTTCACCCGGAAAGCGCTTGACGCCCCGCGCCGCATCCCCTACCTAGCGCCACGGCTTCGGCGGAGTAGCTCAGTTGGTTAGAGCAGCGGAATCATAATCCGCGTGTCGGGGGTTCAAGTCCCTCCTCCGCTACCATAATCCCCTACATCGACAAACGATATGCCCCCCGCGATACGGGGTGCAGGGTTGTGGCCGTATCGCGGCTTAGGTCAGGCTCAGGATATCCGCTACGATCGCGTCGTGATCGGAAAGCGGCTGGCCATCGGGATCGAGTGCCGGGCGGATTTCCACCGGGCCCAGTTCCAGATCCCGGGTTAGAAACCAGTCCAGCTTCATCGCGCGGTCAGGCCAACGGGTGATCAGGCTGGGACGGGTCGTGGGGCGATCTTCCGGACCGCCATGCACGGCGAAGCCCGCAGAGCGCGCCGCGTCGAACAGGCCTTCGGCCCTCCAGTCACCGCCATTGTGGTTGCCGGTGTTCAGATCACCACCGATCACACAGGGGATGCCGGGAAACTCGGCGTCGATCAGGGCCAGCAGGCTCTCGATCTGGCGGCAGCGATGGTCCGGGGCGCAGGCGCTTTCCAGATGGGTCGACAGGGCGAGCAGCGGACCCGCCTGCGTGGCAATCCCCGCACCGATGGCGATCCGCTCCCCCAGACGGGGTTGTTCCGCGTCAAAAAACCATTGCCGCCGACCGGGCAGCCGCTGCGCAAAGGGTCGCTCAAGCGCAGTCCGCGCCATCACCGCATTGCCATGAAAGCCGCGCGCGTTGTGATCCTCCGTGCAGAAGCTCTGCTCCACCGGCGAGCCGAGGCCCAACTCCAGAAATTCTACTGCATAGGCATGGGCCATGCCAAGCGCATCTGCCATCTCGCGCGGCGTATCGCGCTGGCCGGTGCGCGCCATGCCATGATCCATTTCCGACAGCAGCAGCAGATCGCAATCGCGCATGTGATGCGCCGACGCCTGCGGAAAAAGGCACCGTTCAAGGTTCCACGCCCCAACCCGGATCGGCAGGGTCAGCGGCGCGGCGGGACAGGTGCTGCCGATCTCGATCAGGTTCATTGCGGGCACACGGGCCATGTGGGCGTCGTGGGTTGCGATGTCGCGGCGCAATGCGCCCAGCGCCCGAGCCGTGTCTTTAGGCACCGGCAGGGCCGCCGTGGTCGCGCGGATCATAAAACCGGCTCGACCACCGCTTCGGCGACAGGCTCCATCCGCCGACCGGTGGCTGTGTCGAACAGATGCAGCCGGGTGGGGTCGATGGCGACCTGCACCGTCTGGTTCAGCGCGGCGGCCCCGGTATCGATGACCGCCAGACGCTGCGCGCCGACCATCCCGTGCACGATCCGCTGCGCGCCCAACTCTTCGATATAGTCGACGGTCAGCGGCAGGCCGCGCGGCGCGATGCGCAGATCCTCGGCCCGCAGGCCAAGCGTTACGGGACCGGCAGGGTTGCCCACCCGTGCCAGTGCATGATCGTCAAGCGACAGCACGCCACCGTCGATCCGGGCGTCAAGGAGGCTCATCGCCGGTGCGCCGATAAAGGATGCGACAAAGGTCGAGGCCGGTTTGCGATAGACCTCCAGCGGCGCGCCGATCTGTTCCACCCGGCCCCCGTTCAGCACCACCAGCCGGTCGGCCAGTGTCATTGCTTCCAACTGGTCATGGGTGACGTAAAGCGCGGTCGTCGCAAGCCGTTGTTGCAGCTTGCGGATCTCCATCCGCATCGAGACGCGCAACTTTGCGTCGAGGTTCGATAGCGGCTCGTCGAACAGGAACGCCGCCGGTTGCCGCACGATGGCCCGGCCCATCGCCACACGCTGTCGCTGACCACCAGAAAGCGCGCGGGGCTTGCGGTCGAGATAGGCGCCCAGTTCCAGCATGCGCGCGGCCTCTGCCACACGCTCCGCGATGACCGCTTTCGACGTGCCACGGTTCTTAAGGCCATAGGCCATGTTCTGGCGCACGGTCATGTGCGGGTAGAGCGCGTAGTTCTGAAACACCATCGCGATGTCGCGCTCCGCCGGGTCGAGTTTGTTGACCATCCGCTCGCCAATGCGGATTTCGCCCGCGCTGACCGTTTCCAGCCCGGCGACCATCCGCAACAGGGTGGATTTACCACAGCCCGACGGTCCGACCAGAACGATGAATTCGCCATCCGCAATTTCGATGTCGATCCCGGCCACGGCGGGTTGGCTGCTGCCGCCATAGGTCTTGCCCACGGCCCTGAGTGAAAGATGTGCCATTATTTATCGCTTTCCGTCAGGCCCTTGATGAACATCCGCTGGAAGACCACCACCACCAGAACGGGCGGGATCATCGCCAGCGTGGCGAGGGCGAAGGCTTCGTTATAGTCGGGGATCTGGCTGCCGACCCAAACCTGCAGGATCGATTTGATGCCGCGCATGAGGGTGTAGAAACTCTCATCCGTCGTCATCAGCAGCGGCCAGAGGTATTGGTTCCAGCCGTAGATGAACATGATGATGAAAATCGCGGCCATCATGGTTTTCGACAGCGGCACCAGCACGTCGATGAAGAATTTCCACGGGCCCGCGCCATCAATGCGCGCCGCTTCCAGCAATTCGTCAGGGACGGAGCGGAAGAACTGCCGAAAGAAAAACGTGCCCGTGGCCGAGGCGAGAAGCGGCACGATCAGCCCGGTATAGGTGTTGAGCAGATGCAGCGTCGACATCACCTGATAGGAGGGCATGATCCGCACCTCCAGCGGCAGCAGCAGCGTGGCGAAGATCATCCAGAACAGCAGCGTCGCAAAGCGGAAGCGGAAATAGACCAGCGCATAGGCCGCCATCATCGACAGCACGATTTTTCCGACCGCGAAGCCCAGCCCCATGATCATCGAATTGCCCAGCATCAGCAGCCCGGTCACATCGCCGGTAAACCCGCCGCGATGGGTCAGCACCTTTTTATAGGTTTCGGCACCACTGTCGCCGGGGGTGAGGTAGAGCCCGTTGAAATGGATATCGACGCCCGTATGGGTCGACGACATCAGCGTTATGACCACCGGCGCGCAGAGAAGCACAGCGCCAAGGATCAGGATCAGGTGGTCGAGCGGTTTGATTTTCTGCATGGGTCTACCCGTAATGCACCCGGCGTTCGAGGAAGCGGAATTGCAGCACCGTCAGCGCCGCGACCACGACCATCAAGATCACCGACTGGGCGGAGGAGCCGCCGATGTCGTTGCCTTTGAACCCGTCGAGATAGACCTTGTAGACCAGTGTCATCGGGTTGTTGGCGGGCTTGTCTTTCACGATCACGTCGATGATCGGGAAGGTGTCGAACATCGTGTAGGTGATGTTGATGATAAGCAGGAAGAACGCGGTCGGCGCGAGCAGCGGCAGGGTCACGTCGCAAAACCGGCGCCAGCCGGAGCGCGCGTCGATCAAGGCCGCCTCGCGCACCGCGCCCGGAACCGATTGCAGCCCCGACAGGAAGAAGATGAAATTGTAGGGGATCTGCTTCCAGACCGAGATGGTGATCAGCGCGATCGCCGTATCCCAGTAATCGATCCCGACACGCAGATCGTAGCCCAGCCACTCCGCCAGCCGGGTGAAGGGGCCGATATGCATGTCGAAAAACATCATGCCGATCAGCCCGGCGACGGGCGGCGCAATCGCATAGACCGATATCAGCAGGGTCTTGTAGCTTTCGGCTCCGCGGATCACCTTGTCGGCCTTCACCGCCAGCAGCAGACCGATGGCCAGCGCCAGCACCGTTACCACCCCGCAAAAGAACGCGGTGAACAGCGCGGTATTGCGATATTCGCGACTGCTGAGTGCGTCGCGGTAATTCTCGGTGCCCACAAAGGTCGCGCCGAAGCCGAACGGATCTTCGATATAGAAAGAGGACGTCACCGCCTGCACGGATGGCCAGTAGAAGAAGATCACCACCACCGCCATTTGCGGCAGCACGAACAGCCACGGGGTCAGCGGGCGGTCGAACTGAACCCGCTTGACCGGGATGGCGGGCGTGCCGGTCCACCAGCGGCGCAGACGATGCATCAGGGAGCGTTCGGCCTCCAGAACGCTAAGGGGCGTGTCGGTCACGGGTGCTGGCTCCTGCGAGGGGCGCGGGCGCAGGTTACTGCGCGCGAGGGCTGTCAGGGGAGGATGGCGGCAGTGCCAATCCAAGGCGGTTTCAGAACTGCGACGGGGCTCCGGGCGCATGGCCCGGAACCCCGCATGGATCAGGTCTGCGCTTAGTTCGCCGTCTTGGCAAAGCGCGCCAGAAGATCGTCACCTTCGCTTTGGATCGCATCGAACGCATCCTGCACGGCAACATCGCCCGAGAAGATGCGGTTGAATTCGCGTTCCATGACCGAGCGGATCTGCGGGTAGAAGCCCAAGCGATAGCCCTTCGACCAATCGCCCGTGTCCAGCATCAACTGCTGAATGCCGATCTCGGCCACCGGCTGCTCGTCATAGTAGCCTTCGGATTTCGCCAATTCGTAGGCCGCTTCGGTCACCGGGACGTAGCCGGTGTTCTTGTGCCAGTAGACCTGCGTTTCAGGGGAGGTCAGGAAGCTGAAGAACTCCGCGGTGCAGGCGTTTTCCTCGTCCGACTTGCCCGCCATCGCGAACAGGGCGGCCCCGCCGATGAAGGACTGCGTGCCCGCGCCTTCGATGGCGTCCCAATAGGGCATGAACACCGCGTCGAAATCAAAATCAGCGGAGCTTTGCAGGCCGCCGAAGCTGCCGGAGGAGCCGATCCACGTTGCTGCTTTGCCTTCCTCAAATGGCTTGAGGTTATCGGCCCAGCCAGCGCCGTAGAAGCCATAGAGCCCCTCGTCAGCCCATGCTTTCAGCTTCTCGAACATCATGACGGTGTTTTCGTCATTCACCATCAGCTCGGTGCCGTCGACGGCGTCGTAGCCGTTGTTGTTGGTGGCGAACTGCTGGTTGTTCCGCGATTTGAAGTTTTCGACCATCATCCATGTCAGCTGCGACGCGGTCATGGGGATGTAGCCTGCATCGCGCAGCTTGGGCGCGATGGCTTCGAAATCTTCCCAAGTCTTCGGCGGCTCGACACCGGCCTCTTCGAAGGCGGCGGTGTTGTAATACATGATCGGCGCGGAGGAGTTGAACGGCATGCCGATGAACTTCCCGTCGCTGTCGGCGTAGAAGTTACGAACGCCTGCGATGAAATCGTCGCGGTTGAACTCCTGCCCGGCGTCGAGGATCAGATCCTCGGCTGCGACCGTCGCGCCCTTGGCGGAAATGATCGTCGCGGCACCGGCATCGAAGACCTGCAGGATGTTGGGCTGTTCGCCCGACCGGAACGCGGCGATGCCGGAGGACAGGGCTTCCTCATAGGTGCCCTTGGAGATCGGCGTCAGGCTACAGGCGTCCTGCGCGGCGTTGAACTGCTGGGAGATCTCGTTGATGACTTCGCCGTTGCGGCCGCCCATGCCGTGCCACCAACTGATGCTGGTCTGTGCCATCGCGGTGCTGGCCATAAGCGAAAACGCGATCGTGGCCGATGCTGACTTGAACATGTCCCTTGTCCTTCCAGATGAGAATTTCAAGGCGACCGCTACGCCTGTCACATGACAGTTTGATTTCGGTTTCGCGACAGTTTGGTGGAGCGCCGCGCGATCCGGGCTGACGTCGCGTAGACCTGCGCGCCGGCGCAGCGTGGCGCTGTCCTGTGCCCGCCGCTGGCGGTCAGAGGCCGCCCGCCCCCGCCACCCGCCACGGGTGGGTATAGACCTGCCCATGACCGTTGCGGACCCCGGCCACGACGGTGATGCCCGCGGCCTCGGCGGTGTCGAGCGCCATGCGCGTGGGCGCGGAGACGGCCACAATGACACCCGCACCCGCGATGGCGCATTTCTGGATCAGTTCGACCGACAGGCGGCTTGTCATGACCACGGCCCCCGCCGCTGCGGGTTCTCCGGCCCGGGCCAGCGCGCCGATGAGCTTATCAAGCGCGTTGTGGCGTCCGACATCCTCGCGCGCCATCGCGATGCCCTGTCCGGGGCGCAGAAACCCTGCCGCATGCACCGCGCCCGTCTGGTCATGCAGCGGCTGGTGGCGGCGCAGCGCCTCGGTCGCGGCGGTCAATTCATCCGGGGCAAAGCGCAGATCAGGCGCGGCGACGCGGGGCAGATCGCGGAGGGCCTGTTGCAGGCTGTCGATGCCGCATAGCCCGCAGCCCACCGGCCCCGCCATTGCCCGCCGCCGCGCGCCCAGCGCGGCCGCGCGATCCTCCGCGAGCCACAGCCGCGCCTCGACCCCGGTGTCGTGAACGACAAGCTCGTGCTCCTCGATCTGATCGAGCGCCGTCACGAACCCCTCGCTCAGTGCAAATCCAAAGGCGAAATCGGTCAGGTCCGCGGGGGTCGCCATCATCACCGCTTGGGTCGAGCCATTGCAGGTGATCGCGACCGGAACCTCCTCGGCCAAGATGCGCGCCGCCGTCCCGCTCATTCCCGCCGCGTCCAGCCGCCGATAGGGCGCATCGGCCTGTGTCGCTGGAAAGGACGGTGCGGAAGGGTCGGAGATGACGGTCACGAAGGCATCCTTTTATGGTCTGTGGCAGATGGGCGCAGGCCCCTGCCCTGCCCGCACTGGTCATTCGTGTGATGCAAGGCGCAGTATAGCCGCGCCATGCCGGGCATCCAATCGCGGGCGGCGGGTTCCGGCTGCACCGGCTTGATCTGACGGCCTGCCCGGCTAAGACATAAGGCAAGCCTGCGGCAGGCCCATGCCCTCGCGAGGGCCCCGCGCAAGACGAGCTGCATAAAGGACGATCCCATGCCCAAGAAGGAAGACCTCCCCCTGACCTCCGGCCCCGCCGGCGGCTGGGGATCGCTGCGCAGCATCGTCCGCATCACCCGCGAAAGCCATCCCTCGCTGGGCACGCTCGACACGCTGCGCCGCCAGAATAAACCGCGCGGCTTCATGTGCTCGTCCTGCGCGTGGCCCAAGCCTGCAAATTACAAACCGTTCGAATTCTGCGAAAACGGGGCCAAGGCGACGCTGTGGGAGAACACCAATGATCGCTGCACGCCCGAGTTCTGGGAGGACCACACCGTCAGCGACCTGCTGGCATGGACCGATCACGAACTGGAATGCACAGGTCGACTGACCGCGCCCATGAAATACGATCCCGCGACGGACCGGTATGTCGCGATCGACTGGGACACCGCGTTTGCGGAAATCGGCGCGGCGCTCCAGCCGCTCCCGCGCGAAGACGTGGTGTTCTACTCCTCCGGTCATGCCGGGCTGGAGGCGTCCTACCTGTGGGCGCTGATGGCGCGAGCCTATGGCAATAACAACCTGCCGCAATCGTCGAACATGTGCCACGAGACAACAAGCGTCGGGCTGAAGAAGGTCATCGGCTCCTCCGTCGGCACCGTGATCTGGGAGGATCTCGACAAGACCGACTGCTATTTCTTCTTCGGCCAGAACCCCGGCACCAATTCGCCCCGGTTCCTGCACCCGCTAAAGGAAGCAAAGGAGCGCGGCGCGAAGATCGTCACCTTCAACCCGGTGCGCGAACAGGGTCTGATTTCCTTTGTCGATCCGCAAAACCCGAAAGCGATGCTGACGGGCGAGGAAATCACCATTTCCGACCAGTATCACCAGTTGAAGGGCGGCACCGACATCGCGGCCATCCTTGGGCTCTGCAAGGCGGTGATCGAGGCCGACGATGCCGCGCAGGCCGAAGGTCGCAAGGCGGTGATCGACTGGCCCTTCATCGAAAAACACACCCATGATTTTGATCGGTTCATCCAGTTCGCCCGCGACACATCATGGGACGCCGTCACCACGGAATGCGGCCTGACTGAGCAGGCCCTGCGGGACGCGGCGCAGGTCTACATGGAGGCCGAGCGGGTCATCGGCGTCTACGGCATGGGCCTGACACAGCAATCCCATGGCGCGTGGAATATCGGCATGTTGGTTAACCTGCTGCTGCTGCGCGGCAATATCGGGCGGCCCGGCGCGGGCTGCTGCCCGGTGCGGGGCCATTCCAATGTGCAAGGCCAGCGCACGGTCGGCATTGCGGAGAAGGCCAAGCTGATCCCTATGGACAAGCTGCGCGAACTGTTCGATTTCGAGCCTCCGCAGAAGGACGGCACCCATGTCGTCGATGCCGCACAGGGTGTGATCGACGGACGGATCAAGGCGACGCTGTGCCTGGGCGGCAACCTGATGCGCGCGCTGCCGGATACCGAGCGGCTGGAACGCAGCTGGCGCGATCAGGAACTGACGGTGATGATCTCCACTAAGCTCAACCGCAGTCATCTATACCCCGGCAAGGCCGCCTATATCCTGCCCTGCCTGGCGCGTTCTGAGATCGACGAGCAAGCCACCGGCAACCAGACCATCACCATCGAGGACAGCTTCTCGATGATCCACGGCTCGATCGGGCATCGCGCGCCTGCCTCGCCCGACCTCAAATCCGAGCTTGCGATCACCGCCGCCATCGCCAAGGCCGCCACTGCGCCCAACCCCAAACTGCGCTGGGACGAGTGGACCGGCGATTACGGTCTGGTGCGCAACCTGATCGAGGCGACCTATCCTGACGATTTTCGCGACTATAACACCCGTATGCACAGGCCGGGCGGCTTCTGGCGCGGCAATCCCGCCCATGACCGGGTGTGGAAAACCGAAAGCGGGCGCGCCGAATTCACCGTGCCGGGGAAGCTAAACGCCCTGGATTTCGAGGATGCGCCGGGGCGCTATCGGCTGCTGACCATGCGGTCCAATGACCAGTTCAACACGACGATTTATGGCTATTCCGACCGTTTCCGCGGGATCGAGGGCACGCGCGACGTGCTGCTGATGAACGCCGAGGACATGGCCGATGCCGGGCTGTCACACGGCGATACCGTGGCGCTGGAAAGCGACGCGGGCGACGGCGTGGCGCGGCGACTGGGCGGGCTCAGCGTGATCGAGTTCAAGCTGCCGCGCGGCACGGTCGGCTCCTACTATCCCGAATGCAACGTGCTGGTGCAGATGGGTCATGGCGATGAACTGTCGAAAACCCCGGCGTCCAAAGCCGTCCCGGTGCGGATCGTGAAAGGATAGATTTAGAGGGATCGGCGCGCTTGCACGGAGGGGAAATTTCCATCGGTCCGTGTGCACCGCGAGCCTGCATGAGGGGTGGCGCTGCCACGATTGAACGGCGCGCCTTATCCCAACCAAGCCCCTCCCCGATCTGAGTTTCAGCGAAGGGTCGCCATGCCCCAGCCCGCGAGGCCGCGCAGGCGCTTGCCCGCGCGCCTCGCTTGGTCGGGGGCGGGTGCGCGCAACTCCTCAGTTCTGCCCTGTCATCTCCCTGTCACATCCCCATGGCACCCCTCCCCCGGGATTGACCTGCCTCGCCATATCGACTATTCGCGAAGTATCGAAATCTCAGCCCTTCTTCGTCCTATCGCAGCGAGCACCAAACCCGATGACCACCTACGCACTCAATGGCCTTGGCCGGATGGGCAAACTTGCCATGCGGCCCCTGCTGGAACGCGGCGCGCAGATCGCATGGATCAACGACGCGGTCGGCGACCCGGCCATGCATGCGCATCTGCTGGAATTCGACACAGTGCACGGGCGCTGGCCCGCGACCTTTTCCCATGACGCCGAGAGCCTGACGATTGATGGCACGCGGCTGCCGGTCCTGCGGGAAAAGACGCTCGACGCGCTGCCTCTTGAGGGGGTGGATGTGGTGATCGACTGCACCGGAAAGTTCAAATCAGAAGCGGCCTTGCAGCCCTATTTCGACGCGGGCGTGAGGAAGGTCATCGTTTCCGCCCCGGTCAAGGACGGGCCTACGGCCAATGTCGTCATGGGCGTCAACGACGACAGCTACGACCCCGCGCAACACCAGATCGTCACAGCGGCAAGCTGCACCACGAACTGCCTCGCCCCGGTGGTGAAGGTCATCCATGAGGCTCTCGGCATCCGTCACGGGATGATCACGACGATTCATGACGTCACCAACACGCAAACCATCGTCGACCGCCCGGCCAAGGACCTGCGGCGCGCGCGTTCGGCGCTCAATTCGCTGATCCCCACGACGACGGGCAGCGCCACCGCGATCACGCTGATCTATCCCGAACTCAAGGGGAAGCTGAACGGCCATGCGGTGCGGGTGCCTCTGCTCAACGCCTCGCTCACCGACTGCGTGTTCGAGGTGGAGCGCCCGACCAGCGTCGAAGAGGTCAACGCCCTCTTCGCTGCCGCTGCGGCGGATGGCCCGCTGTCGGGCATCCTTGGCTACGAGACCCGGCCACTGGTGTCATGCGACTACACCAACGACCCGCGCAGCGCGATCATCGACGCGCCCTCGACGATGGTCGTCGACGGCACGCAGGTGAAAATCTACGCGTGGTATGACAACGAATGGGGCTACGCCAACCGGCTGGTCGACGTGGCCTTGATGGTCGGCGCCCGGCTGACCGAGGCGCACCCGTGACTCCGGCCGCCACGGCCCCGCGCGAAGGGCTTGCCGCCTATATCGCTGTCACCGCCGCCTATTGGGCGTTCATGCTGTCGGACGGCGCATTGCGGATGCTGGTGCTGCTGCATTTCCACACGCTGGGCTTCTCGCCCGTGCAACTGGCCTACCTGTTTGTGCTGTATGAGATTGCAGGGATTGTCACCAACCTCTGCGCAGGGTGGATTGCGGCGCGGTTCGGGCTGACCTCGACCCTGTATGCCGGGCTGTCGTTGCAGATCGTGGCTCTACTCGCCCTGACCCAACTGGACCCGGCATGGTCGCTTGGCGCGTCGGTTGTGTTCGTCATGCTGGTGCAGGGAGCGTCGGGCGTGGCCAAGGATCTGGCCAAGATGTCGTCCAAATCGGCGGTCAAGCTGCTCGCCCCGTCTGAGGCCGGCGGTCTGTTTCGCTGGGTCGCGCTGCTGACCGGATCGAAAAACGCGGTAAAGGGCGCAGGTTTCCTGCTTGGGGCCGCCCTGCTGGCGCTGGCGGGGTTCACCGCCTCGGTGCTGGCAATGGCCGCCGTGCTGGCGATCATCCTTGCCGCGATCATCTGGAGAATGCCCTCGGGCCTGCCACGCGGTCGCAAGGACGCCAAGTTTACCGAGGTCTTTTCAAAGAACCCCAACATCAACTGGCTATCCTTTGCCCGCGTGTTTTTGTTCGGTGCGCGGGACGTTTGGTTCGTGGTCGGCATCCCGGTCTATTTCTATGCCGTGCTGTCGGATGGGAGCGAGGCAGGCAATCGCACGGCCTTCTTTACCATTGGCAGTTTCATGGCGGTCTGGACCATACTCTATGGCGCGGTGCAGGGATCGGCCCCGAAACTACTGCGCGCCGCCACCCGCAGCCCGGCGGACATTACCGCCGATGCCCGCCACTGGGTCGCGGCGCTCATTGCCATCCCCGCCGCACTGGCGGCTTTGGTCGCCGTTGCGGGCGCACCTGCCCCGTGGCTGACCGCGACGCTGATTGCCGCCCTTCTGCTGTTCGGGGCCGTGTTCGCGGTGAATTCGGCGCTGCATTCCTACCTGATCCTCGCCTTCACCGACGCACGCCGTGTGACGATGGATGTCGGGTTCTACTACATGGCGAATGCCGCCGGGCGCCTGCTGGGCACGCTGCTATCGGGGGCAAGCTATCAGTGGGGTGGCCTGCCCGCCTGTCTTGGCACAGCGGCGGTGCTACTCTGCCTCAGCTGGCTTGGCGCCAGCCGCCTGTCGGTGCGAGCGGAGCCTCACGCACCTGCCGCCTAAAATTTAATCCTGACCTTGGCAGGGCCTGCGCGGTGGGGCGACCTTGGGTCAACCCCACCGTTTCTCTGGTCTATCCACAAGATATTGCGGTTCTCCACAGGACGACCGCCAAAATTTCCTTTACACATGTCGGATCCGCGCCCACCATATCTGGTAAGGGCGGCGGACTGCACCGCCGGACCTTGATCGGGCACCTATTCCTTGGCGGCGCTTTGCCGGCTTGGACTAAAACAGATGAGGCCGGCCATGTCGCTTTCCGAAAGCTATCTCGAAACGGAAGATCTGCACCCCATCGATATCGTCGAGACCTTGGCGGAACACCACGCGTGGGATTTCGACCGGATCGGCGATGACCAGATCGCAATGGCGGTGGAAGGCCAGTGGCGCACCTATTCGATCACGCTGGCGTGGTCCGGCTATGATGAAACGCTGCGCCTGATCTGCACCTTCGAGATGGAGCCCCCGACGGACAAGCTCGGCGCGCTTTACGAGACGCTGAACCACGTCAACGATGCCTGCTGGGCCGGGGCGTTTACCTTCTGGGCGGAACAGCAATTGATGGTGTGGCGCTACGGTCTGGCGTTGAACGGGGGGCAAATCGCCTCGCCAGAGCAGATCGACCGCCTGATTACCGCGGCGGTCACGGCGGCGGAACGCTACTACCCCGCGCTGCAACTGGTGATCTACGGCGACCAGACCCCGCAGCAAGCGATGCAGATCGCCATCGCGGAAGCCTACGGCCGGGCCTGATCGCCCCCATACATTCCCTCGCCTCCCCCCTGTTCGGGGGAGGGACGCCGCCCGACGCAGCCGCTTAGATGGCGCCGACCACGGCCGAGTAACGAGGGACCATCATGTTGAAATCATTTCACGCCGCGACGATCGCCTGTCTGACGCTGCCTGTATTGTCAGGCTGTATGGGAACCGCGGGCGGTGCAATGGGACAGGCCGTGGTCAGCAATGCCGTGGCCGGACAGATGAATGCCAGCGCCAACCGCAACCGCTTTGCCACCCTGTCCTGCGATCAGCTGGCACAAGAAATCGCAAGCGCGCGCACCGGCTTCATCAACCCGATGAATGCCCCCGCGACACAGGCCTATATCAACGCGGCGCGCGATGCCGCGCGGGCAAAGAACTGCCCCGGCATCTAAGCCGCACCGGGCATTGCGTCATTGAGGACCGCCCCCGGTTTTGAGGGAAACCGGGGGCGTCATCGGGCAGATGCGGCGGGGTCGTTCACTGCCTCGCCGCAGCGTCTGCCACGGGGGCCGTGCAGGTCAAGCCCGCCCCAGAAGCCCTAGACGCGCGGCCTCGAACGTGGCCTCGGCCCGGCAGGAAATCCCCAATTTGCGATAGATCGATTTTATGTAGCTAGCGACGGTCGACTCCGCGATGCCCATGATCTCCGCCGTTTCCGACACCCGCAACCCGCGAGCGATCAGGGTCAGCACCTCGGTCTCGCGCTGGGTCAGGGCGGCGACAGGCTCCGACACCGGGCCGGTATAGCTGAAATGCGACATGATCCGCCGGGCAATGGATGGCGAAAGCGCCGGGATGCCGTGGCTTATCTGTTGCAAATGGCGCTCGACCATTTCCGCGCTTTCGCTTTTCAGCAAATAGCCCGACGCCCCCGCCGACAGGGCCGACACCACCGCGCTGTCCGATCCCATGACCGTGGTAACCACGGACAGGGTCTGCGGGGACAGTTCCGCCAGCAGGCGAATGATGCTGTGGCCGTCGCCATCGGGCAGGCTCAGATCGATAAGCGCCAGATCGAAAGTTTGCCTGCGGATTGCGGCCCGTGCCCCGGCGACCAGCGGTTCGGTCACGACGCGCGCCTGCGGAAACGCCCGCGTTACGATCGCCGCAATCCACTGTCGCGACTCGGAATTGTCTTCGAGGATCAGAACGGACTTCACGATCGCGCCCTCGTCATGGCGTGACCGGCGGTGGCGCGCCGATCCCCGGCGACAGGGGCGCGGCCGGTTCGGCCCCCGATGCAGGCGCAGGTTCGGCGGAGTCGAGTGGCACCAAGATCTCGATATGGAAGCCGTGATCCGGCCCCGCCTCGACAATCGAGATCGACCCCCGCAAGGCCAAAATGCGCACCCGCATATTTTCCAACCCATTGCCAAGGCGCGGACTGGCACCGGCGCTGCCATCATCGGACAGCACCAGATGCAATTCGCGACCATGCAATTCAGGCGCGATGCGCATTGTGCGGCACCGAGCGTGGCGGATCACGTTGGACACGGCCTCTCGGATCACCGCGCGCAGGGTGTTGCCATGGGCCAGCGACACCGGCAGGTCCGGCAGCGGCAGCGGTTGCCAATCCAGCCGGATGCCGTGGTCCGACAGCCGCTCCATCGCCTCGCCGCGCAGATCGGCCATCAGATCCTGAAGATTGAACTGCCCGGTAAAACCGGCATCGATGATGCCGCGCAGGTCGTTAAGTGCATCGCGCAGAAGCTCGTTCTTGCGCCCCGCATCGCTGGAATGCAGAGCGCTCAGCATCTGCGCCCCGATATTGTCATGCATGTCGCGCGAAATTCGGTCCCGCTCGGTGGTGACGCCGCGCTGGAAGGCCGCCGCGCTTTGACGGATCATCGTCACCAGTTCGCATAAGGTGGCAGCCAACGCCTTGTCATCCTCGCCAAAGAGCCGCCGTCCCGCCGCGGCGTAGCGCAATTGCCGCCCGCCCACGCCCGCGCAATCCGGCAGGTCGAGCGCCAGCCCCTGCTCCGCGATCGTTGCCCGCTCCGCATGCGGGGCGCTGGGGTCGTCCACCCCTGCGGCCTCCGCCATGCCGGGCCGTCCGATGCTCAGCGGCTCCCAAATCCGGCGCAGCAGCGCATCCCACGCGCCGTCGCGCCCGTCGCTCATCGGCATCATCGCCACGCGCAGGATATCCGGCATCCGCCCTGCAAGGCTGACGCTGCGGGTGCTGACGAACCGGCTGAACAGAAACTGCCGCAATGGGAAATAGACGAAACTCGCCACCAGCAGTGCCAGCCCGAGCGATGTCCAAGGCTGGTCGTGCAGCAGCATCAAAAGCAGCGCGTCGAGCCCAATGATGAGCATCGCGGAGCCGAGCCACAGCCAGACGAGATAGGCATATCGATCAAGTTCGAACACCCGGTAGCGCGCCAGCCCCATCGCGATCCCCAGATGCATGATGAGGAAGAAGCCAAACGCATAGCCTTGCGGCAGCAGCCCTTGCTCGGACAGGCCAAGGGCCACGGGCATCACGCTCAACCCGATGAAGCATGACACCCCGATCAGCGTGGCCAGCACCAGATAACGCAACCCCGCGCGATCCAGCGGCATCCGGCGCGACAGCACCCACTGCACCACGGCCAGCACCAGCGCCAGCAAGGTCTGCGTCATGACGATGAAGTCCAGCAGCTTGACCGGCACCGCATGGGTGAGATCCAGCGCGATACCGATACCGAACACCGCGACCGGCACCCAAAGCCACACGGGCCGCACCAAGTGCCGGGGATACATCAGAAACAGACCCACCAGCCCGATGCCGAACACCCCCGCCCCCAAGTGATTGACCCCGCTCAGCCCGCGGAACAGATCCCCCGGCAGGGCGATGAAACGGCTGGAATATACAGCCGCCGCCATCGCAAAGACCGGCACGCACAGACCCGTCAAGGCGAACATCCGCACCCCCCAGTCCCGCGGGCGCAGCGCAAAGATCCACGCCCCGATCAGTAGCGCCAGCGCGCCAACCCCCAGTTGGAAAAAGAACGGCGCGGGCAGGTCGCCCAACCTGCGCGGGCGTGCGGGAACCCGGATCTCGGCGGCCATTTCCGGCGCGGGAGCAAATCCCACCTCAGCCCCGCCCGTCAGCGCCGAATAAAGCGTGTCCTGCCGCGCGAAGAAGTCGCGCATTGCGGCATAATCAGGAAGTTGGTCCGGCTCCTCGATCAGATCGCCGGGCGTAAGTGTCAAATCCCCAACCGCGACCGGCACCATCCCCGGTGGCGCCGCAGCATAGGGACGGCCCAGCAGCATCAGCACCGCACCGACAGACAGAAGAAGCGCCATAAACAAGGCGGATACCAATACGCGACCTGGTGTCATGTCCCTTCCTCGACGCACCCCTGATCCGCATCAGAACATAGCTTTGCGCGTCTGTGACCCCCTGAAACGGGGGATAGGCGCGAAATGTGGCTTGGTTAACGCTGCACATGCGCCGTGGCGACTGGCGCCGCCCGTGGACGAGTTGGGTGTTTCACAATTTTTCGGGATAAGACAATGAAGCTTCATGTGATCTTGCTGTTGAGCACGGCAATGACCCTGTCTGGCTGCCTTGGCAATGGCGGCGGCGGGTCTGGCGGAGGATCGGGCGGCGGCTCCGCCGGTGGGTCGGGCGGTTCCGGCGGTGGTGGCGGTGGCGGCACCCCCACAGCCACGGGCACCGGCTTTGGCGAGGTGGTGGGTATGCGCGGTGTCGTCTACCAGACCGACCTGACCGAGCAGCCCGGAACGGGCGCGTCTCCGGTCAAACTCTATCAATCCGCGCCCTACCCCTATTCCAACGCAGGCAACAACCTGAAGCGGGATCAGGTCACCGCAAGCCTCGATTTGCGGAATGCGGATGTGGAATATGCCGCGGGCATCGCCGGGAACGGCACCGGCACGGCCTCGCTCACGGTGTCCAAGAACTACCCCGGCGTGCAGAACGGCACCGGCTCCTCCTACCTCGGGCAGCCGGTCTTTACCGACAGTTCCGGCAATCTTGAAACCACCAGCGACACGTTCTCGCTTCAGCCTGACGATATCGATGGCGACAGCACCGAGGACTTCTTTACCGTCGAGCTTGGCGCGGGCACGCTCAACGCCTTCAGCCCCTCGGGCCGGGCCACGACGGGGGTGTTCTACGGCGGCAAGTTCGCGCCGGAAAGCGCGCTTACGGGCCGTTCCACCGCGACCTATTCGCGGCAGGGTGGCGCGCGCGTCAATACCGTGATCGGCAAGGATATCGCCAGCGGCGCGGAGGGCGATTTTAACGTCATCGGGGATGTGTCGCTGGATGTGGATTTCACGGCCGGGACGGTCAAGGGCCGCATCGACAAGGCCGGGAGAGCCGGCGGGCTGGGCACCGATGCCGCAATCCTCCTGTCCGATGCGCGCATCAACGGCGTCCATTTCGACGGCGGCACCGCGCGAATGGTCGATGGCAGTGGCAATGACATCTACGGCACCGTGGACGGCAGCTATTTCATCGGCTCTTTCATGGGCGCAGATGCCGAAGCAGCGGGCGGCGTGTTCTCGGTCGATGGCACCATCGGCGGGGAAGCGGCGATCACCACCGGCTCCTATATCGGGGACCGTCAATGACCCCGCTGCCGGGCCATAAGCAGGCGGAGGGGGCATGCCCCCTTCGCCGCGGACGCTCGGTGTCCCGGTCGCGCTGGCGCGGGGTCATGGCCGGGCTTATCACGGCGGCGCTGCTCCCGGTTGCGGGGGCTGCGCAGGACGCCGCAGCATTACAGGTCATGCCCGCCCGTGACGGCGCGGGCGCCCATGTGATGCTGGCCGACGGGCAGGTCGTGGTGCTGCGCAATGCGGGGGATCTGCAAATCGCGGTGCGGATGCTCATCGCCCAAGGACGGGTGGCCGAGGCTCAACACCTGGCCCGCGCCTATGCGCCCGACCATCCCGATCACGCGGTGCGGGTGGCCTATGTCGACGGGCTGGCCGCAAGCGCGCAGGGCAATGACGTGGAAGCGGTGCGTCTGTGGCGCGGCATCCTCGCCCAGCGCCCGGATCTGGATCTGGTCCGGGTGCAGCTGACCGGGGCGCTGGCGCGTCTGCAACTGCATGACAGCGCCCGCTATCAGGCCGAACAACTTATCGCCGCCGGGGTCGATGACCGCATCGACGGGCGTCTTTCGGGGCTGCTGCGCTCGCTCGACGCCGCGCGGCCCGTGCAATTTCGCGGCTACCTGTCGTTGCTGCCCAGCACTAATGTCAACAACGGCACCGACAATGACAGCGTGGCCATCGGCCCGGTCGTTGGCACCATCCCCGAAGATCAGCGCCGCCAATCCGGACTGGGCGTCGCGGTGGGTGGTGAGGCGAGCGTCCGGCGACAACTCGACCCGCGGCACGCCGCCGTCGTCGCGTTGGAGGCACGGGTGGAGCGCTACCCCTCCATTGATCGGACCAACGTCACCTCGCAACTGTCGTTTGGACTGGAACGGCGGCTCGATCACGGCGCAGCACTGGCGCGGGTGCTGACCGGCACGGCGCTGAAGGACGGCGCGCAGACCTATCGCTACTCTGGCCTGTCGGTGGAGACAAACCTGCGCTTTGCCGAACGCTGGCGGCTATATTTCGGGCCGGAATATCGAGACGAGACTTTCCCCTACTCCCCTGGAGAGGACGGCGCCTTCGTGGACCTGCCATTGCAGATCGACCGGTTTTCGGGACCCGACAGCTTTGTGCGGTTCATCGCTGGCGCCAGCATGGGCCGCAAGGCGGAGGAGCGGTTCTCCTTTGACGAGGCCCGGATCGGGCTGGGCTATTTCAAGGAGTTTTCACAGGGGCTGTCGCTCTATGCCGACGCGACCTATGCGCACCGGCTTTACCACGCAGATTACCCCGGCATCGACGACCCCCGCGAAGATCACCGGACCAGCGTCGGCGTCACAGTGACCAAACGCGATTTTACGTTGGCGGGATTTGCGCCGCAGGTCTCGCTGCGCCACACCCGAACGCGATCCAACGCGGCGTTCAATGACACGACCCGCACCGAGGCTGATCTACGCTTCGTCCAAGAGTTCTGAGCGGGCATGAAAAAGCCCGCCTCGCGCCCCTGTGAGGGTGCAAGGCGGGCGATGTTCAGGGCCGGGCAGACCCTGTATCACACACGGTCTGCATATGCGCCGCGATCAGCGACCGCCGCCACCGGCACGACGCCGCCGACGCTGCGGCTTACCGGAAGGCGCGCCGCTATTGGCGGGTTTGCCCACGCGCGGGGCGCCGCCCTTGTGACCGCCCCCTCCATTGCCGCCACCGCGACGCCGGGTGCGGCCTGCGGGCGACGTGCCGGACACTTCCCACGGCTGACCGGATGCCACCGGAACGGAGAGTTTCATCACCTTCTCGATGGCGCGGAAATCACCCATTTCCTCGGGGGCACACAGCGCGACCGCCTGCCCTTCCTTGCCCGCCCGAGCGGTCCGGCCGATGCGGTGCACATAGTTTTCCGGCACGTTCGGCAGATCGTAGTTATAGACGAACGCAACACCCGGAATGTCGATGCCGCGTGCGGCCACGTCGGTCGCCACTAGCACCTTGATCCGGCCATCGCGGAAATCGCGGATTGCCCGCTCCCGCTGGCCCTGGCTTTTGTTGCCGTGGATCGCGACCGCATCAACGCCTGCACGCTCGATCTGGCGCATCAGCCGATCGGAGCCATGCTTCGTGCGGGCAAATACCAGCGCCAGCTCACTGCGGTGAGATTTCAGCAGGTCGATCAGCTTCCCGGTCTTGTTGCTCTGCTCGATGAAGTGGACCTCTTGGGTCACCTTATCGGCGGCCTTGCCCGGAGGCGACACTTCGACCCGAACCGGATCGTTGAGATAAGCAGACGACAGCTCGGCCATCTGTTTGGGCATCGTGGCCGAGAACAGCATGGTCTGACGCTTCTTGGCCAGCAGCGGCGCGATTTTGCGCAGCGCATGGATAAAGCCCAGATCGAGCATCTGATCGGCTTCGTCCAGCACAAGGAACTGCGCCTGCGACAGATCCACCGCGCGGCGGTCAATCAGGTCGATCAAACGACCCGGCGTCGCGACGAGCAGGTCGGTGCCCCGCTCCAGCCGCTGAATCTGGCCGTGAATGCCTGCGCCGCCTACGACGATGCCGACTTTCAGATGCGTGCCATGGGTGAACGGCTTCAGGTTGTCGGCGATCTGTTTGGCCAGTTCGCGTGTCGGCGCCAGCACTAGACCACGCACGGTGCGCGGCGCCGGTTTCGAGCCGTTCTTCATCAGCGCGTCGAGCAGCGGCAGACCAAAGGCCAGCGTTTTGCCGGTGCCGGTCTGGGCAAGGCCCATCACGTCACGGCCATTAAGCGCATGCGGAATCGCCTGCGTCTGAATAGGGGTCGGGTCAGAGATGCCCAGTTCGGGCAGCTTGGCGAGAAGCCGGGGCGCAAGGCCCAGCATGTCGAAATCCATGAATATCCTTTCGGGGCACACGGCACGGACGCCGGACCCGGATGACAGGTGCGCGCCGCCCGAGGGCTTCGGTGCGGACGCAGTGGGCGCACCCGCGTGCTCGTCCTGAACCGCATTGTTCATGGACCGACGGGGCGCAGGACCCCTGCGTGACGGAGGAACCTGGGGGAGGGCCTTTCGACGGTCGCGCCGGTCGGCCGCATTGGGGCACGGTCGGCGGCCTGCTCACGCGGCAGTGCGGCGAAGGCTTTGGCGCAGATGGACCTGATTGGACACAAAGTCAAGCGTTACGCCGCCCATCTGATGCGACAGCCCATTGACCGGACCCCGATTCCCTCGCATATCCAGCCCATGACAGAGCTCGCCCATATCCGTAATTTCTCCATCGTGGCGCATATCGACCACGGTAAATCCACGCTGGCCGACCGGCTGATCCAGCTGACCGGCACGGTGGCCGAACGCGACATGAAGGAGCAGCTGCTCGACGCGATGGATATCGAGCGCGAGCGCGGCATAACGATCAAGGCCAACACGGTCCGCATCGACTACCCGGCAAAGGATGGGCACACCTATGTGCTCAATCTCATCGACACGCCCGGACATGTCGATTTCGCCTATGAGGTCTCCCGCTCGATGCAGGCGGTCGAAGGCTCGCTGCTGGTCGTCGACGCGACCCAAGGCGTCGAGGCGCAGACCCTCGCGAACGTGTATCAGGCCATCGACGCCAATCACGAAATCGTGCCGGTGCTCAACAAGATCGACCTGCCCGCGGCGGAGCCCGACCGCGTGAAGGAGCAGATCGAGGATGTCATCGGCATCGAGGCCCATGACGCGGTCGAGATTTCGGCCAAGACCGGCCTTGGCATTCCCGACGTGCTGGAAGCCATCGTGCAGCGCCTGCCCGCGCCCGCCGAAGGCAACCGCGACGCCCCGCTGAAGGCGATGCTGGTCGATTCGAAATATGACAGCTATCTCGGCGTCGTCGTCATCGTCCGGATCATCGACGGCGTGCTGAAAAAGGGCCAGCGCATCAAGATGATGAAAACCGGCGGCATCTATGATGTCGACAAGGTCGGCGTTTACCGCCCCGCCATGACCGATGTGGCTGAACTTGGCCCGGGCGAAATCGGCTTTCTTACCGCGTCGATCAAACAGGTGCGCGACACCCGCGTGGGCGACACGATCACGACCGAGAAGAAAGGCACCGAAACACCCCTGCCCGGCTTTAAGCCTTCGGTGCCGGTGGTGTTCTGCGGTCTGTTCCCAGTCGACACCAACGATTTCGACGACATGCGCGATGCGATCGAGAAACTGGCGCTGAATGACGCGAGCTTCTCCTTCGAGATGGAAACCTCCGCCGCGCTCGGTTTTGGCTTCCGCTGCGGGTTCCTCGGGCTGCTGCACCTAGAAGTCATTCGTGACCGGCTGGAACGCGAATACGATATCGAACTGATCACCACGGCGCCCTCGGTCATCTTCCACGTGCACACCCGCGACGGGCAGATGATCGAGTTGCACAATCCCGCCGACATGCCCGACCCGGCCACCATCGATCATATCGAAGAGCCCCGGATCAAAGCGACGATCCTCGTGCCCGACGAATATCTCGGCGACGTGCTGAAGCTCTGTCAGGAGCGGCGCGGCGTGCAGATGGACCTGACCTATGCCGGCACCCGTGCAATGGTCGTCTATGACCTGCCGCTGGCCGAAGTTGTGTTCGATTTCTACGACCGCCTGAAATCGGTGACCAAAGGCTACGCGAGCTTTGACTACCAGATGATCGGCTATCAGCAGGATTATTTGGTCAAGATGTCGATCCTTGTGAATGACGAACCCGTCGATGCGCTGTCGATCATGGTTCACCGTGACCGCGCCGAGGGCCGGGGCCGCGCCATGTGCGAAAAGCTCAAGGAACTGATCCCGCGCCACATGTTCAAGATCCCGATTCAGGCCGCCATCGGGGGCCGGGTCATTGCCCGCGAAACCCTGTCGGCCATGCGTAAGGACGTGACCGCCAAATGCTACGGTGGCGACGCCACCCGAAAGCGCAAGCTGCTGGATAAGCAGAAGGCCGGCAAAAAGAAAATGCGCCAGTTCGGCAAGGTCGACATCCCGCAGGAAGCGTTCATCAGCGCGCTGAAGATGGATACCTAGAACGAGCCTCAGCCCCAGCGCCTTTCTGCACCCCAATTGGCCCCGCCAGGGCTGATCGGGGTGTTTTCATGTGTGGCTGAGAAATTCAGCGCCCGGCTGCCTTGCGCCCCCGTGGCACATGCGCGCGCTACAGTTCCGCCTCCAGATGGCGGCGGATGCGGCGGCGGGCGCGCCAGCCGCGAATTTGCTCGGCGTTGAGCGATGTCGGGCGCAGGATTGCGGAGTCCTCTCGCCATTCCACCCGGAAACTGCGCCGCGCGGCGATCAGGTTGGCCTCGGCTGCCGTGGTGCCCACCACCGTCAACACGATCCGCGACAGATCGCCCGCCATCTCCTGATCGCTGCCAAAGGTCCGGACGCGATTGATAAGCTGACGGTAACTGCCGATGTCGAGGTAATCGCCGGATTTCAATGGCCCCTGATTGGTGGCCTCCGCCGGATTGCGAAGCTCTTCGTCGGTCAATTCCGACCGGTCCGTGATATTGGCGGTCTGAACCTCGCCGTTTTCCAGCGTCAGGAGGATGTCGTTGATGTAGATCGGCTCGAACCCGAGGTTCGACACAAAGCACCGCGCACCGAGCCCCGTCCCCGCCCCGATCGAAATCAGGATTTCGGGACGGCGTTGACGGCGGTGACCGGCCACGAGGATCTGCAAATAGATAATCCACACCATCGCGGTGACGATGGATGTCGCGGCCTGCACAAGCCCGCCGTGAGAGGTCAACCAGTCCAACATTCCCGGCGCAACGCCGCCCGTGCGGGGCGGTTCCATGGTCCCCGTGGGCCAAGCTGATTGCAGCCCAGCAAGCCGCACGCAACAGCCGCGCCATTCCCTGCCCTGCACGGAAAATTCCCGCTATGCCCGCCGCAATCACTGGCCGCACCGGCTGCGCGCCGTAGCGGTGGTGCGCAGCACCATGGCAAGTCGGTTTTCACCGTTGACCCGTGCGTAGGTCACGTCTTCCGTCAGGGCGCGTATCAAAAACCACCCGAACCCTCCTTCAGGCAGATGCTCGGGCCGAGGGGGGGCCGAGGGCGGAGGGGCCTGCGCATTTGCGGTGTCGCTGGCAATTGCCGCACCCGCCCCCGTCAGACGCTTTGCCTGAGGGGTCCGGTGCGCTGTCGCACTGACCGGCAGCGCGTGATCGGGCATTGGGCGACCGCGATCGCACAGCACAACCCGCAGGGTTTCTCCGTCCTGCGCGATCCGGAGGTCAATGAACCCGTCGGCCCATTCGCCCTGCGGGTTGCGATACGCATGTTCCACGACATTATTGAGTGCCTCGGCCAACACCAGCTCCACCGCGCTGCGCGCATCGGGGTTCAGCCGCAGCGGCCCCAGATCCTCCATTATCGTGGTCAAGACATGGCGCACCGCTAAAGGCAGGGCCTGAAACACCAATCGCAATTCGCAGCGAGGCTCTGCGATCCCTCCCGCGCCGGGCCCCTCCGGCCTGCTATGATGCCGCCGACCCATGCAGTCACGCCGGGGCCGGACCGGGATCGGACTGCGGCGGCGCGGGCGCTGTGTCCGCCTCGCCCCCCCCGGCGCGTGCGGCTGCAACCGTTTCATGGACGGTGAACACCCGGCCCATATGGGTAAGCGCAAAAACCCGCTCCACCCCCGGTGACAGGCAGGCCAGCTCCAGCGTCCGTGCGGGTTGCAAATATTTCATCACGGCCACCAGCGCGCCCAACCCGCTGCTGTCGAGAAAGCCAACCTGCTCAAGGTCCAGCAGCACCCGCGGCGTGCCTTCGGCGGCAAGCGCGCGCAGCGCATCCTTGAATCGGATCGCCAAAGCGGCATCCAGGCGCGGCTCCTGCACCCGCACAAGCAGCAGGTCGCCATGGCGTTCCGTTTCCAGCTTCATTCGATCCTCCGCAGCGGGTCACACAGCGAGGCTAGACCTCATATCTTACCATTCGGTATGCAGAGGTCAGAATAGGAGAAAGCCATGCGCGCCAACTACCACGACCTGTCCCGATCGGTCGCCAGCCTGACGGAGAACGAAACCGACGAAGTCGCTCTGATGGCCACGGTCGCCTGCGAATTGCATCATTCGGATGACAGGTTCGACTGGACGGGTTTTTACCGTGTGACCTCGCCCAATGTGCTGAAGATCGGGCCCTATCAGGGCGGGCATGGCTGCTTGATGATCCCGTTTAGCAAGGGCGTCTGCGGCGCGGCGGCCCGCACAGGCGAGGTGCAGCTGGTGGCAGATGTGGACAGTTTTGACGGCCATATCGCCTGCGCGGCAACCACCCGGTCCGAGATCGTGCTGCCGGTGCGCAATGCGACGGGGCGGCTGCTGGGGGTGCTGGATATCGACAGCAACCAGCCAGACGCGTTTACGCAGGAAGATGCTGCGGGACTGCAACTGGTGCTGCACGCGGCCTTTGGCAATGACGGGGTGTGGCGCTAGACCTCCCGTGCTATGCGGCCGCTCATGGATGACCACTACGCCCCGCCCGACACGCCACTTACCCTGATCCATACGGACCATCAGATCCTGCTGGTGGACAAGCCGTCCGGGTTGCTTTCCGTGCCCGGCAAGGGGCCGCATCTTGCCGATTGCCTGCTGAGCCGGGTGCAGGCCGCGTTCCCCGAGGCGCTGCTCGTGCATCGGCTCGACCGCGACACATCGGGGGTGATGGTGTTCGCCATGACGCCGCATGCGCAGCGGCATCTGGGGCTACAGTTCGAAAAGCGCCAGATGAAGAAAACCTATATCGCGCGGCTTGCTGGCGAATTGGCGGAGAAGACCGGAACGGTCGATTTGCCGCTGATCGTCGACTGGCCGAACCGCCCGCTGCAAAAGGTCGATTTCGAGACGGGAAAACCGGCGCAAACCGACTGGCGGGTGCTGAAAGCCCGCGATGGTGAGACCCGCGTGCGGCTGACGCCATTGACCGGACGGTCGCATCAGTTGCGGGTTCATATGCGCGAGATCGGCCACCCGATTCTGGGCGATCCGTTCTATGCCACCGGCCCCGCCCGCGATGCGCCGCGCCTAATGTTGCATGCAGAAAGCCTGCGCCTGCGTCATCCCGATGGCGGTCGGACCATGACCTTCAAGGCGCCTGTGCCGTTCTGACGCCCATGCGTCTTTGAGCGACAACTTTCCCACGATCTTCAAATCCGCGGGACGGGCTCCCGTTCTGCACCTGTTCCGGGTTACTTTTGCGGAACGGCTTCCTATGTCTGGGATCAATGCATGACCAATGAGGAGGACGCCTATGTCCCTGCGCATCAATGATGTCGTTCCCGATTTTACCGCCACCACCTCCGAAGGTGAGATCAGCTTTCACGACTGGATCGGCGACAGCTACGCGATCCTGTTTTCGCACCCCAAGGATTTTACCCCGGTCTGCACCACGGAATTCGGCGCGGTGGCGCAATTGGCCGATGAATGGGCAAAGCGCAACACCAAGGTGATCGGCATCTCCGTCGATGGGGTCGAAGAGCATTCCCGCTGGAAAGGCGACATCGAAAGCGTGGCAGGCGCGCCCGCGACATTCCCGATCATCGCCGACAAGGATCTGGAAATCGCAAAGCTCTATGACATGCTTCCCGGCGACGCCTACCTGCCCGATGGCCGCACGCCCAACGACACCGCGACGGTGCGCTCGGTCTTTCTGATCGGACCGGATAAGAAACTTCGTCTGACCATGACCTATCCAATGTCGGTGGGCCGCAATTTCGCCGAGGTGCTGCGCGCATTGGACGCCGTGCAAGCGACCGACGGCAACCCGATTGCTGCGCCCGCCAACTGGACACCGGGACAGGATGTGATCGTGGCACTGTCGCTTGACGACGACGCAGCCCGCGCAAAATTCGGCGATCTGGACATCAAACTGCCCTATCTGCGCTTCGCCAAACAGCCAAGCTGACCCGCGCGACGCGCCTGCTTTGGACCCCGCTTCGGCGGGGTCTTTCGTTACTACTTAACCTTCGCGAAATGCCTTGTTGAAATAGTCGGCCAGCGGCTTGATCAGATAGTCCAACGGGGACCGCGCGCCGGTTTTCAAAAACGCCTCTACGGGCATGCCGGGGATCACGTCGCGCGGTGCCAGTCGCGCCAATTCCGCCTCGGCCAATTGGATTTCGACGCGGTAATATTGCGCCTGCGACCGATCATCCGTAAAAGAATCCGCAGAGAGTTTCGCGACCTGTCCGGTTAATTCGGGTGTCGTTCGGCTGTCAAAGGCTGGAAACCGCAGGATCACCTCCTGTCCCAAACCCACCTGATCCACGTGGATCGGCTCGACCCGCGCGGCGATCACCAGCGGTCGATCCTGCGGCACAAGGTAAAGCACCGGCTCAGCCGGGCGCAGAACGGCCTGCGGGGTGGTAACGGTCAGCCCGTGCACGATCCCCGCCACTGGCGCGCGCAGGTCCAGCCGCTCCAGCCGGGTACGCAGATTGCGGCGTCGTTCCAGCAACTCCAGTTCGTTATAGCGCAGGTCGCGCAACTGGGTGATCGCCTCCTCCCGGCGGGTGGTTGTCAGCTTCAACCCTTCGATCTGCAATTCGGTCTGGCGTCCTTGTGCCTGCGCCCGTTGGGCGGTGAGTTCCCCAATACGGCCCAGCAGCGCGGCCTGATCCCGGCGCAGTTGCCGCACCCGGGTGGCCTGCGCCAAGCGCCGTTCAAGCAGGGTCTGCTGATCGGTCAGATCCTCCTGCACCAAAGCCTCCTGATCGCGCAGCGCGGCGATCTGGGCGTCGATCCCCTCGATCTGGTTGCCGATCTGCGCCTCCCGGCGGGCCATTTGCGCCACTTCGCGGGCAAGGCTGTCGGTCCGGGCGGCGAAAAGCCGGGCCTGCCCCTGACGCAGCGCCGCGACCTCGGGCCGGGTGGCCGCCGCGGCGCTCAGGTCGTCGGGCCACAGGATCGGGGTTGCATCACGCTCGGCCTTGAGACGGGCAGCGCGCGCCATCAATTCGAACAGCTGCCCTTCGACAATGGCGAGTTCGGTGCGGATGTCGCGCCCATCGAGCCGCAATAGAACGTCACCCGCCGTCACGCGCGCGCCCTCCTCGATCAGAACCGCCTGCACGACACCGCCATCGGGATGCTGCACGATTTGCTGGTTCTGCTCTACCTCGACCTGCCCCTGGGCGATAATCGCGCCGGATATCTGGGCGAATGTGGCCCATGCGCCGAAGCCCCCGACAAGCAGCAGCACCGCTATCGCGCCAAACCACAGCGGCAGCTTCGCCGAAAAGGTCACGATACACCCCCGGCACCGGCACTGCGGCGGATCTGGTCGTGATTGCGAACCATCTGGCGCAGAACCTCCTCCCGAGGGCCAAAGGCACGGCGGGCACCGTTGTCGAGCACAAGGATCATATCGCATTCCTGAATGGCCGCGGGCCGGTGCGCCATGATCAGCACGGCCTTCTGCGCGGATTTCATGTGGCGGATCGCGGTATTCAGCGCCTCCGACCCTTCGTTGTCGAGGTTGGAATTGGGCTCATCCAGCACCAGCAGGACCGGCTCCCCATAGAGCGCGCGCGCCAATCCGATACGCTGAACCTGCCCTCCCGACAGCCGTCCCCCCGCAGCCGATACCGGCGTATCGTAGCCCTGCGGCAGGTTTAGGATCATCTCATGCGCGGCGGCGCGGCGGGCCGCCTCCACCACCTGCGCCGCGTCGGGCGCCGCGGCCAGCCTCGCGATATTTTCCGCGATGGTGCCCTCAAACAGGGTCACGCGCTGCGGCAGATAGCCGATATGATGGCCCAGCACGTCCGGGTCGTAATGGTCGAGCGCCGCCGCATCGAGCCGCACCTGCCCGCCTGCCGCCCGCCAGACACCCGTCAACGCGCGCGCGAGTGTCGATTTTCCCGCGCCGGACGGGCCGATGACACCCACCGCCTGTCCCGGCGCCACGGTAAACGACACCATACGTAGGGCCGCCTGAACCTCGCCTGGCGGGATGACGGTCAGATGCTGCACCTCCAACATCGCGCGGGGTGTCGGCAAGGCTGTGCGCGGGCGTTCTGGCGGCGCTTCGGACAGCAGCGCCGCAAGGTTGCGCCACCCGCGTGTCGCGCGTTGCAGCAATTCCCATTGGCCAATTGCCAGTTCCACGGGGGCCAAAGCCCGGCCCATCATGATTGAACTGGCGATCATCGCGCCTGCGGTCAATTCCCCCCGCAGCACAAGCCACGCGCCCAATGCCAGCATCGCGGACTGCAGAAACAGGCGCAGCGTCTTGCTGCTGACGGTAAAGGCCCCTGCCCGGTCAGCCGCGGCAAGGGTGGCGCGCAGCGCCGTTCCGCGGGCGTGGTGCCAACGGTCAAACGCAGCGCCACGCATGCCGAGGCTCCGCACGGTTTCGGCCTCCACCCGCATCTGCGTGGCCAGCGCGTCCGCACGATGGGTTTCACCGGCGGCTTCCAAGGCCGGCAACCGCGTGCGCCATTGGTTGAGCAACGCGATCAGGATCAAGACACCGCCCCCCGCAACCGCAAGCGCGCCCAGCATCGGGTGAAACACGAATACCGCAGCCAGAAACATGGGTGTCCACGGCATGTCGAATATCGCAAGCAGGACCGGAGCCCCCAGAAATCGCTGCACCGTTTCCAGATCGCGCAGCCCGGTCGCGGCACCCGCATGGCCGGGACGCACCGATTCCAAGCGCAGGACAGCATCGAACACGCGTCGGTCCAGCGCGGCCTGAAACCGCGCCGCGACCCGCCCTGTCACCCGTCCGCGCGCATAATCGAGCACGCCCATCATTAGATAAAGAAACGCCACCAGACCGAACAGGGCGAGCAGCGTTTCCTCGGACCGGGAGCCCAGCACCCGATCATAGACTTGCAGCATGAATAGCGGTCCAGTCAGCATCAGAACGTTGACGAAGATCGAAAACGCGAATGCCGCCGTCAGAAGCCCCGCCCCCTGCCCCGCGCTGCGCCGCAGTTCGGTCTGTCCGCTCCGGTTGTCGGGCTGCTGCATGCGCCTGTCGTCCCCGCTCTTCCGGCAGGCGCGGCACTGGTCCCGCTACGCCCGGCCCGGAAATGTTGTTTCCACCGTTCCGGGACGCTAGGCTGCCGCCGAGGTTGGTGCCCTGCGGCCCGGACCTCAGCTCTGACAGCAAGTTACGAATATTCCGTTGAAAGACCTATGACAGCCGCACACATCTTTTGCCTTCGCCGCTGCCAGTCTGTCCGTCACATGCTGGCCGCTCTGGCGGTGCTGGCCATAACCGGCGCCGCGCGGGCGGAGCCTGTGGATGTCGATGGGTTATATATGATGACCCCCGAGGCCGATTGTTCGGTGCTGGGGCTCGGCGGCGCGCTCAAAATCGAAGACGGCGTGTTCTACGGCGCCGAAAGCCGCTGCGAGATGCAAGACCCCGTCGAAATCCGCGATATGCGCGCGGCGCTGTATGACATGCAGTGCAAGGGCGAGGGCACAGAATGGTCCGAGCGTGCAATGGTGATGCGCGCCGCCGATGACGGGCTGATCCTTGTCTGGGATGGCTACGCGTTTCACTATCAGCAATGCGTTGCGCCGCCGGTGCTGGGTGCCACGGCGGCCACGCCTCCGCCCGTTGCCGCGCGGGTGGTCGAAATAGATACGACCGACGCCGCCCCGCCGCCTGCGGACTAGGCCTTGGCAGCGGAGCGGGGTTGCGGTCAATCGCGCAGGTGGTCCTCCGCATCGGCGACCCCGATGCCCAGCGCCTCCATCCCGTCTTCGAGATAGTCGGCTAGGTTCGGTATCCGCGCGAGATAACCATCGGTCGGCAACGTCATTTCCTGCCGCGCCGTGTGCATCGCGTCCGCGGCTTCATCCGCCTCGAAACTTTCGCGCCCGATCCATGTCAGCGCGACGAGGCTGATTTGCTCGTCTTCGTTCAGGCTGGAGACGTAGTTGCGCAGCTGCCTGTTGTCGGAGCCGAACTCGCGGGCAAGCGCGATGACCCGCACCACCTTGCCGGAACTGATTTCAAGCATCGCGTGTCTCCCGCTCCGCAGTCTTGCCCACTGTGCCACAAAAACGGCCTGCCGGATACGGGATCAGCCGACCAGCTTGTAGAACAGCCAATCCGGCAGCGCGCGTCCGCCCTTCAGCATGGCGGCAAGCCGACCGGGGAAGTCCTTGCGGAAATCGTCGCCATTCATGTGTTCGAAGATCTCGGTCGCCGCTTTTTCCGGCTCCATCAGCATAGGCATTTTGAAGTCGTTCTTGTCAGTCAGACGGGTCTTGATGAAGCCCGGATTGACCACCTGAACCGTGACACCGGTATCTTGCAGGTCAGCGCGCATGGTTTCGGCAAAAGACACCAGCCCGGCCTTGGTCGCGCCATAGCCCAGCGCGCCCGGCAGACCCTTCAACGCGGTGAGAGAGCCGGTGACGACCACATGGCCCTGTCCGCGTTCGATCATGCCCGGCACAACCGCGCCCAGCATCCGGATGGTGCCGGTGAAATTGACATCGCACATGGTTTGCAGACGCTCCGCATTCCATTCCGTCGTCTTCATCGGCCAATAGGTGCCCGCAAGCGTGACGAGCCCGTCGACAGGTCCGGCCCGGTCCACCGCAGCGGCGACGCTGTCGGCATCGGTAATGTCGACAGGGATCGCGCTGGCCCGCCCCGGAAGATCATCGGCAAGGTCGCGCAGCCGCTCCTCGCTCCGGGCAGAGACGATAACCTCGGCCCCGCAGCGCGATAGCTGATAGGCCAGCGCCCGGCCAAGCCCCTCGCTTGCGCCTACCAACCAATAGCGTTTTCCCTTCCAATCGCGCACGATCCGGCTCCTTGCTTGCGTCGTTCTCCCCTCAATCTAGGAAGCCTTCGCCGCGATGACAGCGTTTCACGTGGAAAAACACGGCGCGCCTATCGCGATAGGTCAGGTTCTGCCGAAAAGTCGCTCGATATCCGTCAGCCGCAGTTCGACATAGGTCGGGCGACCGTGGTTGCACTGACCGGAATGGGGCGTGGCTTCCATCTCGCGCAGCAGGGCGTTCATTTCCTCCCCGCGCATCCGGCGTCCTGACCGGATGGATCCGTGACAGGCGACGCGGCTCAGGATCGCCTCGATCCGCTCGCGCACCAGACGCGTGTCGCCCAAGTCGTCAAGTTCATCGAGGATATCCCGCAGCATGGCATGGGCGTTGACCTCTCCCAGAATGGCGGGAGTCTCGCGCACCGCCACGGCGCAACCGCCGAACGGCTCGATGCCCAGCCCAAGGGTCGCCAACTCGTCTGCGATTTCCAGCAGGCGGGCGCAGTCGCCCTCCGACAGTTCGACGATCTCCGGGATCAGCAGCGCCTGTGCCGCCACCCCGGTATCGGCCATCTGGCGTTTGAGCTTCTCATAGACCAGACGTTCATGGGCGGCGTGCTGATCGACGATGACCATGCCCCGCTCGGTCTGGGCGATGATATAATTCTCATGCACCTGCGCACGAGCAGCGCCAAGCGGCAGCGCCTCTAGTTGCGGGGCTTCTGCAACCGGCTCGACCCGCGCGGATGGCGCCTGCGTTTCGGCAAAGCCCCATGGCTCGGCCAGCGGTGCATCGGGCTGCGGTGCCTGCATTGCATAGGCTGCCGCGCGCCCGGCCAGCGAGGGGCGATCCATCTGATAGACGCGCGCCGGGCCACCGGGCGCATGATCCTGTCCCTCGGGACGGAACGCACCCAGCGTTGCCCCGGCGACGGTGGTTGAGGCCCGATGTCCGGCCTCCGCCAAGGCATGGCGCAAGGCCGACACGATCAACCCGCGCGCCACGCCCGGTTCGCGGAAACGAACCTCGGCCTTGGCCGGATGCACGTTCACATCCACCCGCTGCGGATCACAGTCGAGGTTCAGAACCGCCGCCGGATGCCGATCACGGCTGAGAAAATCGGCATAAGCCCCGCGCAGCGCGCCGATCAGCAGCTTATCCCGCACGGGGCGGCCATTGACGAAGAGGAACTGCGCCACCGCCGAGCCGCGCGAATAGGTCGGCAGCGCGGCATAGCCGGTCAGGGACAGCCCCTCGCGCGCCGCTTCGATCCGGAGGGCGTTTTCGGCGAAATCCGAACCAAGCACCCGTGCCAGTCGACCATGCAGCGCGCCAAAAAGGTCTCCGGTTTCGGGATCGGCGCGGAAGGTCACCCGCCCTTCGCCCCCGCCGGACATATCGCGCAGGGTAAAGCCGACAAATGGTTCCGCCATTGCCAGCCGTTTGACGACATCGCCGATCGCCTGCGATTCCGCACGATCCGAGCGGAGAAACTTCAGCCGCGCTGGCGTGGCGTGGAACAGATCCCGCAACTCCACCACGGTGCCGCAGGCCAGCGCTGCGGGTCGGACCGCGCTCAGCCGCCCGCCATCGCACACGATCACCGAGGCCTCGCCCCCCGCGATGCGCGATGTGATGGAGAGCCGCCCAACAGCGCCGAGCGATGGGAGCGCCTCCCCCCGGAACCCAAAGGATCGAATATCGAGCAGATCAGCGTCGTTCAGTTTGGACGTGGCGTGGCGGCTCAGGGCCAGTGGCAGGTCCGCCCCGTCGATGCCGCAACCGTCATCGGTGACACGGATCAGCGTCTTGCCCCCATCGGCGATGGCGATCTCGATCCGGGTCGCACCCGCGTCGAGCGCGTTCTCGACCAATTCCTTCACCGCCGAGGCCGGACGCTCCACGACCTCGCCCGCAGCAATGCGGTTGATCACGGTATCGTCGAGCTGCCGGATCGGGGCGCGCGGCGCGGGTTTGGAGCGTATGTTGGGGTCGATGTGAGCCATACCACAATGGCTAGCACGGGCCGGGGTGATTCTGAACCGGGATTTCGGAACTGCGGCGCCCTTCGCGCCTCGCTTGACGGCGCGGGCGGGCTATGGTCGGTCGGGTCAACCGCCGCAACCCCGGAGCCTCCATCATGGTCTTTGCCCTTATCGGCATGATCGTCCTGCCGATTTGCATGTATATTGTCTGGCGTCGCAGCGGCAACGGCGCCACCCGTCGCTGCAATTGGCGCGAAGACCGCAACCGCGGCACCCGCCGCTGCGTGACCTGCGGCGCGGTGGCGTCACTTGATGACTACCCCGTCCCGCCGAACTTCTGCTTTGCCCGGCAGAAGCAGGGATAAACGTCACGCAATCCGCCCGCGTGCCTTTTGGGCCTTTTCGCGGGCGGACGTGGTCAGATCAACGGATGGCCAGCTTCGTTACTCCAGCCCGGCAGGCTTGCCGACGACGACGAAGTGCAGCCGCTCCGGCTCGATGATCCGGTCGACCACGCGGTTGATATCCTCCAGCGTCACGGCATCGACCAGTTCGTTCCGGGTTTCGGGATAGTCGATTGGCAAATCCGTCATCTGCATACCGACAAGGATGTTGGCGATGCGACCATTGCCATCAAACCGCAGCGGATAGGCCCCGGTGAGGTAGGTCTTGGCGCGGTCAAGTTCCTCCTGCGTGATGCCGTCCTCGGCCAGCTTGGCCCATTCGGTTTTGATGACCTCGATCGTCTCGGCGACCTTGTCGTTGGCGGAACTGACCGACCCGATAATCAACTCGGCATTGTCCATCGGGTAGAGCGAGGCACCGATGCCGTAGGTTAGGCCCCGTTTCTCGCGCACCTCTTCCATCAACCGGGAGGAAAAGCCTCCGCCGGAAAAGATCTCCATCATGATATAGGCGGGGATGAAATCCGGATCGTCGCGGGTGATGCCGGGCTGGGCAAAGCTGACGACGGATTGCGGTGTGTCGAATTCCACCACATCCACCCCGCCGGGCAGCGCGTAATCCACATGCTCGGGCAGCGGCGCGCCCGTTTCAGGCAGGTCGCCCAGCAGCCGATCCAGCAGCGGGCCCAGTTCCGCCGCGGTAATATCCCCCACCGCGGACACATCAATCCGGTCGCGCGCCATGATGCGATCCTTCACCGCCAGCATATCGTCGCGGGTCAGGGCCGTGACGCTTTCCACGGTGCCATCGACCGGCAGTGCATAGGGGTGATCGGGAAAGGCGGCCTCGTTGAATGCGCGGGAATTGATTTCGCCCGGATCGGTCGCGTTGGAGGCAATGATCGACAAAACCTGCCCGCGGACCCGGTCGAGCGCCTCCTGATCGAAACGCGGCTCGATAAGCGCACTGCGGAGCAGATCCACCGCCTCATCCCGGTTCTCGGTCAAAAAGCGCGCCGATACGGACAGCGTGTCGCGCCCGACGTCAAACGCGTAGGAGGCGGCGAGCCCTTCTCGCGCGGCGGCGAACTCCTGCGCGCTGCGCTCGCCCGCGCCTTCCTCCAGCAATGCGGTCATCAGATTGATCGCGCCGGGTTTGCCCTCCGGGTCCAGACTTGTGCCGCCGCGAAACCGGATCTCCAACGCCGTGAACGGAATGGAGGGTTCGGTCACCAGCCATGCGGTGATGCCCCCGTCCGAGGTCACCTCCTCGACGTTTTCGATACCGGCAGATGCTGCGGGCACGATCAGCGTCAGACAGGTCGCAAGGGTCGCCGTAGCAGTGGCGAACGAATTCAAGGAAAAGCGGATCATTGGGTCATCTCCTCAGCGCCCGGAAGCGCGCCGGCCTCGGGGATCGGCTGTGGTGCCGGAGCGGGTTCTGGGGCGGGCGCGGGTGCTGGCGCAGATTCGGGGGATGTCGCGGGGGCTGGTGCCGTGCCTTCGGGCACATCGGTTGCATCCTCCGCCGCTGCATCCTGCGACGGCGCGCCAAGGCCGGAATTTTCTCCTACGCCCATCGCGTAACCTGTCACCGAGCGGCGTTTGTCAAAAAGCTCTGCCGCCGCCTGCATGACGTCGTCGGGGGTCACGGCCTGCAACACATCCGGCCAAGCCTGCACATCCTCCACCGTCAGGCCCGAGGTCAGCGCCGCGCCATATTGGCGGGCCAGCCCTTGCAGGCTGTCTTTTTCATAAATTTCGCCCGCACGGATCTGCATCTTGATCCGCTCGAACCGCTCCATATCCACGCCTTCTTCCATGAACCGGGCGATCATCCGATCCATGTCCGCTTCGGCTTGGGGGAGCGTGCGTCCCGGCACCGGCATGACGATCAACCCAAAGGTCGTGTCATCATAGGATGTGCCGTTGTAGAACGCGCCGGTATAGACCGCGCTTCCCTCCTCGAATTCCAGCACCTGCCCCATCAGCGAGGTCGCGGAATTCCCGCCAAGCAGATCGGCGAGAAACGCCAGTGCCGCGGCTTTTTCCTGCGTGCCGCTGTCACGCTCGGGGGCGATATAGGTGCGCATGACATAGGGCTGCGAAATCCGGGCATCCTCGAACATCACGCGCCGCTCGGCCAGCTGCGGCGGCTCCTGCGGGCGGACCCGCGCGGTGGCGCCAACACCCGAAGGCTCGCGCACGCCGTAATACTGCTCAGCCAGCCGCTCCACCTCGGCGGGGTCGACGTCGCCCGCCACCACGAGGATCGCGTTGTCGGGTGCATAGAACCGGTCGTAGAAGCTTAGCGCGTCCTCCAAATCCAGCTGCGCCATCTCATGGCGCCAGCCGATGATCGGCGTGCCGTAGGGGTGGTTCATATATTGCGCCGCGGCCCGCTGTTCACCAAAAAGCGCGCCTGCGGAGTTTTCGACCCGCTGGTTGCGCTCCTCCAAAATCACATCGCGCTCGGTCAGCACGTCATCGGCATCGAGCATCAGATCGGTCATGCGGTCGCTTTCCATCCGCATCATCAATTCCAGCCGGTCCGAGGCCACACGCTGAAAATACGCCGTATGATCGTAGCTGGTGAACGCGTTGTCAGAGCCGCCGTTCAATTCGACCGTTTCCGAAAACTCCCCCGGCGCCAGATCATCGGTGCCTTTGAACAGCAGGTGCTCAAGGAAATGCGCGATGCCGGATTTGCCCGCAGGCTCGTCCGCCGCGCCGGTGCGATACCAGACCATATGCACGACGACAGGAGCGCGATGATCCTCAATCACCACGGCCTCCATGCCGTTGTCCAACCGGAAGGTGCTCACCTCCTCGGCAGAGCCCCGCGCGGGGGTGAGCGTAAGTGTGGCGGCGGCGGTGGCGGCCAAGATCATTGATCCGCTGGCGCGCAGACCACGAACCGGGCCGCGACGCAGAATGGGGCGCAGAAATGGGCGCATGAGGGGGTGTATCCTCCGGGATTTGGGCAGCCGGGGCGCAAACCGCACCTCAGCACTGCGGACAACCTACAGGGGCGCCGCGCCCTGACAAGATCAGCAACGCGGATGTGAGCAGCCGGGAGGGGCCCCGCACAGACCCTGCGATCTAGCCGAAAGGCGCCGCAGAGGCCTCATCACGGATCGACCGCTGGTCCCAAACCGCAAAAAACGGCCCCAGACCGCCCCAGAACCGTCGCATGGTTGCCGCACTCGCCCCCTAGCGACAAAGAAGCCCTGACACTGCCGGACCCGAACCATTGCTTTTCGTCATCGCCCTTGCCCTTGCTTCTCTCATGCTGTTCGCGCTTCGCGGCGGGTTCAGCCGCCTGCCCGCCCATGCGTTGCAAGGCACGGGTCATTCGCACGACGACGAAGGCTATGGAACGCGCAGCACGCCGCATCTGCCCTCGCTGGTGCTAGCCGGGGCCGCGACGCTGGTGACCGGGGGGGTGTTCGGCGTGGGCATCGGTGTGTCGATGCTGGTCGCGATGGCGCTGCACGAGCTGGGTCATATCGCGGGTGCACGGGTGGCCGATCTGATGTTGGCACGCGCCGACCGGCTGAACCCGCCCGGCATTCCTCTCGCCCGGCGGCGCAGCGACACGCGGGCGTTCTTCGTCATCTTCTGCGGGCCTGCTTTGGGGCTGGCGCCGATGCTGGTGGCCTATGGCGCGGCGGAGTTGCTGTGGCAGGCGCACCCTCCTGCCGCCGCGACGCTATGGACCTTTGCCGGGGTCACGGGGACGTTCAACGCGTTTTTCCTGCTGCCGTTCTACCCACTTGATGGCGGGCGCTGCATCGCGCTGATGGCACGGGCCATTGCGCCCGAACTGAGCCGCCTCGCCGCGCTAGCGCTTGCGGCGGTGCTGGGACTAATGGCGGTGCATCTGGGCTCCACCACGCTGGCCGTGCTGGCCGCTTTCGGAATATTTGGCGCCGTGCTTCAGGGGCCGCCCGTCGAAAGCGCCACCGCGCCGATGCGTCTGGGCACCGTGGCCTTGGCGCAGGTGGCCTATCTCGCGGCGCTGTTGTGCTATCTGTCGGGCGGGGCGTGGCTGATCCTCGATCTGCTGGGCTAAGTTCCTGCCGTGCACGGCGAGTCTTTCCCTCAGGGCCCGACCATGCCACGTTGCGGCGACGCGCAACCGCAGCCGGAATTGCCATGCCCGACCTTATCCCCTTTTGTCCCGCCGCCGCACCGCAGCCGGCGCAAACGCCAGTGCCCCGATGAGCCGATTTACCGCCTCCGACGGCGCAAGTCTGGCCTTTGATGATACCGGCACCGGGCCTGCCGGGTCCGGGGTGCCGCTTCTGTGTCTAGCAGGGTTGACCCGCAACGCCCGAGATTTCGAACCGCTTCTGCCGCATCTTGGCGCGCGGCGGGTGATCCGCATGGATTACCGCGGACGGGGGCGGTCCGACTATACGGGTGCCGCCACCTACACCGTCCCGCAAGAGGCCCGCGATGTGCTGGACCTGCTGGATCATCTGGGCCTCGACCGTGTCGCGCTGCTGGGCACCTCGCGCGGGGGGCTGATCGGCATGGGGCTGGCGGCTGTGGCAGGGGATCGGCTGGCGGGGCTGTGCCTCAACGATGTCGGTCCCCGGATCGAACGGGCGGGACTGGAGCGGATCAGCGGCTATATCGGGCGCAATCCCGCCGCCCGCACGCATGAAGAGCTTGCCGCGCAGCTGGCGCAGGTCATGACCGGCTTTGCCAATGTGCCGCCCGAGCGCTGGCTGCAACAGGCGCGCGCGCAATATCTGCGCACCGACGACGGCTTGCAGATCGATTACGATCCGGCCCTGCGTGACAGTTTCACCGCCGCCTTTTCGGGAGACCTGCCAGAGGCATGGGCGCAATTCGATGCGGCAGCGGACCTGCCGCTTTGCACCTTGCGCGGGGTCAATTCCGAACTGTTGAGCGAGGCGACATTGCAAAAGATGCAAGCTCGCCGTCCCGACATGATCGTGGCCCGCGTGCCCGACCGGGGGCATGTGCCCTTTCTCGACGAGCCGGAAGCGCTCGTTGCAATTCAGACATGGCTGGAGGCCTGTGATGGCTAAGGACAAGGTGACGGAAGCCGTCACGATCGACGATATTCGCGCCGCTGCGAGGCGGCTTGACGGGCATGCCCGCCGCACACCGATGCTGTCATCGCCGTTTCTGGATGAGATCTCCGGGCGACGCGTGCTGGTGAAGGCCGAACCGCTGCAAGTCACCGGATCGTTCAAGTTCCGCGGCGGCTGGTCAGCGGTATCGCAACTGCCCTCCGACTGCGCCGGGGTCATCGCGTTTTCCTCCGGCAACCACGCGCAAGGCGTGGCGATGGCCGCCAAGATGCGGGGGCTGCCCGCCGTCATCATCATGCCGTCCGACGCGCCGCAGCTTAAAATCCGCAACACCCATGCGCTGGGGGCCGAGGTGGTGCTCTATGCCCGCGGCAAGGAGGACCGTGACGAGATCGGTGACCGGCTCGCACGGGAACGTGGGCTGGAACTGATCAAGCCGTTCGACGATGCCCGTGTCATCGCCGGGCAAGGCACCACCGGGCTGGAGATCGCCGAACAGGCTGCCGAGGCCGGGGTGGATCAGGCTGATGTCATCGTCTGCTGTGGCGGCGGCGGGCTGACCGCAGGGATCGCATTGGCGCTGGAAGCCGAGGCGCCGGGACTGCGCGCCCGTCCCGCCGAGCCTGAGCGCTTCGACGATGTGCGGCGCAGCCTTGAGACCGGCCAAATCGAGCGTAACGCGGCGGAGGGGGGCTCCCTCTGCGATGCGATCATGACACCTGCGCCGGGGAAGCTAACCTTTCCAATCATGCAGCGGCTCTCTGGGCCGGGTCTGGTTGTCACCGACGAGGAATGCCTGCAAGCGATGGCCGCGGCCTTTCTCCGGCTGAAACTCGTGTTGGAGCCGGGCGGTGCGGCGGCGCTGGCGGCGGCGCTCTATCATCCGGGCGAAAGCGAGGGCGACGCCGTGATCGCGGTGGCCTCCGGCGGCAACGTCGATCCCCGCGTGTTTCAGGACGCGCTGACCCGCTACGCCGACAGCGTTTGATCTGACACGGTCTTCGGGCGGATGACTTCCCCTACCCTGCCAACCGGCCTAGGGTCCGCCCCAGCACGACACGAGGAACCCGACCATGACCATTCATATCGGCGCCGATCCCGGCGACATCGCCGAAACCGTTCTGATGCCCGGCGATCCCTATCGCGCGCGATGGGCTGCACAAACCTTTCTAAAGGACGCGACGCTCGTCAACGAAGTGCGCGGCATGTTGGGCTATACCGGCACATGGAAAGGCCATCGCGTCACCATTCAGGGCTCCGGCATGGGCATGCCCTCGCTGTCGATTTACGCCAATGAGTTGATCAGCACCTTCGGCGCGCAGACCCTGATCCGCATCGGCTCCTGCGGGGCGATGCAGCAATCGGTGCAACTGCGCGACGTGATCCTTGCCGCGACCGCCACCACGCTATCGACGCCGTCGCGCGGGATCATGCGCGAGATCAATTACGCGCCCTGCGCCGACTGGCCGCTGCTGCACGCCGCGTTTCACGCCGCCGAAGGCCGTGACACCCGCACCCATGTGGGCGGGATCTATTCCGCCGATGTCTTCTATGACGAACGTCCCGATCTGACCGAACAGATGACCCGCCACGGCATTCTGGGCGTCGAAATGGAAGCCGCCGAGCTTTACACCGTCGCGGCCCGGCACGGGCGCCGCGCGCTCGCTGTGCTGACCGTGTCCGACCATCTGCTGACCGGGGAGGCCCTGCCCTCCGACCAGCGCGAAACCAGTTTCGGCGACATGGTCGAAATCGCCTTGGAGGCCGCCTTCGCATGAGCATGATGAAACGCCAATTGGGCACTGACGGCCCGCAGGTCTCCGCCATCGGGCTGGGCTGCATGAGCTTTGCAGGCTTCTTCGGCCCGACCGATGAGGCCACGTCACAGGATTGCCTTGCGGCGGCTGTCGAACACGGGATCGATTTCTGGGACACGTCGAACGTCTACGGCATGGGCGTGTCGGAGCAGGTCATCGGCCGCTTTTTAAAAGGCAGCGATGCGCAGATCACGCTGGCGACCAAGGTCGGTATCATCCCCGGCCCGCCGCGCCGCTTCGACAACACCGAAGACTACATCCGCAGCGAGTTGGACGGCTCGCTCAGCCGTCTGGGCCGCGACCGGGTGGAGCTTTACTATATCCACCGCCGCGACCCCGAGGTGCCGGTCGAGCAGGTCGCCGAAACGATGGGCAAGCTCATCGAAGAAGGTCTGATCGGCGGCTGGGGCCTGTCAGAGATTTCCCCTGCCACGCTGCGGCAAGCGCATGAGGTGGTGCCTGTGCGTGCGGTGCAGAACGAATATTCGCTCTGGTCGCGGCAACCGGAGCTGGGCCTGATCCGCGCCTGCGAGGAACTGGGCGTGGCCTTTGTGCCCTTCTCGCCGCTTGCCCGCGGCATGCTAGGGGAACGCCCGCTCGATGCATCAGGCTTCCGTGAGGGCGATTTCCGCCGCGCCAATCCGCGCTTCACCGAGCCGAACCTGAGCCACAACCAGCGCGCCATCGCCGCCTTCCGAACCTATGTGCAGGGGCGCGGCTGGACCGTCTCCGCCGCCGCGCTGGCCTGGATCCTCGAGCGGAGCCCGAACGCGATCCCGATCCCCGGCACCCGCAGCCGCGCGCATCTGGAGGAATGGCTGGGTGCGACCAAGATCCGCTTTACCGATGAGGACCGCGCCGAGATCGACCGCCTGCTGCCGCCGGGCTTCGCGCATGGCGACCGCTACTCCTACCAGCAGCTTGTCGGGGTCGAGCGGTATTGCTGAGGGGGTGAAGGCTCGCCGCATGACCTTCCGGTGCTGACGGGCGGAGGGCTCACCGACCGCTGCCCGTCAACCGCTGCCACTCCCAGCGCAACGGTAGCCTGCCCGGGGGATGGCGCTCCTACAGTCGAGCGGGTGTGCTTTGTCCCAGCCACGCCCCTCTCCGCCCTGAGGTGAGCGAGGGCTGACAAAGCGCCAGCCCGCTGGGCCGGGGCAGGCGCTCGCCCGCGTTTTGCACATCTGCAGGCGGATACACTCGGGTCGGGGGAACCGCTGACAAAACCCCCTTCCCCCAAAAGAAAAGCGCGCCGCCGGCCAACAGCCGGGGCGCGCTTTCCGATCTCACGGCACCGGTCCGGTCAGACCGCGCGTTCAACCATCATGTCCTTGATCGACGAAATCGCCTTTGCCGGGTTCAGACCCTTGGGGCAGGTCTTGGCACAGTTCATGATCGTGTGGCAGCGGTAAAGCTTGAACGGATCTTCCAGATCGTCCAGCCGCTCGCCCGTCGCTTCGTCCCGGCTGTCAGCAATCCAGCGATAGGCATGCAGAAGCGCGGCCGGCCCAAGATATTTGTCGCCATTCCACCAGTAGGAGGGACAGGCCGTCGAACAAGACGCGCACATGATGCATTCATAAAGGCCGTCGAGTTTCTTGCGATCCTCGATCGTCTGCTTCCACTCCGTCGCGGGCGTGTTCGATTTCGTCTCCAGCCACGGCATGATGCTTGCATGCTGGGCATAGAAATGGGTCAGGTCCGGGATCAGGTCGCGGATGACCGGCATATGCGGCAGCGGGTAGATCTTCACATCGCCCTTGATGTCTTCCAGACCCCAAGTGCAGGCAAGCGTGTTGATCCCGTCGATATTCATCGCGCATGAGCCGCAAATCCCTTCACGGCAGGACCGGCGGAAGGTCAACGTGGGGTCGATCTCGTTCTTGATCTTGATGAGCGCGTCCAGAACCATAGGACCGCAAGTGTCGACATCGACGAAATAGGTGTCGACACGCGGGTTTTCGCCATCATCGGGCGACCAACGGTAAATCTGGAACTTCCGCAAATTGGTCGCGCCCTCGGGCTTCGGCCAGGTCTTACCAGTGCGGATGCGGCTGTTCTTCGGCAGCGTCAACTGAACCATGATGATCCTCGGTTCCATGCGTTTGGCATGGTCTTAACCCAGAAACCCCCGGCAGCCAAGTTTCGCGCCCCCCTTCCGCGACAGTTTTTCCTTTTGTGATCACAGGGAAGGCGCGGTCGGACATTTGCAGGCTTCTGCCGAGATGGTATTGATGTCCGCCAATACAAGGAACAGCGTGTGCGTCAGATCAATGAGCCCCTACCCAGCACCGGACCAAAGTTTGACCCAGCTGCCCCCGCCCCTCATCTGACGATCTTCACGCGCGACCCGCATAAGTTTTCCGAAACCTTCGTCCGCCGCCGTATTCAGCACCTGAACGGCGGCAACGTTTCGGTCGTTTCCCTTACCGGGACAGGGGATGGCAGCTGTCTGGAAAAGCCAGAATTCTCCACCCGGAAGGTGCGGCGGTGGGAACGCATCCTGACAAGCCGACAGGCGCAGCGGCGCCAGCATGTGCTGGATTTCCTCGCCCGACAGGGCACGACGCATGTCGTGTTTGAATTCGGATATGTCGCGACCGAATTTGCCGACCTGCTGCCGCATCTGACGATCCCCGCATATTGCACCTTCCGCGGCAATGATGCGTCCGCCCAGCTGCGCGATCCGGCCTATGTTACGACGCTGACCCAATGTTTCGGCGACCTCGACGGGATTATCACCGTGTCCGATTTCCTGCGGCGCAACCTCGCCTCGGTTGGGCTGCACCATCCGCGGACCTTGGTCGCGCCCAGCGGAGTCGATACCACCCTGTTTACGCCGGGCACCCCCACGCGCGGGCTGTGCTTCAATGTCGGGCGACTGGTGCCGAAGAAACAACCTTTGCCGATGATCCGCGCCTTTGCCGAAGTCGCCGAGGCACATGATCTGACGCTGGAGATCGCCGGCGAGGGGCCATTAGAGAAAAGCGCCCGTGCGTTGGTAAGCTCCCTCGGGATGGAACAGCGCATCCGTTTTCTGGGTCGGCTGGACCATGCGGCGGTGCGCGAGCGCATGCGCAGCGCGATGATCTATCTACAAAATTTCGAAACCCCGCCCGATGGAGATACCGAAGGGATGCCGACCGTGATCCAAGAGGCTATGGCCTGCGGCGTGCCCATCGTCACCACCCGCCATTCCGGCGTGCCGGAACATGTCGTTGATGGCATCACCGGGCGCGTGGTTGAGCCCGGCGATGTCGACGGTTTGGCGGGGGCTTTAGCGGCGCTAGCGGCCGCCCCCGACCAGCGTGCCAGCATCGCGCGGAATGCGCGCGCCCATGCCGTGGCCGAACTGGACTACCGCGCGCTGTTCAGGCGGATCGAAACGTTCATGGGCCTGCGCGCGGAGGACGCCGTTTGACACAACATGTCCTACACCTTGGCCTGCACCGCACCGCGACGACAACCCTGCAGGATATGGCCGAAGCCTTGGCCCCGCAGATGGCTGCGCATGGCATCGTCCTGCTGACGCCGGACCGGTTTACGCCTGACCAAGAAAACCTGCGTGCGATCGTGCGGGCCAGCCGTGCTCTCGAACCCCGCCACCGGAAATGGCGCAGCATCCTGCGCCGCCGGTCCCTCCGCCGGGATCTGCAAGCGAGGCTGACGACGCTGGTCGCGCAAGCTTCAGCCCCCGGCACCGCGCCCCGGCGGATCGTGTTGAGCGAAGAAATGATGCTGGGCGCCGCATTCGGCAGGCGCGGGCAAGGTTTCTACCCCGAAGCGGGACGCCATCTGCGCGCCATCCGGCAGGTGCTCGACACCCCGGTGGCCGAAGTGCATGTGACGCTGCGCAGCTATGACAGCTTCCTCACGTCGGTCTTTGCCATGCGGGCTGTCAACGCAGGCAATGTCGCCCCGTTCGAGGTAATCGGGCCGCGCCTGTCACAGGTCCGTATGGATTGGCCGCATCTGATCGATCTGATACGCAACCTGATCCCCGAGGCGCGGCTTGTGCTGCGCAATTTCGAAGACAGCACCCCCGAAGCGCGGTTGGCGGATTTGCTTGGCGGCCCCCTTCCCGACGGGACGCACGCACCCGTCCGCCGTCACCTGCACCGATCCCCCACGAACGAGGCTATCGAGGCGGCAATCGCTCTAGGACGGCGCCCGGACGACCCCGCCGCGTTCACCGCGCAATATGCCGACGGCACCCGGTTCGATCCGCTGACTGATGCGCAGAAGGAGAGCCTGCAGCAGCGCTATCGCACGGATTTGCAGAACTTGCGGGCCCGCCGCGACATTGATTTCAGGTAGAATGGCGCGCTCAGGCGCGCTGCCCATCACCCGACGCGCTTATAGCGCGAGGGGACGGATCGGGCCTTGGCCCGTTTTGGCGCGGACGCACTGATCGTAGACCACGTAGGGGTCGCGACCGCGCAGGGCGTCGGACGTGACCGACAGCTCCAGATCGCTCGATACGCCACGGCTGCCGATCCCGACGCCAACCCGACCTTGCACACCTTGGGCCGCGCGGGCGCGTTCTTCGCATTGCTCGGCCGCACGGCGTGGCGAGACCGGACCGCAGGCGGCGAGCGTGGTGCTCACCGCCAGGGCCGAGATCAGAAGCGCGCGGGCGCGCATCAGTAGACCCGCGCTTTCGGCGCGATCTTCTTCAGGTCGATGCCGCCTTCGTCCTGTGTGGTCAGCGGATCGAGATGCACGGCGCGATAGCTCAGCTCCACCTGCGCGCCATCGACGCGGGCGATGGAATGTTTGCGCCAGGTCTCATCATCGCGATCAGGATAGTCCTCATGCGCATGCGCGCCGCGGCTTTCCTTGCGGGCCTCGGCCCCGACGATTGTGGCCAGCGCGTTGGGCATCAGGTTGGTGAGCTCCAGCGTCTCCATCAGGTCGGAGTTCCAAACAAGGCTGCGGTCGCTGACCTTGATGTCGTCGATTTTACCGGCGACGGCGGTCATCTTCTCGACGCCTTCTGCCAGCGTCTTGTCGGTGCGGAAGACGGCGGCGTCCTGCTGCATGGTTTTCTGCATTTCCAGCCGCAGTTCGGCGGTGGAAGTGCCGCCCGAGGCGTTGCGGAAATGGTCGAACCGGTCGAGCGCCTTCTGGATCGACGCCTCATTGCCGCGCGGCACGGCGGTCGAGGGATCGACGACCTTGGCGGCGCGGATCGCAGCGGCCCGGCCAAAGACCACAAGGTCGATGAGCGAGTTGGAGCCAAGGCGGTTTGCCCCGTGGACCGAGGCACAGCCTGCCTCGCCCACAGCCATCAGACCCGGCGAGATCGCATCGGGGTTCTCGGCAGTCGGGTTCAGCACCTCACCCCAATAGTTCGTCGGGATACCGCCCATGTTGTAATGCACGGTCGGCAGAACCGGGATCGGCTCCTTGGTCAGATCGACCCCGGCAAAGATGCGCGCGGATTCGGAGATGCCGGGCAGACGCTCGGCCAGCGTCTCGGGCGGCAGGTGGTTAAGGTGCAGGTGAATGTGATCGCCCTCGGCACCCACACCCCGGCCCTCGCGAATTTCCATCGTCATGCAGCGGCTGACCACATCGCGGGAGGCGAGGTCTTTGTAGGTCGGCGCGTAGCGCTCCATGAAGCGCTCGCCCTCGGAGTTGGTCAGATAGCCGCCCTCGCCGCGTGCGCCCTCGGTGATGAGGCAACCCGAGCCGTAGATGCCGGTCGGGTGGAACTGCACGAATTCCATGTCCTGAAGCGGCAGCCCCGCACGGGCCACCATGCCGCCGCCATCGCCGGTGCAGGTATGCGCGGAGGTGGCCGAGAAATAGGCACGCCCATAGCCGCCGGTCGCCAGCACGGTCATCTTCGCGTGGAAGACATGGATGGTGCCGTCGTCGAGCTTCCAGCAGACCACACCCTGACATTGGCCATCGTCCGACATGATCAGATCGATCGCGAAATATTCGATGTAGAATTCGGCGTTATGCTTCAGCGACTGACCGTAAAGCGTGTGCAGGATCGCGTGGCCGGTCCGGTCGGCGGCGGCGCAGGTGCGCTGCACCGGGGGGCCTTCGCCGAATTCGGTCGTGTGACCGCCAAAGGGCCGCTGGTAGATCTTGCCTTCTTCGGTGCGCGAAAACGGCACGCCGTAATGCTCCAGCTCGTAGACGGCCTTCGGGGCTTCCCGCGCGAGGTATTCCATCGCGTCGGTATCGCCGAGCCAGTCAGAGCCCTTGACCGTGTCATACATGTGCCACTGCCAGTTGTCGGGGCCCATATTGGACAGCGACGCGGCAATGCCACCCTGTGCGGCGACGGTGTGGGAACGGGTCGGGAAGACCTTGGTCACGCAGGCGGTGCGCAGCCCCTGCTCGGCCATGCCGAGCGTGGCGCGCAGACCGGAGCCGCCGGCGCCGACGACGATGACGTCGTATTCGTGATGGGTCAGTTCATATGCGGACATTCAGAAATCCTCGGACGTTCAGAGCGCAAGCTTGACGAGGGCGAAAAGCCCGGTCGCCATGGCGGCGTAGACGAAACAGGCCATCGCGATGATGGAGATGCGCCGGGCGTGACCGCCGACGTAATCCTCGATCGCGACCTGACAGCCGCTGCGGAAATGGTGCAGGCCGACGACCAGCATCAGGCCCGTGATCACGGCCGGGAACGGCTGCGACAGCCGCGCGATGGCATCGTCGTAGGAGGCCCCCAGAAGCGGGCCGAAGGTAAAGACGAACAACGGCACGATGACGACGAGCGCGTAGCTCGACATCTGCATCTGCCAGAAATGCTTGGTGCCGCTTTTGGCGGAGCCGAGGCCGGTTGCGCGTTTGCGGTCGGTCAGGAAAGACATGGCAGCCCCCTCAGACGAAAATGATGGTGATAAGCGTCAGCACGACCGATCCGGCCAGCGCGGCGATGCCGAGCTTCTCGGCGGTGGCGATATCAAGCCCGTAGCCTGCGTCCCAGATCAGGTGCCGTACACCGGCCAGCGAATGATACCACAGGCCCAGCAGAGACAAGGTCATGACCAGATCACCGAACCAGCTGGTGATAAAACCGTCGGCGCGGGCAAATGCCTCGGGGCCGGTGGCGGCTGCGACGAGCCACCAGATGATCAGCAGCACCGCGACGAGCATGGCGTTGCCCGTGATCCGCGTCAGGATCGACGTCATCGAGGTAAGCTGCGGCCGGTAATACGGGCCAATCATGAAGGGAGAGAGAGGCCGGTTGCCCCGGTTCACGTCTGGCATGCGACTATCCTTTCAGAGCGTGGCGGCTGCGACGTCCGCGATTTCCGCATCAATAATGATTTTCGCGCCCAAGTCACGAGCCAAGCCGTGCCTTTTCTGCGACGAAAGGGCAGAAAAGATGCATAAGGCAGGCTTTTGTGATCACATGAAATTCGCCGTGATCACAAACAGGCCCTTGTTAGCGCAAGCATCGAGGACATGGGTCCGTTAGGTCGGGATCAGCGCCCAATAGTCGAGATCGAGCAGCACGTCAGGCAAATATTTACCATCGGCATCCCGCAATTCCGCCGGCGCATGGCCCCGGGTCGCGGCCAGCCGCAGCCGCAGCGCGCCCACGCCCGGCGCCGGCGTGTCGGCCCGGTCCAGCACCTCGGACCACGCATGCACCGTATCGCCCGCAAAACAGGGATTGGCATGTGCGCCAGCGTTGATCGCCACGATCATCTGCGCATTGGCCAGACCGTTGAAAGACAGCGCACGCGCCAGAGATATAACGTGCCCCCCGTAGATAAGCCGCCGCCCGTCCGGGCGCAGCGAGGCGTCGAAATGCACCTTTGAAGTGTTCTGCCACAGCCGCGTGGCCATCATATGCTCCGCCTCTTCGACGGTCACACCATCCACATGGTCGATGATCTCGCCGGTGCTGTAATCGCCCCAACGATGCGGCTCGCCCGCCTGCGTGACGTCATAGTCGCTGAAATCGAGCCCTTCCGGGATGACGAGCGCGTCCGGCGTAACGGCAGCGGCCAGTTCAGGAATGACGGTGGCGGGAGCAGGCGCGTCCGGGTTGCCTTTGCGCACCATCACCCAGCGGCAATATTCCAGAACGCAGCGGTCGTGCTGGTCCATGCCGCGCGTGTGGACATAGACCACGCCCGACCGCCCGTTGGAATTCTGCTTCAGCCCGATCACTTCGGACGTCGCGCGCAGCGTGTCGCCCGGCATGACCGGACGGAGGAACCGGCCCTCGGCATAGCCAAGATTGGCCACCGCATTGATCGAGATATCGGGCACCGATTTACCGAACACGGTGTGAAACGCGATCAGATCGTCGAGCGGTGCGGCAGGCAGACCGCAGGCGCGCGCAAATTCGTCCGAGGACTGCAACGCATGCCGGGCAGGATAGAGCGCGTGATACAGGGCGCGCTCCCCCCCCGACAGGGTGCGCGGCACGGCATGATCAATGACCTGCCCGATCCGATAATCCTCGAAAAATCGCCCTGCGCTGGTCTTTGCCATGCCGCGCCCCTGTTTTGTTGAACTTACTGTTGGCCGAGCTTCATATCCGGGCTGTAGGTGCCCTCGACCTCTTTCACTACGGCCTGCCCGCAGCGCATCACGCCGTTGGAGGCATCGAAGGCGTAGGTCGGATCACCGTAGAGCTCCCACCCTTTGCTGAGCGCGGCGCTGACCTTGTGACAGAAGGCCGAAGTGTCGTCTTCGGACAGGAAGCGATAGAGTTTCATCGTGGTCTCCCGATTGGTTGGATGGCGCAGATATGGACCGCGCTTGCGGTATCCGCAATCGCGCCACCCTGAAGCGCTCAGCCCAGCGCGGCGATCGCATCGGCCTTGGCCAGCGTCGCTTCTGCGGTGACCACATGCAGGTTCTCGACAATCCGTCCGTCCACGACAGCGACGCCCTGCCCTTCGGCTTCGGCGGCGCGGAACGCTTCGATCTGCCGCCGGGCGAGTGCGATTTCGTCTTCGGAGGGGGCAAAGACCGTGTTGGCGATGTCCAGCTGCGCCGGGTGGATCAAGGTTTTCCCGTCGAACCCCATATCGCGGCCTTGCTCGCATTCGGCACGCAGGCCCGCGTCATCCTTGAAGGCATTATAGACCCCGTCGATGCAGGCGATCCCGGCCGCGCGCGCCGCAAGCAGGCACATCTGTAGCGACAGCAACAAAGGTTCGCGGTCCGCGCGGGTGCGGCAGGTCAGTTCCTTGGCCAGATCATTGGTGCCCAGAACCAGCCCGGCCATCCGCGGCGCGCGGGCAATCGCGGCGGCGTTGAGGATCCCCGTGGCTGTTTCCATCATCGCCCAGATTTGCGTGTCTTGTGTGGCGAGGTTGGCATCCAACTGCCGCGCCACGGCCTCGACCATCTCAGGGCCGTCGACCTTTGGCAGCAACACCGCCTGTGGACCGACCGGCATGATCGCATCCAGATCCGCCCGGCCCCATTCGGTGTCCATGCCGTTCAGCCGGACAATCTGCGCCCGCGCCCCGTAGCCGCCTGTGGCGAGGGTTTCGGCCAGCAGCGCCCGAGCATTGGCTTTCTCCTCCACCGCGACAGCATCTTCCAGATCGAAGATGATCGCATCGACGGTCAGGCTCCGCGCCTTGTCCAGCGCGCGAGGCTTCGAGCCGGGAATGTAAAGCACCGAACGGTAGGGGCGTGCGGACATGATTCTCTCCTTAAAGTCTCGCAAGGGACAAACCATGTCCGAATTCCCCACGCAATATACTTAATGGTTTAAGCTATAATTGAGCAATAATTTTACCTTCAGGCTCATGCGCACCTTTTGTTTACCAGTTATTCAGGCCTTGCCGCGCAGGATGGGGGTGCGGCGTGCCGTCCCACTCGGCGATGCGCGGCCAATTAGAGAGAGGCATTCAGGATGAGAGAATTTCTATTCACGGCGACCGGGCTGGTCGCGCTCGCCAGCGCCGACATGACCCACGCCCAAAACGTCTTTGCACCAAATGCGAACTGCGCGGCCCGTGATGCGGTGCTGGCGCGGTTGGCGAATGGCTACGGCGAAACCCGGCAAAGCGTCGGGCTGGGCTCCGACCAAGCCTTGGTTGAAACCTATGCCAATGACGAAAGCGGCAGCTGGACGATCACGGTAACCCTGCCCGATGGAACGACCTGCCTGCTGGCGGCGGGACAGTCATTTGAGAAGGTCCGCGACCACCGCATCGTTGCGGATAGCGACGCCTGAGAATCGGCCCCGAGGCATGTCGATTTCATAGACACGCCCTGCCCCGCCCCCTGCGGCGGGTGTGTTTCGTGCTGTCGCAGGCAGCCTTTCCCATGCGGCAGCCCATAGTGCGGCGACGCCCTGCTAACCTTGGCCATTTAGCGCTAACTGAACCCGCCGCGTAAACCCGGTTTCGGCCTTCGGTCCGGCCCCCGATCGAAGGCGATGGCATGTCGCGGCCTTGCACAGAAAGGCCCAAGTGGCTACGCACCGATCCGAGATTAATCAATCAGGGATCCTATTCTCATGGCCAGACCCAAGATCGCGCTCATCGGATCGGGACAGATTGGCGGCACGCTCGCCCATCTCGCCGCGATGAAGGAACTCGGCGATGTCGTGTTGTTCGACATCACCGACGGCATTCCTCAGGGCAAGGCCCTCGATATCGCTGAATCCGGCCCCTCCGAAGGGTTCGATGCTGCGATGACCGGCACCACCGACTATGCCGATATCGCAGGCGCAGATGTCTGCATCGTGACCGCCGGCGTGCCACGCAAGCCCGGCATGAGCCGCGACGACCTGCTCGGCATCAACCTGAAAGTCATGAAATCCGTGGGCGAAGGCATTGCCAAACACGCCCCCGACGCTTTCGTGATCTGCATCACCAACCCGCTCGACGCAATGGTGTGGGCGCTGCGCGAATTCTCCGGCCTGCCGCATGAGAAAGTCGTGGGCATGGCCGGCGTACTGGACAGCGCGCGGTTCCGTCACTTCCTGAGCCTCGAATTCAACGTGTCCATGAAAGACGTCACCGCGTTCGTTCTGGGTGGCCACGGCGACACGATGGTTCCGCTGACCCGCTATTCCACCGTCGGCGGCATCCCCCTGCCCGATCTGGTAGACATGGGCTGGACCACGCAGGACAAGCTGGACGCGATCGTGCAGCGCACCCGTGACGGCGGCGCCGAAATCGTCGGCCTGCTGAAAACCGGTTCTGCTTTCTATGCGCCCGCGACCTCCGCGATCGAAATGGCCGAAGCCTACCTCAAGGATCAGAAGCGTCTGCTGCCCTGCGCGGCCTATGTCGATGGCGCGCTTGGCCTGAACGGCATGTATGTCGGCGTGCCGACCGTGATCGGTGCCGGCGGCATCGAGCGGATCGTCGACATCAAGCTGAGCAAGGACGAGCAGGCAATGTTCGACAAGTCTGTCGACGCGGTGAAAGGCCTCGTCGAAGCCTGCAAAGGCATCGATAGCAGCCTTGCCTAAGATGCGCGACCGGGCCGCTCTGGTGCAGAGCCGCCTCGCTTGCTACTGATCGGGCGCCCTTCGGGGCGCCCTTTTTCTTGTGATGGAACGCAGATGCCCGATAACAGCAGCAACACGGACCAGATCGCAGACGACCTTGGCGGGTTCGTTTTTGGGGTATCGGGGCGCGAATATGCCGATCTGGCGGTGCGTGCGGCGCGCAGCTTGCGGGCGGTGGCCCCCGATGCGCTAATCGACATTTTTACCGATGTGGACGTGCCCGACGATCTGTTCGATCAGGTCCATCCGCTGGAGCAAAGTTGGTTTCGACCGAAATTCGAGGCCCTGCGCCGGTCGCGGTTTGCCCGCACCGTGTGTCTGGACGCGGACATGTTCATCGTGGCCGATCCATCCGACATTCTAGAGGTGCTGCGCCGGTTCGACGTCGCCGCCTGCCACAACCAACGCCGCAACACCGACTGGAGTCGCCGCCCGTGGCGCAAGGAGATCCCGGCCGCGTTTCCGCAGATCAATGGCGGACTGATCGGTATCCGCAAAGGGCCCGAAGTCCTGCAGATGATCGAGGCCTGCGAGGCGGCGATTCGCGACGAGAACCTGCGGTCCGACCAACCGGTTCTGAGGGAGCTTCTGTATGATAGCGACCTGCGGCTGACGATCCTGCCGCCGGAATACAACCTCGTCGATTTCGACATGATCGAGACATGGACCCAACGCCACACCGCGCCGCGGATCATCCATCATTATCGGCTTCGGTTTCACATCCAGTATAAGCGGCGCGCTATCGAAAGCCTTGATGCGCTGATGGGACGCCGGATGCACCGGCATCTGCAACACCTGCTGGAGGCCGACGCGACACTGGGCACGCCGACCCGTGCGCGCGTCCGGCGGGTGCGCGAGACTGGTCCGCTGGGCCGCCTGCGTCTCGCATGGGCAAAAATGGGTGAAGGTAAGAAGGAACGTCGGTAGGCCGGGCCAGCCGAAACCTTGCGACAAACGTGCACCGCCCGGCGAGTCGGCGGGGATGGCGACGCCGCAGCGCAGAATGTGATCACAGCCAAAAAGCGTGTGATCACAAAACTTAGAAAATGCGCTAAAACCCGCCTTGCAAGGCATTTACAGTTTTGAACAGCTCCCGTCCTATGTCATGGAAACGAGAAATCGCAGCAAGACGGGATAGAATTCGTGAACATCCATGAATACCAGGCGAAGGCGCTGCTTCGCGACTATGGCGCCCCGGTCTCTGATGGCCGTGTCGTCCTGAAGGCCGAAGACGCCAAGACCGCCGCCGGCGAAATGGACGGCCCGCTTTGGGTCGTTAAGGCGCAAATCCACGCCGGTGGCCGCGGCAAGGGCTCCTTCAAGGAAGCCGACGCTGGCGAAAAAGGCGGTGTCCGCCTTGCCAAATCCGTCGAGGAAGCCGCCGAAGAAGCCAAGAAGATGCTGGGCCGCACGCTCGTCACGCATCAGACCGGCCCCGCAGGCAAACAAGTCAACCGGATCTACATCGAAGACGGTTCGGACATCGAGACTGAGCTTTACCTCGCGCTGCTGGTGGATCGCCAGACGTCGCGCATCTCGTTCGTGTGCTCCACCGAGGGCGGCATGGACATCGAGGAGGTCGCCGCGTCGACCCCTGAGAAAATCCTCAGCTTCTCCGTCGATCCGGCGACCGGCTACCAGCCGTTCCACGGCCGCCGCGTTGCCTTCTCGCTGGGTCTGACCGGCAAGCAGGTCAAGGAATGCGTGCGCCTGATGGGCATTCTCTACCAAGCCTTCGTCGAGAAGGACATGGAGATGCTGGAGATCAACCCGCTGATCGTCACCGACGAAGGGTCGCTCAAGGTTCTGGACGCCAAGGTCGGCTTTGACGGCAACGCGATCTACCGCCATGCCGATATCGCCGCCCTGCGCGACGAGACCGAGGAAGACCCCAAGGAACTCGCCGCATCCAAGTATGACCTGAACTACATCGCGCTCGACGGTGAGATCGGCTGCATGGTGAACGGCGCGGGCCTTGCCATGGCGACGATGGACATCATCAAGCTGAAAGGCGCGGAGCCTGCCAACTTCCTCGATGTGGGCGGTGGCGCGACCAAGGAAAAGGTCACCGAGGCGTTCAAGATCATCACCTCGGACAAGAACGTCAAAGGTATCCTCGTCAACATCTTTGGCGGCATCATGCGCTGTGACGTCATCGCCGAGGGCGTGATCGCCGCGGTGAAGGAAGTCGGCCTGCAGGTTCCGCTGGTTGTCCGCCTCGAAGGCACCAATGTCGAGAAGGGCAAGGAAATCATCAGCAACAGCGGTCTGAACGTGATCGCCGCAGATGACCTGAGCGACGCCGCCGAGAAGATCGTGAAAGCGGTCAAAGGGTGAGCCGTCAGCCCGGATACACGCCGTTTCTGGCCGGTCTTGCCATGGTGGGCCTCGGGCTTGCCGTGCGCCGGATCGCGCCTGAGACACTGACCCTGCCCGCGCCCGCGACGCGCCCCCGCTTGCGGGATGTGCGTCGGGGCCGGGACGCGGCCCGCGTGGCCCGTGACGGAATCGCAAGCGTCATGCCTGCGAACCTGACCGGCTCGCTGGGGCGCACGCTCATCATCATGGGCGCCGGGGTCTTGGCAATTCGGGCGCTTGACGAACTCGTGGATGACGACACCGCCCGCTATTGACGCGCGGCTTTGTGGGGACGGCAAAGCCGGACCCGACGAAAAGGAAAGAATGAACCAATGGCCATTCTCGTTGATGAAACGACAAAGGTGATCTGTCAGGGCCTGACCGGCTCGCAAGGCACCTTCCACACCGAACAGGCAATCGCCTACGGCACCCAGATGGTGGGTGGCGTCACGCCGGGCAAAGGCGGGCAGACCCACCTTGACCTGCCGGTGTTCAACTCCTGCCACGAAGCGGTGGAAAAGACCGGCGCGAATGCGTCCGTGATCTACGTTCCGCCCCCCTTCGCGGCTGATTCGATCCTCGAAGCGATCGACGCCGAAATCCCGCTGATCTGCTGCATCACCGAGGGCATTCCCGTGCTCGACATGATGAAGGTGAAGCGCGCGCTGGAAACCTCGAACTCGATCCTGATCGGGCCGAACTGTCCCGGCGTGATCACCCCCGGCGCCTGTAAGATCGGCATCATGCCCGGTCACATCCACAAGCGCGGCACCGTCGGCGTCGTGTCCCGTTCGGGCACGCTGACCTACGAGGCCGTCAAGCAGACCTCTGACAGCGGTCTGGGCCAGTCCACCGCCGTGGGCATCGGCGGCGATCCGATCAAGGGCTTCGAGCATATCGACGTGCTGGAGATGTTCCTTGCCGACGAAGAAACCGAATCCATCATCATGATCGGTGAAATCGGCGGCTCCGCCGAAGAAGAAGCGGCGCAGTTCCTTGCCGACGAAAAGAAGCGCGGCCGCTGGAAGCCGACCGCAGGCTTCATCGCCGGGCGCACCGCCCCTCCGGGTCGCCGCATGGGCCATGCCGGTGCGATCGTCGCCGGTGGCAAAGGCGGCGCCGAGGACAAGATCGAAGCGATGAAATCCGCTGGTATCGTTGTCGCTGAAAGCCCTGCGGGCCTTGGCGAAGCCGTGCTGAAGGCCATCGGGTGATATGGTTCGCTGCTCCGGTATCGGCGCGGGCCGTCGCGCGGGCGGGATCATGGGGGACGTGCCTTGTGGCGCGGCCCCTGCCCGTTCGTGCGCGCGCCCGCTCCCGCACCGGGGCAGCCCCCAGCCCTATGGCTATCGCACCTTTTCCCGCGCGGCGTTTCGGCGCCGCGTGATCTTTGCCCGGACGACCGGTGCCGCGCCACTGCGCCCGGTTTCCACCCGCTCGCGCCGCCTTGGCGGGGAATTTACCGCGCCTTGCGCCGCAGCCTGCATTTCGCGCTCGCCTTGCGCGCGGTTTCGCCCTAGCTCCCGCCCCAATCCTGCCCGGCGCGTTCGCGTCGTGCGCCACACCGCCTGATCCGCACCCACGGTCTATCCCCCGAGAGGCCCCAAATGACCGACCAAAGCCCCAACGACATCTTCCACGCCTCCAGCTTCATGCAGGGGCACAACGCCGAGTATCTCGAACAGCTTTACGCGAAATACGCCGCCGACCCGTCCACCGTGGACGAGGCATGGGCCGCGTTCTTCAAGGAGCTCGGCGATGCGGAGACAGAAGTGAAGGCCGAGGCCACCGGGCCCAGCTGGGCGCGCGCCGACTGGCCGCCGACCCCCGATGACGATCTGTTTGGCGCGCTGACCGGCGAATGGTCCGCCCCGGTTGCCGAATCTAAGGCCGCCGCCGAGAAGATCCGCTCCAAGGCCGCCGAAAAAGGCGTCGAGGTCTCCGACGACGCCATCAAACGCGCCGTGCTGGATTCGATCCGCGCCCTGATGATCATTCGCGCCTACCGGATCCGGGGGCATTTGGTCGCTGACCTCGACCCGCTGGGCATGCGCGACCAGACCCCGCACCCGGAGCTTGATCCCAAATCCTACGGTTTTGCCGACGCCGATATGGATCGCCCGATCTTTATCGACAACGTGCTGGGCCTGCAGGTCGCGTCGATGCGCCAGATCATGGGCATCGTGCAGCGGACCTATTGTGGCACCTTCGCGCTGCAATACATGCACATTTCCGATCCCGAGCAGGCCGGTTGGCTGAAAGAGCGGATCGAAGGCTTCGACAAGGAAATCCGCTTCACCCGTGAGGGCCGCAAGGCGATCCTGAACAAGCTGGTGGAGGCCGAAGGCTTCGAGAAGTTCCTGCATGTGAAATACATGGGGACCAAGCGGTTCGGCCTTGATGGCGGCGAAGCGCTGATCCCGGCGATGGAGCAGATCGTGAAGCGCGGCGGTGCGCTCGGCATCGAAGAGATCGTCTTTGGCATGCCGCATCGCGGCCGCCTGTCGGTGCTGGCGAACGTTCTGCAGAAGCCCTATCGCGCGATTTTCAACGAATTTCAGGGCGGCAGCTTCAAGCCGGACGATGTGGACGGTTCGGGTGATGTGAAATACCACCTCGGCGCTTCGTCGGACCGGGATTTCGACGGCAACAGTGTGCACCTGTCGCTGACGGCGAACCCGTCGCACCTTGAAGCCGTGAACCCCGTCGTGTTGGGCAAGGTCCGCGCAAAGCAGGCGCAGTTGAACGACCCCGACCGCAAGAAAGTCCTATCGGTTCTGCTGCACGGCGATGCCGCGTTTGCAGGTCAGGGCGTCGTGGCCGAATGTTTCGGCCTGTCGGGCCTGATCGGGCACCGCACCGGCGGCACGATCCATATCGTCGTGAACAACCAGATCGGCTTTACCACCGCGCCGCATTATTCGCGGTCCTCGCCCTACCCGACCGACATCGCGTTGATGGTCGAGGCGCCGATTTTCCACGTCAATGGCGACGACCCGGAAGCGGTCGTGCACGCCGCAAAGGTCGCGACCGAGTTCCGCCAGAAATTCGGCAAGGACGTGGTGATCGATATCTTCTGCTACCGCCGCTTCGGTCACAACGAAGGCGACGAGCCGATGTTCACCAACCCGGTGATGTATAAGAGCATCAAGCAGCATAAGACCACGCTCAGCCTGTATACCGAACGGCTAATCAAGGACGGGCTGATCCCCGAGGGCGAGATCGAGGACATGAAGGCCTCGTTCCAGTCGATGCTGAACGACGAATTCGAAGCCGGTAAAGACTACAAACCCAACAAGGCCGACTGGCTGGACGGGCGCTGGTCCGGGCTCGACAAAGAGAACGAAGACTACCAGCGTGGCCAGACCGCGATTTCGACCGATACGATGGCCGAACTTGGCCGGGCGCTGACCACCGCGCCTGAAGGGTTCCCGGTGCACCGCACGGTGACCCGCCTGCTGGAAGCCAAGGCCAAGATGTTCGAGACCGGCGAAAACTTCGACTGGGCGACGGGTGAGGCGCTGGCGTTTGGCTCGTTGCTGACCGAAGGCTACCCGGTCCGCCTGTCGGGTCAGGATTCGACCCGCGGCACGTTCTCCCAGCGGCACTCGGCCCTGATCAATCAGGAAACCGAGGAGCGCTATTACCCGCTCAACAACATCCGCGACGGTCAGTCCCGTTACGAAGTGATCGACTCGATGCTGTCGGAATACGCGGTGCTGGGCTTCGAGTATGGCTACTCGCTGGCCGAACCCAACACGCTGGTGATGTGGGAAGCCCAGTTCGGCGATTTTGCCAACGGCGCGCAGATCATGTTCGACCAGTTCATCAGCTCCGGCGAAAGCAAATGGCTGCGGATGTCGGGTCTCGTGATGCTGCTGCCGCATGGCTACGAAGGTCAGGGCCCGGAGCATTCCTCGGCCCGTCTGGAGCGGTTCTTGCAGATGTGTGGTGGCGATAACTGGATCGTGGCGAACTGCTCGACCCCGGCCAACTATTTCCACATCCTGCGCCGTCAGCTGCACCGCTCCTACCGTAAGCCGCTGGTCCTGATGACGCCGAAATCCCTGCTGCGGCACAAATTGGCCGTGTCGAAAGCTGAGGATTTCACCGAAGGTTCGTCCTTCCACCGGGTGCTGTGGGACGATGCCGAAAAGGGTCTGTCGGACACGACCCTCGCCGCCGATGACAAGATCAAGCGCGTGGTGATGTGTTCGGGCAAGGTCTACTACGACCTGCTGGAAGAGCGCGACGCGCGCGGCATCGATGACGTCTATCTGCTGCGGATCGAGCAGTTCTATCCCTTCCCGGCGATCTCGCTGGTCAAGGAGCTGGAGCGCTTCCCGCAAGCGGAAATGGTTTGGTGTCAGGAAGAGCCCAAGAACCAGGGCGCCTGGACCTTCATCGAGCCGAATATCGAATGGGTTCTGTCGCGCATCGACGCGCAGCATAAACGCCCCGTCTATGTCGGCCGCGCGGCCTCCGCGTCGCCTGCGACCGGCCTCGCAAGCCAGCACAAAGCACAGCAAGAGGCGCTCGTGAACGAAGCGCTGACCATCGAAGGGAACTGAAACAGATGTCTACCGAAGTCCGCGTCCCCACCCTGGGCGAAAGCGTTACCGAGGCAACCGTCGCAACCTGGTTCAAGAAGCCGGGCGACACCGTCGCGGTCGATGAGATGCTGTGCGAGTTGGAAACCGACAAGGTGACCGTCGAAGTGCCATCCCCCGTCAGCGGCGTGCTGGGCGAGATCGTCGCCGCCGAAGGCGACACCGTCGGCGTTGACGCGCTGCTGGCCACCGTCGCCGAAGAAGGCAACGCCGGCCCCGAAGAAACCAAGCCGCGCCACACCGGCGCCGCCGAACGCACCGAAGAAGGCCGCGACGACGCGCCCGTCTCCGGCGTTGATGACGCCGGCGGTGCTGCCGTCGACGTGATGGTGCCGACGCTGGGTGAATCGGTGACCGAAGCGACCGTTTCGACGTGGTTCAAGAAGGTCGGCGATACCGTCGCGCAGGACGAAATGCTGTGCGAACTGGAAACCGACAAGGTGTCGGTCGAGGTTCCCGCCCCGGCCTCCGGCACCCTGACCGAGATCGTCGCCGAGGAAGGCGCCACGGTCGAGGCCAGCGGCAAACTGGCTGTGATCTCCTCCGGCTCCGGGGCTACTGCAGCGCCGAAGACCGAGACCGCGCCCGCTGCCAATTCCGGCTCCGACGCCAAGACCGGCGGCGATGTCGAAGATGCGCCCTCCGCCAAGAAGCTGATGGCGGAAAAAGGCGTCGATGCCAGCGCCGTCACCGGCACCGGTCGCGATGGCCGCATTATGAAAGAGGACGTGCAGAAGGCGCTTGCCGCTGGCACCACCGCCGCCGCGGCCGCACCGGCGGCGAAATCCGCGCCCCGTGCGCCGTCGACCGCCGAGGATGCCGCGCGCGAAGAGCGGGTCAAGATGACCAAGCTGCGCCAGACCATCGCCAAGCGCCTGAAGGAAAGCCAGAACACTGCCGCGATGCTGACCACCTATAACGAGGTGGACATGACCGAGGTCATGGCGCTGCGGAAGGAATACAAAGAACTTTTCGAGAAGAAGCACGGCGCGCGTCTGGGCTTCATGTCCTTCTTCACCAAGGCCTGCTGCCACGCGCTGAAGGAAGTCCCCGAGGTGAACGCCGAGATCGACGGCACCGACGTGGTCTACAAGAACTTCGTGCATATGGGCATCGCCGCCGGCACCCCGCAGGGTCTGGTCGTTCCGGTGATCCGCGATGTCGATCAGATGTCGTTCGCCGAGATCGAGCTGGCGATCGCCGAAAAGGGCAAGCGCGCCCGTGACGGCAAGCTCAGCATGGCCGAGATGCAGGGCGGCACCTTCACCATCTCCAACGGGGGTGTCTACGGCTCGCTGATGTCTTCGCCGATCCTGAACCCGCCGCAGTCGGGTATCCTCGGCATGCACAAGATCCAGGACCGGCCGATGGTCGTGAACGGCGAGATCAAGATCCGCCCGATGATGTATCTGGCCCTGAGCTACGATCACCGCATCGTCGACGGCAAAGGCGCTGTGACCTTCCTCGTGCGGGTCAAGGAAGCGCTGGAAGATCCGCGCCGCCTGCTGATGGATCTCTGATCCCCGGAGCATCGACGTGATGGACGTGTTTTCCTTTCCGATCTGCCAACTGCACGGGGCTTCGGCCCCGTGGTTGGCCGATGACAAAGGGCAGGCACGGCATATCTGTCACGGCACGCTCCCCTGTCGCATGGCGCTGCCCGCCCTAGATCACCGGGCAGCGCCGCCCTCGCGCGGCTTTACCGTCACGGGAGGAATGACCGATGTCCCTGCAACTTCTTTGCCGCTACCAGCCGACCGACCGCGAAGCGTGGCGGCAGGTGTTCGACAGCGATGCCGAACCCCGCGCGCGCGCCGGGCTGACCCTGCTGCAACTGTGGAACGAAACCGAGGGCAGCGGCGTCTGGTGTCTGTTCGAGGTGGCCGACCGGGACCGTGCGCAAACATGGCTCGACGGGCCGCAGTATCGCCAAGCGCTGGCGCAGGCCGGTGTTTCAGCGGACAGCGCGCGCTTCGTGCGGACCGCATGACCCCCCGCCCCCCTGCTGCGGAGCCCCGCCATGACCGCTGAGCTAACGGTATTGGCGCTGGCGGGCTTGTTGCAGGGCCTTCAGTTCATGCTGATGGCCGTGCCCGCCAATCTGGAATTGGGCTCGGGCTATACCACCTCTGCGCGCGACCGACCGCCGTCGCGCGAGATGTCTGCGCTGACCGGGCGTTTGCATCGCGCGCTCACCAACCATTTCGAGGGGCTGACCCTATTCGCCCCGGCGGCGCTGCTGATTGGCCTGACCGGGCAATCGACGGCGCTGACCGCCGTGCTGGCATGGACCTACCTGCTGGCGCGCGCGCTTTACATTCCCGCATATGCCTATGGCTGGCGGCCTTGGCGCAGCGCCATCTGGGGCGTAGGCTTCACCGCCACGATGGCGCTTTATCTGCTGGCGCTGCTGTGATGGCTGCGACCTGCCGCACATACTCACTCGGGCCGCGCCCCTCCCGCGCGATGCCCGACAACCTTTGAAGAGACCAGGAAGGACCAGATGAATGGCAAGCTATGATGTGATCGTGATCGGCTCCGGCCCCGGCGGCTATGTCTGCGCGATCCGTTGCGCGCAGCTCGGCCTCAAGACCGCCTGCGTCGAGGGCCGCGAGACACTCGGCGGCACCTGCCTGAACGTGGGCTGCATCCCGTCGAAGGCGCTGCTGCATGCCAGCCACCAACTGCACGAGGCGGAGCATAACTTCGCCAAGATGGGCCTGAAGGGCAAATCCCCGTCGGTCGATTGGAAGCAGATGCTGGCCTATAAAGACGACGTGATCGGCCAGAATACCAAAGGCATCGAATTCCTGTTCAAGAAGAACAAGATCGATTGGCTCAAGGGCTGGGGCTCGATCCCCGAGGCGGGTAAGGTTAAGGTCGGCGATGAGGTCCACGAGGCGAAGCATATCGTGATCGCATCCGGTTCCGAGGCCGCGTCTGTCCCCGGTGCCGAAGTGACGATCGACGAAAAGACCGTCGTGACCTCCACCGGCGCGCTGGAACTGCCCAAGGTGCCGAAGAGCATGATCGTCATCGGCGGTGGCGTGATCGGGCTGGAAATGGGCTCCGTCTATTCCCGTCTGGGCTCCGAGGTGACGGTGATCGAGTATCTCGACCAGATCACTCCGGGCGTTGATATGGAAGTCTCGCGCAACTTCCAGAAGATCCTGAAAAAGCAGGGCATCAACTTCATCACCGGCGCAGGCGTGTCGAAGGTCGAAACCTCCGGCGGCAAGGCGACCGTGCATTACACCCTGCGCAAGGACGACAGCGAGGCGAGCCTCGACGCCGACGTGGTGCTGGTCGCCACCGGGCGCAAGCCGTTCACCGACGGGCTGGGGCTGGACGCCCTCGGCGTGGAACTGACCAAACGCGGCCAGATCGCCACCGACAAAGGCTGGCAAACCAACGTCAAAGGCATCTACGCCATCGGTGATGCGATCACCGGCCCGATGCTCGCCCATAAGGCCGAGGATGAGGGCATGGCCGTCGCCGAAGAAATCGCGGGCAAGCATGGCCATGTGAACTACGGCGTCATTCCCGGCGTGATCTATACCCACCCCGAGGTCGCCTTCGTCGGTCAGACCGAGGAGCTGCTGAAGGACGAAGGCCGCGCCTATAAGGTCGGCAAGTTTTCCTTCATGGGCAATGGCCGGGCCAAGGCCGTGTTCGCCGCCGATGGTTTCGTCAAGATCCTTGCGGATAAGGACACCGACCGCATCCTCGGCGCTCATATCATCGGCCCCGGCGCGGGCGATCTGATCCATGAGGTCTGCGTGGCGATGGAGTTTGGCGCGTCCGCGCAGGATCTCGCCCTGACCTGTCACGCTCATCCGACCTTCTCCGAAGCTGTGCGCGAAGCGGCGCTGGCCTGCGGCGACGGTGCGATCCACGCCTGATCGCAATTCAGTCGAGCCTGATTGAAAACGGAGCCTTCGGGCTCCGTTTTTTTATGCGTGGCCGCTCCCCCGCGCCGGGACGGAACCACGCGGTGCGCCACCGCAATTTGCCGAAATTGGCCATGCCTGTGCCTTAATTCCTTCGCGTTTTGCCATCAACTTTAACGAGAAGGGGCCAAAGACGCCCTATGAAGGACAGCAGTATGAAGCTTGTGACAGTGATGGCGGCAGGCCTGTTGGCTGTCGTCGCCCAGACGGAGGACGCCAGAGCGCGCGCGCTCCTGCCGGAGATACGGGAGCTGACATTCGTCAGCGCCACACAGATGCTCGACGCGGCGCAGCAGCCGCTGGTCTTGTGCCATATGACGCGGAAGTCCCATGTGCTGGGGCTGGGCATGTGGCGCAGTTCGGTCGGCTATGTGCTGTCGCGCGACAATTGCCGCACGCCGTCCTCGACCTCGCTTCTCAATCCGTCCGAAATTTTGTCGATGCGCCAAGCGGGGCTGCTGCCTGACGCCGTGAAACTGGTGCCCAACTTGTCCCGCATGGACCGGCTGACCGGGTTCTTGCTGCCATTGCTCGCGCTGGCCTCCGCAGGGGCTGGCGCGTGGTGGCGGCTGCGTGGCGGGCCGGGTCATACCCCCACCGCAGAAGAAGAGGACACGGCGCGGCAAGCAAAGGAATCGATGTCAGCCAGCGGCTTTCAGTCCCGGCTCATTGATGTGATGTGTCAGGCGGCTTGCGCCAAGGAGCAGCGCCTGTCCCCCGCCAAATGCCATGCCATCGCCCGGATCGCGACCGCCCTCACCGACACGCCTGTCGTGCCCGAGCGGATCACCCGCAAATACGGCTTGGCCATTCGCCGGGTGCCCCTAGACCACCTGCGCCGGTTCGGCGACGGCATGTCCCGCGCCCAGCGCCGGGTTCTGCTGAGCGGCGCGATTCTGGTGACGGAGTTTCGCGGTGGCGCCCGGCGCGAAGCCGAGGCGCAATTTGTCCTGACGCTTGGCACCGCCTTTGGCCTGACCGAAGACGAAGTGCGGGCCTGCCGCCGGAACGCAACCGCCCTCGCCGCCCGGATTGGACCGCTGGCGCGGGAAAATACCGTGCCGCCCTTGGCCGCGCCCACGCCCGTGCATCAGGTGCGCCGCGCCCTGACCCGCCCGACAGACCCAACAGCCGAGATCACGCCGCCAGCAGCTTCAGCCCCTGTGTGACGTCGCCCCGCACGGCAAGCCGGAGCGAGGGTTCATCCCCTGCCTTCAATGCCGCGACGATAAGCTGATGGTGATAGGGCGTCGTCGTGCGGTTCAGCCGCCCGTAAAGCGCCCGCATCGTCGGCCCCAATTGCAGCCACACGGTTTCCGCCATGGCCAGCATGGCGGGGGCCTGCGCCCGCAGATAAAGTGTCCGGTGAAATTCCAGGTTGCTGCGAATGTAGCCCACCGCATCATGGCGCTGGATTGCTTCGGCGATACTGCCGTTGATGGTCTGCAACCGATCAATCAGCGCCATATGGGCACGGGGCAGCGCGCGGGAACTGAGTTCTGGCTCCAATAGCGCACGCAGGGCGGCCAACTCCTCCAACCGGTCCTGCGACAGCTCGGGGGTGGAGACCCGCCCGGAACTCGACAACATCAGCGCGCCCTCGGCCACCAGCCGCCGCACCGATTCGCGCGCAGGCGTCATGGACACGCCGTAATCCCGACCGATGCCACGCAGGGTCAGCGAGGCACCGGGCATGATCTCTCCGTGCATGATGCGCGTGCGCAAGGCCCGGTAGACCCGGTCATGGGCGGAGCCGGGCGCGGGAACGGGCGTGCCTGCCGCAGGCTCGGAGGGGCGTTGGTTCAACAGCATGGCGTCACTCTGTTCAGCGCCGGGGCGCAGGTCAATCTGCTTTGCAACCGCACTCAGCGGGCCGCATGGTCGCCGGTATGCGCCGTGGTATCCGTGTCTACAGCCGCCGCAGCGTCTGCGGTGGTCCCGTCGAACCGATAGCGGTGCAGTTCCTCCCCATGATCGCGCAGCCATTTGCGCGGCGTCGCGTAATCGGGGCAGGTTCGGGCCACCACGGCCCAGAATGCGGGCGCATGGTTCATTTCCTCCAGATGGGCCACCTCATGCGCGGCGACATAATCCAGCACCGCAGGCGGCGCGAGGATCAGACGCCAGCTATACATGAGCGCGCCCTGCGACGAACAACTCCCCCAGCGGGACCGCGTGTCACGCAGTGTCAGCCGGGTGAAGGACAGGCCCAGCGCCGCCGCGTGATGATCGGATGCGCCGCGCAGCCGGTCGCGCGCCAGTTCCCGCAGGAAGGCGGCAATTGCGGACGGCCCCCCTGCACGCCCCGCAGGCAGCAGCAGTCGGTCAGGCTCAAGCCGCAAACGCCGGACCGGAGCACGTTCCAACACGCGCATGCGCCCCTCGACCGGGATCTGCGCACCGGGCAGCGCCTCGACCGTGCAAGGGCGGTCGGTCAGGTGCTGACGGATCCATGCGGCCTTCTCGCGGGCGAAGTTCAGCGCCTCGCGCTTGGACCCGCGGCGCGGCAAGGTCAGCGTCACGCGACCGTCCAGCCGCGACACCCGCAACAAATACCGCCGCGCCGCGGCCGAGCGCCGCAAGCGGATCGTGATCGTCGGATCACCGGGCAATTCGATCTCGTCCACACCGTCCCCTGCATTCAAGGTGCCGTGCCCCCGTGCGGGCATGTCTTTGCCCTTGCATCACACGGGCGACGCCCTTAGCTGCGATCCATCATAAAGGCTTTGACAGGTCCCGCGATACATGGCATCGCCCCGACTTTATCAAAGCGGATCACGAGAAGGGAAACCCATGCCCAAGGAAGAATGGGGCGTCAAGCGCGTTTGCCCGACGACCGGAAAACGGTTCTACGACCTGAATCGCGACCCGATCGTCAGCCCCTATACCGGTGAGGTCGTCACGATCGACACCGGCAACGCCAAATCGCGCGCGTCCGTCAGCAAGGCCGAGAAGGCCAAAGTCAGCAAAGAGAAGGCGCATGTCGATGACGACGCCGATGTGCTGGACGATGATGACGACGATACCGATGTCGATCTGGGCGATGATGTCCTCGAAGACGACGACGACGATGATGTGTCGCTGGACGACATCGCAGACGTTGCCTCGGACGACGACGACAGCTGAGTGAACGGCGCGGCCCGGATGCGGCCGCGCATACCGCCGTCAGGCGCGGGCACGCCCCGGGCCGGACGATTTACCCCGCCATCTGGCGCGTGATGACCGGGGTCGTAAAAAGGTGGTCTGGGAGTGAAATTTTCACTTGCGCTCCCCCCCGCCGGACCCTAGAACCCGCGCCTACAGGGGCCTTAGCTCAGTTGGGAGAGCGCTTGCATGGCATGCAAGAGGTCAGGGGTTCGACTCCCCTAGGCTCCACCATTTTCTCCTATATGTCAGCGTTATTTTGCGACCCGATCGCTTTCCGCATTGCATCTCGCCTGAACGCGATGGAGGCGCCTTTGCGCTGTTGTTCGCGGTCTGTCGGTCCCAGCCAAAAAAAAGCCCCCCGATAAACGGGGGGCAAGGGTCAGCAGTGACAGATAGTACTCGTCATCGATAACAAGACGTACTCGTCAAACAGCCCTCCTTTGCTGTTGGCGGGATTGCTCGGTGGCTGCGCTGCGCCATGCCGCCAGGCAGAGCGCGCTATGGATCAGCGCAAGCCGAAGCTGACCCGTCTTGCGACGGGCAGCGGGGACGTTGGTGTACACCTTCGTCGTTGAGGTCAGACCGTTCGGTCCGAGATGCGACACCTCCACCACGGCTTCCACACGATTGAAGGAGCGCTCCCTCCGGACCTGCGAAAACTGGGCTTCGGTGACAAATACAGGCGTCCCGCGAACATTGAACGTCATGCCACAGGGTGCATGTGGGGTAGTGGATACCAACTGCAACATGGTGAACAAGTCCTCTAGTGTGCCTGTACTGCTGTATACAAGCATTCACATTGGGGCAAGAATGTGGCAAAAGCATGTCAAAAAGGAGCATACGGTTAACGACGCAGCGTCACTTTGTTAAGGAAACGCGCGATTTGTCAGTTTTCGCTGGTTCACGATCAAGTATCTCGACTAAAGCAGCACCGCGGTATACATGTTCACCGGGGCGCATGGGAGATGCACAATGCCGAGTGGAGACTATAGTCAGCAGGAAATGCTCGACGCGTTAAGGCTGCGAATTTGCCTGACACCGCCGACCAAAAGCTTCGTGCTGCATGAGAATGAATTGGCCCGCGAATTCGGGCATTCGAGAACTCCGGTCCGGCAGGCGCTGCAACGCCTTGCCCGGGAGCACCTCGTTGAAATCAAGCCAGGCGTGGGAACGCGCGTGGTGCAATTGCAGCCAAGTGATCGCGAGGAATGTTTCCTCGTCTTCAAAGACTTCGCTCAGGTCGCAGCACGTCATTGCGACGGCATGAGCCTGTCGAGCGACAGCTTCCTTGAACTGTCCAGCGTCCACGGCATCCTCAGCATGAAGACCGAGCGCACGCTTGATCTATACGCCAAGCTGTCGAGCCGGGTCACCCGCGCGATTTGCAGCGTCATCAATGACGACATCGTCTGGGATGCTGTCATCGCGGCCTATTGGCGGCTGCTGCGCTGGCGGCTCGACTCGGTCCGTCACGAGCCGGAACTGCATTGGCAGAACTTCGAAAGCAGCGTGAATCGACTGATCGAAGCCGCGTCCGAAGGTGGCGCCTCTGCTGTCTGGCAAACGGCGGCGGGTATCAGCAAGAAATACGCGACCACCGCCTGAGACGCTCCCTGCCCCCGGTCGCCCTCCCCGAAAAGGGGTGCCAGACCGGGTGGCGCGGGCGTGCGTGTGATCTGCTGCCCTACCAGAAAACTCGGACCCTCAGGTCACCGCTCGGTCAGCTTCAACTCGATCCGGCGGTTCTGGGCACGGGCGGATTCGGTATTGGCGGGGTTTACCGGCTGGTATTCCCCGAACCCGTTGGCCGACAGCCGCTGAGGCGGGATGCCTTCGACATCGCTCATATAGCGCACGACGGAAAGCGCGCGGGCTTGGCTCAACTCCCAGTTATCCGCGAACTCCCCCTGCCCTGACAGCGGCACGTTGTCAGTGTGGCCATCGACGCGGATGATCCAGTCGATGCCTTCGGGGATCTCGCTTGCGATCGACAGCAGCAGGTCGGACACCTTCGCAATCTCAGCCCGCCCTGCGGCGGTCAGGTCAGCTTGGCCCTGCGGAAACAGCACCTCGGAGGAGAATACGAACCGGTCGCCGACGATCCGCACACCTTCCTGATTGCCCAGCAGATCGCGCAGACGACCAAAGAATTCGGAGCGGTAGTTTTCAAGGTTGCGGGCCTCTTCCTCCAACCGGCGCCGCTCGGCCTCCTCCAGCGCGGCGCGGCGGCGCTGCTCGGCGGCGGCACGGGCCAGTGCGGCGTTCAGCTGCGAGCCAAGGCTTTCAATCTGCACCTGCGCGGCCTGATCCTCGGACGCGGCGATATCCAGCGTATCCTGAAGCGCCTGCAATTGTCCGCGCAATGCGGCAACCTGTTCGTTCAGCAAGGCCAGCTTGCGCTCGGCCTCGGCGGAGCGGCTTTCGGCGCGGCCAAGTTCGGCATTCGCCACAGCAAGCAAGGCCGCGCGTTCCTCGGCCTCCGACAGGCGCTGCTCGGCGGTCAGTTCGGCATCGGCGCGCGCAGCGACAGCGGCGGCAAGCTTCTCGCGGACCTCCGCCACATCGCCGATTTCGGTGCGCAGTGCATCGTTCTCGGCGGTCAGGCGGGCGATCTGATCCTGTAGCCCCTCCACTGTGCCCGCCACCTCCTGTGCGGCGTCACGGGCAGTAAGAGCGGCGGCAAGGCGCGCGTCGAGGTCTTCTTCCGCGCGGCGGGCGGCGGCGAGCAGGGTCAGCGTTTCTTCGGCATCGCGGCGTTGCTCTTCCAGCGCCAGCGTCATCGCGGTCAGTTCATCCTCGGCCCCGGCAAGCCGTTCACGCAGCGCCTGAGCAGCGGCGGTTTCGGCCAGTTTGGCGCGTTCTTCGGCGGACAGTTCCTCGGCCAGCCGGGCTTGCTCGGCCTCGGCTTCGGTCAACTGGGCCTCTTGCTCGGCGTTGCGGGCGCGCAGATCGGCCACCAGCGCATCCAACGCCTCGCGACGGGCGGCGGCAAGGCGGGCGGTTTCCTCGGCTCCGTCCACCTCGGACCGGGCGGCGGCCAGCGCGGTGTCGAGCGCATCGCGCGCCGCTTCGCTATCGGCCAGATCAGCGGCCAAGGCATCGCCCTGCGCGCGGGCCTCGTCCCGCTGGGCGAGAAGGCTGGCAACACGATCCTCGAAACTGGCAATGCGGTCCTGCGCGGCGCCAAGGGTCTCCTCCGCCTCGGTCAGCTGACCGGTGAGCGACGCGATCAGACGATCCTGCGCCCGGGCGCGTTCGCTTGCTTCGGCCAAGGCCTGCTCGCGCGCGTCCGCCGTGGTTTCCAATGCCGCCGCGCGCTGGCGCTCCAGCCCCAGCGCATCGGCCAGCGCGGAGACCTCTCCCGACAGCTCGTCCAGTTCGGTTTCCTGCCCTGAAATCGTCTCGCGCAGCATGAACTGCATGATCATGAAGATCGTGAGGACGAACATCAGCACCAGCAGCAACGCTGTCATGGCGTCGACGAAGCCGGGCCAGATCGACCCGGACATCCGGTTCATACCACGGCGCGTCAAAGCCATGCGATCAGCTCCTCCGCTCGCCGCTGACGGTCACTTCGCGCGGGCGCAAGCGGCGCATTTCACGGGTCAGGGCATGCAGGTCGGTGCGCAACTCGGCCACGCTTTCTTGCCGCCCGGCGGCCATTTCCTCGAAGATGCGCAGCAATTGCACATCGATCGAGCGCAGACGCATGCGGCTTTCGGCATCGCCTGCTTCGCTGCCTTCCAGTTCGCGGTTCTCGAAAAACTCCAGCAGCCGCTCCTGCCCCTCGGCCAGCCGGTCAAGCGCGCGGGTCTGAGCGGCATCTGGGGTTTCCAGCCTTTGGGTCAGGCCCATGACCGCATCCGCGACGGTGCTCAGCTTCTCCTCGACCAGCGCGCGGTTCACGTCGGCCTCGGTGAACATCTGCCGCATCGCTTCCATCTGATCGGACATATGGTCAAGGATTGCGGCAACCGCGCCCTGCTCCCCGCCGCCTTCGGCATCGGAAAAGCCCACGCGCGTGATGCTCGACAGCCATTCCTCCAGCTCGCGATAAAACCGGTTCTGGCCGTGGCTCGCGAATAGCTCCAGCAGCCCGACCACAAGCGACCCGGCCAACCCCAAGAGCGAGGAGCCAAACGCCGTGCCCATACCGCCCAACTGCGCCTCAAGCCCGGTCATCAACCGCGAGAACACATCGACTGTCGCTTCGCCTTCCTGCGGGGCGAGGGAGCGGATGGTTTCGACCACCGCCGGGACGGTCGTAGCCAGCCCATAGAACGTGCCCAAAAGCCCAAGGAAAATCAGCAGGTTCACGAGGTAGCGCGTAATGTCGCGCGCCTCTTCGATCCGGGTGGCGACGGATTCGAGGATGGAACGTGAGGAGCTTGCCGCCATCTGCATCCGCGCGCCGCGCGACCGCAACAGCGCGGCCAGGGGGGCCAGCAGGCGCGGCGGGCGTCCGGCATGGGCCGTATCGGCGCTGACGAACACGTTGATCCAGCGCGCCGAACTCCACAGCTGCCAGACCTGCCAAAAACAGGCGAGGATGCCGATCAGGAACACGGTAAAGATCAGCCCGTTCAGAAACGGGTTCGACACCACCACCGCCATGACCCGCGGCAGGATCAGCCAACCGCCCCCGGCGACGAGGGCGATCACCACCAGCATCACGGTGACCTGGCGTATCGGCAGTGAGAAATGCGGCTCGACCTCGGTACCGCTCATGTCCTTGGGAGACATCTGGACCCCTTTTTTATTGCGCCCGACATTAGGAGCCACGAGCGGGGATGCCAAGAATCATTCGGACGACGTGGCCCTGAGCGCACACACTCTCGTGACCAGCCAGTCCAGATCGGCATCCGCGATGCCCAATTCGGTCAGATGGCTGGCGGTATTGATGAGATATTCGTCATTAGGTCCACGCCCGCCGGTGGCTGCCGCGATGATGCCTGCCTGTTCCTCCAGCCCCAGACCGCCGCAATACTGAACATGTTCGGGATCGATGACATAGGCCAGCGCGCGCACCTGCCGCCCGTCAATCAGGCGCAAGGTCTGCACGGTTTCCAGATAGGCCGATGACACCAGCTCGCGGTCGCGCAGTTCCGCCAGCGTAGTGGCTTCGGTGCCCGGCGCGACACGGAACGCCACCCCCGTGCAGGCCGCGCCTGCCGCCTGATCGAGCGCCAGCACCAGACCCGGCGCCTCCGGCGTGCCGCGATGGTGGATAGAGCGCATGCAGAACGCGCGGTGATACCCGGTCAGCCGCGCGACGCTTTGCTCGGCCACGTCAAAGCCCGGATTCCAGATCAGGCTGCCATAGCCGAAAACCCAGAGCGGATCGGGGATATCGCTGTCGTGAACGGTCATGGGCTGGTCCTTCTGCTTACCCCCCTGTAAACGCAGGCGGGCGCCAGTAAAAGATCCGGCGCGTCTCCTGCGGAGGGAACATGCGCAAGCTTACCGTGCTCGTCATCGTGCTGGCCGCGTTGTGGTCTGGCTATTGGATCGTGGGCAAGACCGCGCTGCAGCGTGGACTGGCCCAGATCGAAGGCCGCGCGCAGGCGGGCCTCGACCTGTCATGGGCCGAGGCCGAGGTGCACGGCTATCCCAACCGGTTCGACACCACGCTTGATGGCGTGCGGATCGCCGACAGCGCTGGTCGCTGGACATGGGAAGCGCCCTTTTTTCAGGTCATGGCGCTGAGCTACCGCCCGCATCACGTCATCGCCGTCTGGCCCGAGACCCAGCGCCTGATCGTGCCCGGACAGGCGCTGACCCTGACGAGCGAGCGCATGCGCGGATCGGCGGTGTTCGAGCCGGAGACCGATCTGACGCTGAACCGCGCGCAATTGGTGGTAGAGGCGCCGCGCGTCACCTCCGATCTGGATTGGACCGTATCCGCCGACCGCGCCCTGCTGGCGGCGCGCCCCGCGATGGGTCAGGACGATGCCCGCATCCGCGATGTGGCGTTGGAAATCGACGCGTTGAGCCTACCCCCGCAGGTCACCGCGCTGCTGGGCGGGGCCGATCTGCCCCGCCGGGTCGAAACGCTGTCGGCGGACATGCAGATCACCTTCGATCAGCCGTGGACCCGGCACAGCCTTCAGGGGCCCACGCCGCAGGCGCAGCGGATTGCCCTGCGTGATGCCTCGCTTGAGTGGGGGGAGGTGGAAATCACCGGCACCGGCGATATCGAGATCCGCGACGATGGCCGCCCCGAAGGGGAATTGGACCTTTCCGCAAAGGGTTGGCGCAAGCTTCTGGATATCGCGACGCAAGCCGGGCTACTGCCTGCCGAACAGGCGCGCACCATCGCCAGCGCTGCGGGATTTTTCGCAGGCGGCAGCGAAACGCTGAGCCTGCCGTTGAGTTTCCGCGATGGGCGGATGTTCCTTGGCCCCGTGCCGCTTGGCCCCGCGCCCGTGTTGCGCGTGCAGTGAGCCGGGATCAGCGGCAGTAGCTGCCTGACCGGTAGCGCGCGGTATCAAGGTGGAAATGATCGCGGTGAAACCGGTCCGACGCCGGTCCCAGAACCGTGCCGAAGGGGCCGCAGGCGGCTTTGTGCATCCGGCGCAGACGTTCGCCCGCAGTGCCGTTGTTCCAGTCTTTCAGCACCGATAATTCATGGCCATTGGCCAGCTTGAACCCGGCGACATCGACAGCCCGCCCGCGCCCGTGTTCGCTGACCTTCGCGCCGGGCTGGTTGTTGCGGGTCCGGCAGGAGTAGGTCGCAACCACCCGGATCGAGGCCAGACCGCCCCCCATACGCCCGACCGCCGGTTTCACCCCCTGCTCCACCCATTGATCCAGCGCGCGGGCGGTGGTGCAGTCTATCGTGGCTGTCGCGCTGAGCGGCACGCCTGCCACCGCTGACACCTTTACCGCGTCGCCGGGGATGCCACAGCCCTTGATCCGCCCCGGAACGGGCGCAATGGTCACGCCCCGGATCGAGCGGCTGCCACAGACCGAACCTTGGACATTGGTGCCCACGCGGGGCACGGGCTGCGCGACCAACATCGCGGCGGCGGCACTGCGACGTTTGAGGTTTTGCGGCCTTGCCTCGGGGCGCAGGGACCGGGCAAGCCCGCGCGGCGACACCGCCGAGGCAGGCACAGCCGCGCGCACCAATGCCTCGCCCTTGGCCGCCGCATCACCGGGGCGAGGGCTAGGCCGCAGGTCCGCGCCGATCCGCACGACCACGCCGCTTGGCATGATTTGCACATGCTTCACCCCGTCCGCCCGCTCCGCCTGCGTCACGGCGCGGCTGTCGGGCAGATCACGCACAACACGCGGAACGGCCTGCACCTGTCCTGCGGGTGTGATGTGGCGCACAGGCTTGGCTGGCGCGGCAGGTGCGGACGCCACGCGCGCCACGGGCCGTGGCGAAGTGGCTGGCGCGTCGGCCCATGCAGGCCCAGAGCACAGCGGTGTCAGCACCAGCATCAGCAGCGCCGCGCCATATGCAGCCTGCGCCCGGCTCACCGCTTCACGCGGCCAAAGTCCGGGGCGTCGGTATCCTGCCCGGCCTCGATGATGCCGCGACGGATCGCCCGCGTTCGGGTGAAATAATCGAACAGCAGATCGCCATCGCCGGTGCGGATCGCGCGTTGCAGGGCGAACAGCTCCTCGGTGAAGCGGCCAAGGATCTCCAGCGTGGCTTCCTTGTTGTTCAAAAACACATCGCGCCACATCGTCGGATCGGACGCCGCGATGCGGGTAAAATCGCGAAACCCGGCGGCGGAATAACGGATCACCTCGCTGTCGGTCACGCGGCGCAGATCATCCGCCACACCCACCATCGTATAGGCGATCAGGTGCGGCGCGTGGCTGGTCACGGCAAGCACCAGATCATGGTGCTCGGCGTCCATATCCTCGACCGTCGCGCCCATGCCACGCCACAGCGCGCGCAACCGTTCCAGCGCGTCTGTATCCGTGTCGGCGTCCGGCACCAGCAAACAAAAGCGATTGTCGAAAAGCTCCGCAAATCCCGCGCGCGGGCCGGAATGTTCGGTCCCCGCCAAGGGATGTGCGGGAATGAAATGTACGCCTTGGGGCAGATGCGGGGCGACGGCCTCGACCACGGCCTTTTTGACCGAGCCGACATCCGACACGGTGGCGCCCGGCTTTAGATGCGGGGCGATTTCCTCGGCCACCGGCCCCATCGCGCCAATCGGCACGCACAGCACGACCAAATCGGCATCGGCCGCGGCCTCCGCCGCTGTGTCGCAGATGCGGTCGCACAGGCCAATCTCGCGCGCAGTGGCGCGGGTTTCGGCGGACCGGGCATAGCCCGTCACCTCGGCTGCCAGACCGGCGCGGCGGATCGCCAGCGACATGGACCCGGCGATCAGCCCCAGACCGATCAGCGCAACGCGGTCGTAGACCCGGCTCATGCCGCACCTCCCCGCTCGGCCCGGAAATCCGCCACGGCGTCCAGCACCCGCGTCACCGCCGCCTCGTCCCCCACAGTAATGCGCAGGCACTGCGGCAGGTTGTAGGAGCCGACGCGCCGCACGATCAGACCGCGGGATTGCAAGAACAGATCGCAGGCCTCGGCCTCGGCCGCGTCAGTAAAACGGGCAAGGATGAAATTCGCATCAGAGCGGTCAGAAGGAATGCCCAGATCGGCCAGACCCTGCGCCAGCCGCGCGCGCTGGGTCGCGTTCTGCCTCAGACAGTTGGCAATATAGGCACGATCACGCACCGCAGCCTCGGCCGCGGCAAGCTGTGTGTTGGACAGGTTGAACGGCCCGCGAATGCGATTGAGCACGTCGATCACCTCGCGCGCGGCATAGGCCCAGCCAATGCGCAGCCCGCCCAGCCCGTAAAGCTTCGAGAAGGTGCGCGTCATCACCACGTTGGGGAATTCGTCGACCAGCGCGGCGCCACCGTCATAGCCCTCCGCGAATTCGGCATAGGCACCGTCAAGGACAAGGATCACATCCTCGGGCAGCCCCTCGGCCAGCCGGCGCAGATCCTGCTCTCCAATGAACGTGCCCGTCGGGTTGTTGGGGTTGGCGATAAAGACCAAGCGTGTGCGCTCGGTCACACCCGCAATCAGCGCCTCGACATCCGTCACGCGCTCCCGCTCCGGCACCTCCACGGGTGTGGCCCCAGCGGCCTTGGCACTAATCTTATACATGGAGAACCCATGTTCGGTATGCAGCACCTCATCACCCGGCCCGGCATAGGCCTGATTGAGGAAATGGATGATCTCGTCGGAGCCGACACCGCAGATGATCCGTTCCGGGTCGAGCCCGTGCACCGCGCCGATGGCAGCGCGCAACTCGGCATGGTCGGTGGACGGATAGCGATGCGCCTGTGCCGCCGATGCTGCGATTGCCTCGATTGCCGCCGGGCTGGGACCGAACGGGTTTTCGTTGGAGGACAGCTTCACCACGTCATCCACGCCCTCGACGCGGGACTGCCCGCCGACATAAAGCGCGATATCCATGATGCCGGGCTGCGGCGCGATGCGGGGCATTCAAAATTCCCTTCTGACGGTCGGCGTAACGGGCGGGGGGTGATCGTGCCGGTCGGTTCTACGGGCGGGGTGGCAAAAAACAAGGGCGGAGTGCGCCAGAGTCCCCACCCGCCAGTCTGTCCTATGACCGCGTTGCCATAACGCAAAAGGCCGCCCCGGATCGGAGCGGCCTTTCTCAACATGTCGTCGGAAGCCCGAACGATCCGGCAGGATCAGTTCTGAGCGTAGAATTCGATGACGAGGTTCGGCTCCATGTGCACCGGGTAGGGCACATCGCTGAGGCCGGGCATACGCACGAAGGTCGCGGTCAGCTTGTTGTGGTCGACTTCGAGGTAGTCGGGCACATCGCGCTCGGGCAGCTGGGTCGCTTCGAGGATCGCGGCCATCTGCTTGGACTTCTCGCGGACCTCGATCACATCGCCTTCCTTCACGCGGTAGGAGGGGATGTTCACGCGCTTGCCGTTCACCAGAACATGACCGTGGTTCACGAACTGACGGGCTGCGAACACGGTCGGCACGAATTTCGCGCGGTAAACGACAGCATCCAGACGGCGCTCCAGCAGACCGATGAGCAGCTCGCCGGTGTCGCCGCGCACACGCTCGGCTTCGGCAAAGATGCGGCGGAACTGTTTCTCGGTCAGGTCGCCGTAGTAGCCTTTCAGCTTCTGCTTGGCGCGCAGCTGCAGACCGAAGTCGCTGAGCTTGCCCTTGCGGCGCTGGCCGTGCTGGCCGGGGCCGTATTCACGGCGGTTCACCGGGGATTTGGCGCGGCCCCAGATGTTTTCGCCCATACGGCGGTCGAGCTTGTACTTGGCAGAGGTGCGTTTGGTCACCGTCTGATCTCCTTCTAAAAATATCGAAGGGCGTTGTCCTCTCCCCACCGCGCAGACGCGGCGATCTTGCGGGGGCGACAGGCATCCCCTTGCGGGGGCCACCAACACCAATGAAAACCCGGCCTGACGCAGATGCATCCGACCGGGATGGCGGGCTTATACAGCCCTGCCCCGCACTGTCAACCGCGACAGGCGGGCAGGCCTGTGTGCACGCTCAGCCGGGCAGCTTACCGGTTTGAACGTAGGTCAGGATCTGCACCACCTGTTCCGGCGTTTCAGCCACGGCCAACGCGGCGGCGTCGACCTCCTTTAACGCGTGCGCGTGGTCGGGCCCGTGCAGCACGATCAGCGCCTTGCCAAGTGCCGTCGCATAGCCCGCGTCAAACGCCGCATTCCACTGCTTATACTGATCGCCAAAGCGCACGACCACGACATCGGCGGCCTCGATCGCGGTGCGGGTGCGGATGGCGTTAAGCTTCGCGCCTTTGTGGTCGTGCCAGAACTTGTCGGTCTCCGCCCCAAGGATCGCCACGCCGCAATCGTCGCTTGCTGCGTGATCCGTGACTGGCGCGTCAAACCGCACATTCAGATCCGATCCCAACGCCGCCACCCCGTTCACGATCCGCTCGCGCCAGTCGGTATGGATCTCGCCACTTAGATAAACCTGCATCTTTCCATCCTTCTTCTCATGGCAGAGGCCGCGCCTTGCGGTGCGGCCTCGTCGTGTTGCTTAGAATAGTCCTGCCCGAGATAGCGCGGGTCAAGCCTAGCCGCGCAGCGCGCCGCCCGTGGCCTTTGCGACTTTCTCGACGACCTTGCGGCCCACCGCTTCGATCTCGTCTTCGGTAAGGGTGCGGTCCTGCGGTTGCAGACGGACGCTGATCGCGAGGCTCTTCTTGCCTGCGCCCATCTGGGCTGCGGCCTTCTCGCCGGTGAATTCGTCGAACACGCGAACCTCCTCGATCAGCGCCTTGTCGGCCCCCTGCGCGGCGTTGACCAGCGTCAGCGCCTCGACATCGGCATCGACGACAAAGGCGAAGTCACGTTCGACCGGTTGCAGATCGTTGAGCACCAATGCGCCACGGGCAGGCGAGCTGGATTTCGGGAACGGCACCTCGGCGGGCCAGATCGTGAAGCCGACCGCCGGACCCTTCACGCCCATCTCGCGCAGCACCTTGGGATGAATTTCACCGAACACGGCGAGCACCTTTTTCGGGCCAAGGCAGATTTTGCCCGAGCGGCCTGGATGCCACCAATCGGCAGTGCCGCGCAGGATCTGTGCCTTGGCGGGTGCGCCGATGGCGGCCAGTGCAGCTTCGACATCTGCCTTGGCATCGAACAGATCGACAGGACGACGGGTGCCATGCAGATCGCGCGGCGCGCTGGCGCCCACTAGCAGACCGGCAGCCATCACGCCCTGTTGCCCCGGCTCGCCACCGTGGAACACTGCACCCAGTTCAAACAGCGCCTGATCGGCAAACCCGCGCGCCTGATTGCGGGCAGCGGCCTGCAACAGACCGGGCAGCAGGTCCGGACGCAGGTGGCTCATCTCGGACGAGATCGGGTTCTCCAGCCGGGTCGCATCGGTGCCGCCACCAAACAGCGCAGCACCGGCCTGATCGACAAAGGAATAGGTGATGCATTCGTTATAGCCGAGCGCGGCGATGGTGCGGCGCAGCATCCGCTCGCGCTTCTGCGCGGGCGTCAGGATCGCCTCCGGCACACCCGCCTGAACACGAGCAAGCGGCTTGCCTTCCAGCCGGGTGAGCGAGGCGATGCGCGCGACTTCTTCGACCAGATCGGCCTCGCCCATCACATCGGGGCGCCAGCTGGGCACCTGCGCCATGTCACCATCCAGCACGAAGCCAAGCGCGGTCAGCGACGCGCGCTGGGTGTCCGCCGGGATCTCCATCCCCACAAGGCTTTCGACCCGCGCGGTGTTCAAACGATACGCGCGGGCGTGATCCGGCTCCTGCCCGGCCTTGACGATCTCCGACGGCTCACCACCGCACAGATCCAAGATCATTTGCGTTGCTGCCTCCAGCCCCGGCCCGGTCCAGTCCGGATCGACACCCCGCTCAAAACGGTAGCGCGCATCGGAATTGATTTTCAGCGCGCGGCCCGTATGCGCGGTGCGCACAGTCTCGAACCACGCGGATTCGACAAACACATCGATGGTGTCATCCGTCACGCCGGTCGCCAGACCGCCCATCACGCCCGCGATGGATTGCACGCCGTTATCGTCGGAAATCACCGTGGCACCGACGGGCATGGTGTAGGTTTTCTCATCCAGACCGGTCAGCTCTTCGCCGCCCTGCGCGGCATGCACCCGCAGATTGCCTGCAACCTTCGCCGCGTCAAAGACGTGCAGCGGACGGGCGCGGTCATAGGCGAAGTAGTTCGTCACATCGACCAGCGCGGAAATGGGGCGCAGACCAATCGCGCGCAGCCGCCGTTGCAACCATTCGGGCGAGGGGCCGTTTTTCACGCCACGGATCAGGCGTCCGTAGAAAACCGGTGCGGCCTCTGCCGCGTCCGCGTCGATGGTTACGGCAATCGGGCTGGGGAACCCGCCTGTGACCTGCACATCCTCGCGCGCGATCAACTGGCCCAAGCCCCGCGCGGCCAGATCCCGCGCCACTCCGCGCACGGCCAGTGCATCGGGGCGGTTGGGGGTGATCGCGATTTCGATCACCGGATCGTTGAGCTTCCGATAATCGATGAAACGTTCGCCCAGCGGCGCGTCCTGCGGCAGGTCGATGATGCCGTCATGATCGTCGGACAGCATCAGCTCCCGCTCGGAGCAGAGCATCCCGTTCGATTCAACACCGCGGATCACCCCCGGCTTCAAATCGACGCCCGTGCCCGGCACATGGGTGCCCACGGGGGCGAAAACCCCGACCAGCCCGGTGCGTGCATTCGGGGCACCGCAGACCACCTGCACCTCCTCGGACGCGGCATCGGGGCCGTTGGGCCATGTTTCGACGCGGCACAGGCGCAGCCGGTCGGCATCGGGGTGCTGCTCCGCCGAAATGACCCGGCAGATCCGAAACGCACCAAGGCTCGCGGCAGGATCTTCGACCCCTTCGACTTCAAGCCCCAGATCGGTCAGCGTCTCGAGGATCTCATCAAGCGGCGCCTGAGTGTCCAGATGATCCTTCAGCCAGTCGAGGGTGAATTTCATCTCAGCGTCCTTTGGTTTTCCGGCCCCGCGGGCGGGGGCTGCGTGTCTGTGGTCATGTCGGACGCTCTCCTAGCCGATCACCGCGCCAAGGGGAAGGCATGGCCACGCCGCACCGGTAACGCGAAAGCGCGGCTGGGCAGCCCGACCCGCAGGGGCCGCGTGCAAGATGCGGTGCGAAACCGGGCAAAGGGCAGGCGGGGTTGAGCATCATTCTGCCGATCACCGCACGGTTGTATTTTCGCGCTAGCGGCCCCGGACCCGAGCGGATAGCGAGGGCCTACCGGAATGAGGCGATTTCATGTCCGGCCGAGAGGGCTGCCACAACTTTGCCTCTCTTGCCACAATTTTGCCACATTTACGTCCCAAGAATTACTTGGATTTGGTGGGGGCCGAATCTAACGAGTTCGAGGTTTATCAGTATGGCCCCTCATCCCGATCTGCCCAGTTGGCTGACGCGCCCCGCAGTGTTTGGTGTTTTGTTTGTGTTAGCGTTAGCCATAGCCAATGTCCCATCAGATCATAGCGGCAAAGCCGGCAGCTTTACCTGCGCGACGCTGACTAATGATCCTGGGGTCAACACGATGCTCTGCCGTTTGTCTCCCGCCCGGATCTGGAAGACACCGGTTGTTGAGCTTCTGCATTGGCCGGGTGCGCGGTAAGGTAAGCTGCCCCCTACCCCGCGCCAACCCGTATCCTCGTGATTAACAAAGGCGGCTCGCTTGCGCGGGCCGCCTTTTTCATGGGGTTGGCAAATCTGGCTGTCGCCTGCTCAGGCCACGAGCCCGGCATGCAGCGACGGCGCATCAAGCGCGGCAAACCCGTAATGCCGCAGCCAGCGCAGGTCGCTGTCAAAGAAGGCGCGCAGATCGGGGATCCCGTATTTCAGCATGGCGATCCGGTCGATCCCCATCCCAAAGGCAAAGCCCTGCCACTGATCCGGGTCAATCCCTCCGGAGCGCAACACATGCGGATGCACCATTCCGGAGCCCAGAACCTCCAGCCAGCCGTCGCCTTCGCCGACCTTCAGCGTGCCGTCCTGCCACGAACACTGAATGTCGACCTCGGCCGAAGGTTCGGTGAAGGGGAAATGCGAGGCGCGGAAGCGGGTTTTGACCTTGGTGCCGAAATAGGCAGAGAAGAACTCCTCCAGCACCCATTTCAGGTTAGCCATCGAAATATCGCGGTCGATCGCCAGCCCTTCGACCTGATGGAACATCGGCGTATGGGTCTGGTCGTAATCCGAACGGTAGACCCGGCCCGGAGAGATTGTGCGAATGGGCGCACCACGCTGCTGCATGGAGCGGATCTGCACCGGAGAGGTATGGGTGCGCAACACATGCGGCTCGTCGCTATCTCCGGCCATGTAGAACGTGTCCATCTCCGCCCGCGCAGGGTGATGGCCGGGGATGTTCAGGGCATCGAAGTTATACCATGCGGTTTCGACCTGCGGGCCCTCGGCCACGGCAAAGCCCATATCGGCAAAGATCGCGGTGACCTCTTCGGTCACCTGACTGACCGGGTGGATGGTGCCCCGGCGCTGCGGACGGCCCGGCAGGGTCACGTCGAGCCATTCGGATTTCAGACGCTCGTCCAGCGCGGCATCGGCCAACGCGGCCTTTTTGCCCGCCAGCGCGCTATTGATCCCATCTTTCAGGGCGTTGAGCGCGGGGCCCGCGGATTTGCGCTCCTCCGGGGTCATCTTGCCCAGCTCGCGCATCTTCAGGCTGACCTCGCCTTTCTTGCCCACGGCCTGCACGCGCAGCGCCTCAAGCGCCGCCTCGTCAGAGGCTCCGGCAATCAGGTCGATGTATTTTTGTCTGAGGTCGTCCATCGGAACACTCCGCCTTCGTTCGGGCCGAGGGGGTATCACACCCCGCCCCGAAAGCAAGAGGCAGGGGTATGGGCGGGGGTGCCTGCTTTGGGGAGAGGGGGGAGGGCGGGCGCGCTGGGTTGTGGGCGTATGCGCTGCGTCGTTCCTCGCCCTATTGTGCAACGCAAGCCTGCCCGGGGGATGGCGCTGCAACAATCGATTGGTGCGCTTTATCCCAATCACACACCTCCCCGCTCAGAGGTCAGCGTGAGGTGGCAAAGCGCCAGCCCGCGAGGCCGGGCAGGCGCTCGCCCGCGCGGCCTTTGGCCTTGTTCGCGGGCGGAAGCTCCCCGCTCCACCCGCAACGAAAAAGGGCCGCCCCCGGGGGGACGGCCCTTCTATTCATCGCGCGGTGCAGCCTTAGGCGGCGAGCGCGGTCTTTACCTGTGCAACGATCGAGCCGAATGCATCGGGCTCGTTCACGGCGAGATCGGCCAGAACCTTACGGTCGACTTCGATGCCAGCCAGTGCGAGGCCGTTGATGAAACGCGAATAGGTCAGCGCTTCGTCGTGGCTGCGCACAGCGGCGTTGATCCGCTGGATCCACAGAGCGCGGAACTGACGCTTGCGTGCCTTGCGGTCGCGCGTGGCGTACTGGTTCGCCTTGTCGACGGCCTGGGTTGCGACGCGGAAGTTCGTGGAGCGGCGGCCATAGTAGCCTTTCGCTGCCTTGATGACCTTCTTGTGACGGGCGTGGGTGACAACACCGCCTTTGACTCGTGCCATGTTCCGACCTCCTTAGCGCGCGTAGGGCATGTATTTCTTGACGATGCCCTCATCGGGCTTCGACAAGAGGGTGGTGCCGCGGGCGTCACGGATGAACTTCGTCGTCCGCTTGATCATGCCGTGGCGCTTGCCGGCCTGACCGGCCTTGACGCGGCCGGAGGCCGTCATCTTAAAGCGCTTTTTGGCGCTCGATTTCGTCTTCATCTTGGGCATTTGACACTCCTTCGTCTGGGGTCTTCGGAACGCGGCAAGGCATGCCTCTCGGCCCGCCACGTGGATCAGAGGCGCCGTATAGGCGCGGGCGCCCAGTATGGCAAGGGGATTCGGTCGGGTTTGTCGCCGATGCGACCGGCACAATGACCTACCGGATCAGTTCAGCACGCGCGCCACGACATTGAAGAACACGTCCGGCAGTTCGCCAAAGGTATAGCCACCGGGGTTCTGCATGATGGCGACCGAGATCAACCCCGCCGCAATCATCACCATGATCGCCCCGGCGCGGGGTGTGCGGCTTTCGGAGTAAGCCCCCAAAAGCGACGGGATCGAGAGCACACCGATCACCATGCCAATCACCAAAATCAGATCAGGATCCACCCCTGCGCCTCCCCTGTTGCCGGGCTTCACAGCCGGGCCGGTCCAGCCGCGCGGGCGGCCAAGGTCCGGCGGAACCGCCGCCGGACCAAACTTGGTTACTCGGGGTCGGCGCTGTAAATCAAGCGTTCTTCACAGGGCGCGACCCGCAGGATGTTGGTCGAGCCGCGCACGTTGAACGGAACGCCCGCGATCACGACGATCTGGTCTGCCTCGGTCGCGAACCCTCCGGACCGCGCTGCACGCGCCGCCGAGATTACCGCATCCTTGAACCGGTTCACCGTGCCGGTCACGGCGCAATTGGTGCCCCATGTCAGGCAAAGCTGGCGCGCGGTTTTCATCTCGGTGGTCAGCGCGATGATCGGCACGCGCGGACGTTCGCGCGCGGCGAGCGACGCGGTGGTGCCCGATTGGGTGAAACAGGCGATGGCCTTGATGTCCGTGGTTTCCGCGATCTGACGCGCCGCCGAGACAATGCCATCGGCCACGGTTTCGCGTTTGCCATGACGGCGGCTGGCCTCGATCACATCGCGATAGGTCGGGTCGCTTTCGACCTCCACCGCGACTTTGTGCATCGTGGTGACGGCTTCGACCGGGTAGCTGCCAGCCGCGGATTCCGCAGACAGCATCACCGCGTCGGTGCCTTCGTAGATCGCGGCAGCCACGTCCGACACTTCGGCGCGGGTCGGCACCGGGCTTTCGATCATCGATTCGAGCATCTGCGTCGCGACGATCACCGGCTTGGCAGCGGCGCGCGCACCCCGGATCAGACGTTTCTGAATTGGCGGCACATTCTGCACCGGCAGTTCCACGCCCAGATCGCCACGGGCGACCATAATCCCGTCGGAGGCCGCAAGGATGCTGTCATAGGCGGTCACGGCAGCGGGCTTTTCGATCTTGGACAGGATCGCGGCACGGCCACGGGCCAGTTTGCGGGCTTCTTCCACATCGGCGGCGCGCTGCACAAAGGACAGCGCCAGCCAATCGACGCCCAGATCGCAAACGAATTCCAGATCGGCGCGATCCTTCTCGGACAGGGCGGCCAGCGGCAGCACCACATCGGGGACGTTCACGCCCTTGCGGTTGGAGATCTGGCCGCCGACGATGACTTCGCAATCGGCGTGCTCGGGCGAGCAGTCGATCACCTTCAGGCGGATTTTCCCGTCGTTCACCAGCAGGGTAGACCCCGGTTCAAGCGCGGCAAAGATCTCGGGGTGCGGCAGGCAGACGCGGGTGGCGTCGCCCTCGGCGGTGTCGAGATCAAAGCGGAATTTCGCGCCTTCGAGCAGCTCTTCGCTGTCGCCCGCAAAAACGCCGCAGCGCAGCTTCGGCCCCTGAAGATCGGCCAGAATGCAGATTGGGCGGCCCGTCTCCTCCTCGATCCGGCGGATCGTCGCATGCCGCTCGCGGATTTCGTCATGGGAGCCGTGGCTCATGTTCAGCCGGAAAACGTCGGCCCCGGCCTCGAACAAAGCCCGCACCACCTCGTAATCGGTGGAAGCAGGGCCGAGTGTGGCCACGATCTTGACGTTACGCATCCGTCTCATCGGCGGTCCTTCTTTCGGTTTGATGGGGCCGGGCGGGCAGTGTCCGCGCCGGCGGTCTCCTCGTTTACGGGATCGTTAGCGCTAAAGGCCACGGATTTCCAGCCCGATGCGGTGCTAGCGCCTGTTCTTTGAGCAACCCGTGGCGCGGCTGCGGCGTGCCCATGCGCCCTGCCCTATCCGCAACATGTAACGATCCGGTTGCCGAATGGCGGCCCAATGGACATTCCCCCACGGATGCGCGATTCCATCATGCAGCACATAGGGAGACGACCGATGCCCGATCTAGACGCTCAAACCCGCCTCGAACTGGAAGCCGCTGCCTTTCGCCGGTTGCAGAAACATCTGATGGAAGACCGCACCGACGTGCAGAACATCGACCTGATGAACATGGCCGGGTTCTGTCGCAATTGTCTGAGCCGCTGGTATCAGGAAGCTGCGAATGCGCGCGGCATCGACATGGACAAGGCCAAAGGGCGCGAGGCGTTCTACGGCATGCCCTACGCGCAATGGGTGGCCGAGCATCAAACCGATGCGAGCCCGACGCAGCAGGCCGCGTTTAATGACAGCCACAAAGACGACAGCGAGACCTGACGCCGAAGCCTAGCCGACATCCGTGCGCCCGCGGCGGTCCCGGCGCAGGTTGGCGTAAAGCACATGGTTGCGCCAGCGCCCGTCGATTTGCAGGTAGGACTGCGCGACCCCTTCGTATTTGAAACCGCTGCCTTCCAGCACCCCGCGGGATGCGGTGTTTTCCGGCAGGCAGGCGGCTTCGATCCGGCTTAGATCCAGCGCGTCGAAGGCGTGATGGGTCAGGCCGCGGATCGCTTCGGTCATGTAGCCCCGCCGGGCAAAGGGCGCGCCGATCCAGTAGCCCAGCGTGCCGGTCATTGCCGGGCCGCGCCGGATATTGTCCAGGGTGATCGCGCCCACCAGCACTTCGTCCTCGGCCCGGATCAAGAACAGCGGCAACGCTGTGCCTTGGCTTAACGCGCGCTGGGACCAGTAGACCCGGTTGGTGAATGCCCGCCGGGTCAGATGATCGTCAGCCCAAGCAGGCTCCCACGGCTGGAGAAAGGCGACGGAATCGCGGCGGAGCGATGTCCACGCACGAAAATCGCCATGGGTGGGTGGACGCAGCACCATGCGCTCCGTCACGATCCGCATCTTCCGCCGGCCAAGCCGCATCAGGCAGCAAGCCTGTCCTGCATCCGCGCAAGATCGGGCGCATCCCCCGCGGGACCGTATAGCGCCATCGCAGGCCGCCCCTGCGCCACCAGCCCTTCGGCAAAGCGCATGACGTCCTGACGGGTGACCGCATCGATCTGCGCCAGCGATTGGGTCAGATCCGGCACCCGGCCAAAGACCGAGATGTAGCGTGCCATGCGTTCAGCCCGCGCCGAGGGGCTTTCCAGCCCCATCAGCAGACCGGCTTTCATTTGGGCACGGGCGCGGGCGAGTTCCTCCTCCCCCAGATCCGTAGTGACACGGCGCAATTCGTCTAGTGTCAGATCAACCAGCCCGCCGATATCGGCAGCAGAGGTGCCCGCGTAGATCGTCATCATGCCGGTATCGGTATAGGAGCCCGCCTGCGCAAAGATCGTGTAGCACAGGCCACGTTTTTCGCGCGCTTCCTGAAACAGGCGCGACGACATGCCCCCGCCCATCAACCCCGCGTAGATCTGCGCGGTGCGGAAGCCCGGATCGCTGTAGCCCGGCCCTTCGAAGGCCAGCGTGAAATGCACCTGCTCCAACTGCTTGACCTCGCGCCGTTCCCCACCGGAGAATCGTGCAGCTTCGGTCGCAAGTCCGGGATGCGCGGGCAGATGCCCGAACAGATCCTCGGCCAGCCGCAGAATCGCGTCATGATCTACAGCCCCGGCGGCAGACAGCACCATCTTACCCGGTGCATACCGCTCGGCTACGAAGCCCGAAAGATCGGCGCGCGAAAACGATTTGATCCGCTCGGCAGGGCCAAGGATCGTGCGACCGAAGGCCTGATCGGGATAGGCGACCTCCTGCAACCAATCGAAGATGATGTCGTCGGGGGTGTCGTTGGACTGGCCGATTTCGGACAGGATCACACCGCGCTCCACCTCGATCTCGCGCGCGTCGAATACCGGGTTCAGCACGATATCGGCGATCACATCCAGCGCCAGCGGCACATCGGCCTCCAGCACGCGGGCGTAATAGGCCGTCTGCTCGCGCGAGGTGTAGGCGTTGATGTAACCGCCTACATTTTCGATCTCCTCGGCGATCTGCAGCGGGCTGCGCCGGGCCGTGCCCTTGAACGCCATATGCTCCAGAAAATGGGCGATGCCATTCTGCTCGGCCCGCTCGTGGCGGCCGCCGGCCGACACCCAGACCCCGATCGTGGCGGAGCCCATGGACGGCATGTGTTCGGTCACCACGGTCAAGCCGTTGGCGAGTGTGTCCTGTCGAATGGTCACTTAGGCGCGCCGCTCCCTGATCAGATCCTCAATGGCGCCCAGATCGTTGGCGATCCGCGTCACCCGTTCGTCCCGCTCATAAAGATCCGCCATCCGATTTGGAAGGGGCGGGCGGATGCCGGTCGCGGCCTCGACCGCGTCGGGGAATTTGGCCGGATGGGCGGTAGCCAGCGTCACCATCGGCGTGGCGCCAAGGTGCTGTTCGGCCACGTGCACGCCGACGGCGCTGTGCGGGCACAGGATCTCCCCCGTTTCCGCGCGCAGCCGCGCGATGGTGGCAGAGGTTTCCTCCTCCGACACGCGCCCCGAAGCGAAGGTCTCGCGCAGGCTCTCCAGCGCGCCTTGCGAAATGGTGAAGCCGCCTTCGGATTTCAGCTCGTCCATCAATGCCGCAACCGCCGCGCCATCACCGTCATGGGCGTAGAACAACGCCCGCTCGAAGTTGGAACTGACCTGAATGTCCATCGACGGGCTGATCGACGGGCTGACACCATCGGTTTTATACGCCCCGGTGGTGATCGCGCGATGCAGAATGTCGTTCTGGTTGGTGGCGATCACCAGCTGCTCGATCGGCAGTCCCATGCGCCGCGCGATATAGCCCGCAAAGATGTCGCCGAAATTACCGGTGGGCACGGTGAAGCTGATCTTGCGCGCGGGCGCACCCAGCGCCACCGCGGCGGTAAAGTAGTATACCACCTGTGCCAGCACGCGCGCCCAGTTGATGGAATTGACCCCGGCCAGCCCCACGCTATCGCGGAAGTCGAAATCGTTGAACATGTCCTTCACCGCCGCCTGACAGTCATCGAAATGACCGTCGAGTGCCAGCGCATGAACATTGGACTCGGAAGGCGTGGTCATCTGCCGACGCTGCACCTCGGACACCCGGCCATGCGGGTACAGGATGAACACATCGACGGCATCGAGCCCGCGAAACGCCTCGATCGCGGCAGAGCCGGTATCGCCGGAGGTCGCGCCGACAATCGTCACCCGGTCGCCGCGCCGCTTCAGCGCCGCCTCGAACAGCTGACCGATCAACTGCATGGCGAAATCCTTGAACGCCAGCGTCGGCCCGTGGAACAGCTCCAGCAGGAAATGGTTCGGGGCCAATTGCTTCAGCGGTGCGCGGGCGACATGGCCGAACTCGGCATAGGCGCGGGCGATGATGCCGCGGAATTCTTCCTCGGCGAAGCTTTCGCCGACATAAGGCCACATCACGCGGAACGCGACCTCCTCATAGGGCAGGCCGGCAAGCGCTGCGATCTCATCCTCGGTCATGGTCGGGATGGTTTCGGGCAGGTAGAGCCCGCCGTCACGGGCAAGCCCGGTCAGCATCGCCTCTTCGAAGGACAGCACCGGGGCTTTGCCGCGGGTCGAGATATAGCGCATGGGTCGGTCTTTCACTCAGCGTCGGAAGGCGCGGGCGCGGCGGCACCGGGATCGGTGTCGGTACGGCGCCCTGCGGGGATCTGCTTGCGCCGCCTGATACTCCACAGGAAGTAGACTGTCATCCCCGCCCAGACCAGCGCCAGCCCGAACCACTGCACCGCATAGCCCAAATGATCGTTCGGAATACCTTGCGTGCTGACGGGCAGCGGCGTGACCGTCGCGCTGGCGGGCTCCGCGTGGCGCAGGACCAGCAATGTGGGCTCAGTGCCATAAACCTCGGACAGGGTGGGCACGTCGCGGGCGAACCACAGGCCGCTCTCGTCACGTTCGGGCGTGTATTTGTTCAACTCGTCCGGCCAATGAAGATTGCCGGTGAACGTGCCGGTGATCTCCCCTTCGTCGGGAAGAGGATCGCCAAAGGGCCGCACCCCGCGGTCGATCAGAATGCGCCGCCCGTCATCGGTGGTCAGCACACCCAGCACACGGTGCACCGCACCGACTTCCTTGACGGAAGCTAGGATCAGGATCGGCTCCGCCCCGATGGTGCCCGTCACCTTCACCGGCAGGTAGCGGTCACGTTCAGGGTCGAATGTTTCGGGCAAGGGGCGGGGATCGGCGGTGATGCGGGTTTCGATCTCCGTCAGGATCGCCTCTTTCCATGCAAGCCGCTGCAACTGCCATGTTCCGAGCCATCCGAGCACCACGACCCCGAACACCCCGACGACCAGCGCGATCACGGTGGATAGCAGCGGGGAACGGGGCTTGGTGCGGGTCATTGGGTTCTCCTTGACGGCGGAAAGATGGGAGGCGGCGGACGGACAAGCCGCCTCGCTTAGGTGATGAAGGTCACCGGAAACGCCGAAGGCGCGGGATCGCCCCCGCGCCTTCGTTTGTCATGCGAGGGTTGGCTCAGCCGCCCCAGATGTAGATCGCACCGAACAGGAACAGCCACACCACGTCGACAAAGTGCCAATACCAAGCCGCCGCTTCGAAGCCGATATGCTTCTCGGGCGTAAAGTCGCCCCGCAGCGCCCGCAGCCAGCACACGAACAAGAAGATCGTGCCGATGACCACATGCGCCCCGTGGAAGCCCGTCGCCATAAAGAAGTTGGCGCCGTAGATATTGCCCGAGAAGCCAAATGCGGCGTGGGTGTATTCGTAGGCCTGGAAGAAGGTGAAGATCGCGCCCAGCACAACGGCGAGGATCAGACCGTTCTTCAGATCCTTGCGGTTGTTTTCGTGGACCAGCGCGTGGTGCGCCCAGGTCACGGCACAGCCGGAACACAGCAGGATCAGCGTGTTGATCAACGGCAAGTGCCACGGATCGAAGGTTTCGATCGACGGCGGCGGCCACATGCCTTCGGAGAAAGTCTCCATCGGGTAAAGCGCGTGCTTGAAGAAGCTCCAGAACCACGCGGCAAAGAACATGACTTCGGACATGATGAACATGATGAAGCCGTAGCGCAGGCCGATCCGCACCACGGGGGTGTGATCGCCAGCGGCGCTTTCCTCGACCACGTCGGACCACCACGCGAACATCACGTAGAGGACCAGCGCAAGGCCGATCAGGAACATCCAAGGCCCATTGGCCTGGAACCACATCACGGCCCCGAAGAGCATGACAAACGCCCCGACCGAAGCCAGGAACGGCCAGATCGACGGGTTGATGATGTGGTAGTCGTGGTTTTTCTCGTGCGCCATCGGACGTCCCTCGGCTCCGCTTCTTTTAGTTCACATCGGTTTCCGCTTGCGCGGAAGGGGTCTGGTCGAGCGCCGCCTGATCCTGCGGGTCGGCTTGCGCCGCAGGGCCGGATTCGGATGGCTCGGTCTCGTAGAACGTATAGGACAGGGTGATTGCCTTTGTATACTTGGCATCCCGGTCATCGACGATTTCGGGGTCAACATAGAAGGTCACGGGCATCTGCACCCGCTCCCCCGGCTGCAACGTCTGCTCGGTAAAGCAGAAGCAGTCGATTTTCGCAAAGAAGCCGCCCGCGATGTAGGGGGCGACATTGTAGGTCGCGCTGCCCGTGATCACCCGGTCGGTCGGGTTATACGCCTCGTAGAAGGCAAGGCCCGTCTCCCCGATGCGAATGCGCATCTCGCGCTGCACCGGTTTGAACTCCCACGGCATCTCACGGTCCGTATTGGCATCGAAGCGCACCAGCATCTCACGGTCGAGCACGCGATCAGCGCCCTCCTCGGCCACGGCGGTTGTGCCGCCAAAGCCCGTGACCTGACAAAACCAGCTGTAGAACGGCACCGCCGCCCACGCAAAGCCCGCCATCATCACCACGACGCCAACAAGGCCGAGTGCGGTTTTCTGGGGTGTCAGCTTCATTGGCCAGCCTCCGGTTGAGTAACGGGTGCAGTGCCCCCCTGCTCCAACTGGTTGCGGGGCGGTTCGAAATCGCCTCGGGTGACCTTGACCACCGTCAGGCCAAACACGATCGCAATGAACACGGCCAGCAGAACGCCGACGCCAATATTGCGTCCGCGCCGCCGTTTGTGCAGCTCATGCTCTGCCTGAATCATGCCCAGCCTCCCCACAGGCCAAGCCCGCGCAGGGTGGCGTCGCCCAGAAGCGCGCCGAAATGCAGGAACAGATAGATCAGCGACAGTCGGAAAAACTTCTTCTCGACCGCGTAGCCATCGGCTTCGGCCGAGCCGGTGTCCCGCCCGCGGATGCGCCAAGCCCCCAGCAGGAAAAGCGCGTTCAGCACCAGCGCGGCGATCAGATAGACCGGCCCGCCGATGGAGGTAAAGCCAAGCCCGACCGCCAGCACCGACAGGATCACGGTGTAGCCAAAAATCTGCCGCCGGGTGGCGTCATGTCCGTGGGTCACGGTCAGCATCGGCACGCCCGCATCGGCGTAATCGCTCTTCATGAAGAGGGCCAGCGCCCAGAAATGCGGCGGCGTCCACAGGAAGATCAGCGCAAACATCAACACCGATTCGACACTGACCCCGCCCGTGGCGACAGCCCAGCCGACCATCGGAGGAAACGCGCCCGCCGCACCGCCGATGACGATGTTCTGCGGGGTCGAGCGTTTCAGCCACATCGTGTAGATGACGGCATAGAAGAAGATGGTGAAGGCCAGCAACGCCGCAGCAAACAGGTTCGCGGCGAGCGCCAGCATGATGACCGACAGCACCGAAATCGCGATCCCGAGGCCCAGCGCCTCCCCCGGTGCGACCTTGCCCGAGGGCACCGGACGCGATGCCGTGCGCCGCATGATCTGGTCGATATCCGCGTCCCACCACATGTTCAGCGCGCCGGAGGCCCCAGCCCCCAACGCAATGAACAAGATCGAGGCAAAGCCCACCATCGGATGCACCTGCACGGGCGCGACCAGCAGGCCCACCAGCGCGGTAAAGACGACCAGCGACATCACCCGCGGCTTGAACAGGCGCACATAGTCGCCAAAGCCGGGTTCGGCAGGGTCTTGGATCATCGTGTGGTCAAGTCCGGTATCGCTCATGTCAGCTCCGGTTCCCTTGCTGCGGTGGCACCCCGGACGCGCGCTGCATTTGCGGCGCGGGCGGTCGGGACGCACGGCCCGGCTGGGTGGCGTCGGGGAGACCGCGATGCGCCACAGGCACCGCGGTCTCCATCATTTCGCACATCGCGGGCGGCGGGCCGTTCGGCCTGCGCCCCGGCGGTGGATCACTCCGCGATGCGGGCGACAGGCTTCTGGCGCGGCGTGCCGCCATAGGTTTCGATCGCACCGTCAAGCCAAGCTTCGTATTCCGCCTGCGGCACGGCCTTTACCGTGATGGGCATATACGCATGCGCGATGCCGCACAGTTCGGAACACTGGCCGAAATAGATGCCCGGCTGGTCAACTTCGAACCACAGTTCAGCGACGCGGCCCGGCACGCCGTCCTGCTTCACGCCAAAGGCGGGCACGGTCCACGAATGGATCACGTCGGCACCGGTGACCTGAACCACCACGGTCTGCCCCACGGGCACGACCATCGCGGTATCGGTGGCCAGCAGGAATTCGTCGCGGGAATAGCCGGCGTCCTGCAACTGCGCCTCGACCTCGGCGGTCAGGGTGTAGTCGCCGCCCGTCGCCGGAGAGCCGATCATGTAGCTGTCGAAAGCCAGATCATGCTCGGGGTATTCATACCCCCAATACCACTGGTAGCCGGTGGCCTTCACGACCACATCGCCTTCGGGGATTTCCTGCTGGTTGAACAGAACCGGCAGCGAAAACGCCCCGATGAAGATCAAGATCAGGATCGGCACCACCGTCCACGCGATTTCCAACGGGGAGTTATGGGTGAACTTCGCCGGGGTCGGGTTCGACCGGCTGTTGAAGCGCAAAATGACATAAGCCAGCAGACCGACCACAAAGACGGTGATGACCGCGATGATCAGCAAAACCATCCCGTCGAGCCAATGCACGTCGGACGCGATGCCGGTCGCCGCCGGCTGGAAGCCGATGCCGTGGGGCTTCGGGCGGCCGATGATTTCCAGATCACCAACGACATTGGTGTCCTGCGCAAAAGCCGCACCGGCAAAAAGGCTGCCGGTGAGGGCGAAGGTTGCGGCCCGCAGGCCGGTACGCAGCTTGGTCAAACCCATCTTCTATCCTGTTCGCGATGCAGCAGCGGGGCTGCGGGGCGCAAGGCCCCCGTTGAGGACCCGATCGGAGCGGATACACCCGCCCCGGCCCGTGACCCGTTGTGTCCTGCGCGCTTAAAACCATATTAGACCCCACCGGACAAGCGCATCTCTTGCGTCATTCAGCCGCGAGAGCCCGGCCACAGACCCGTCCACGTCCGGTGGCAACATGCGGGACACCGTCCCGCCCACGCTTCAGGAGGTTCCATGAGCACAGCGTTTCGCCCCTTCGAGACCCGGATCGACGAAGCCACCGCGCTCGCCCGGCTGCGCGCGGCGACCGATGGGGCGGAGGATGGCGAATTGTTTCTGGAACGCCGCCGCTCCGAGGTTCTGGTGTTCGATGACGGCCGCATCCGCAACGCCAGCTACGATGCGTCCGAGGGATTCGGCCTGCGCGCGGTAAAAGGTGAAACCGCAGGTTACGCGCATTCGACCGAAATCAGCGAAGCGGCGATCGCGCGGGCTTCTGAAACCGCGCGGCTGGCGGTGGGCGACGGCGGCGGCGTGCTGGCGGAGGGCCCCGCCCCCACCAACCGCAAGCTTTACGGTGACGAAGATCCCATCGCGGGCGCCGCTTTTGCGGTGAAGGTCGACACGCTGCGCGAGATCGACGCTTTCGCCCGCGGGCTCGATGCCCGTGTGGTGCAGGTTTCGGCCACGCTGGCGGCGTCGCTGCAGGAGGTGGAAATCCTGCGCCCCGACGGGCTGCGCGTGTCCGATGTGCGCCCGATGGCGCGGCTCAACGTCTCGCTCATCGTCGAACAAAATGGCCGGCGCGAACAGGGCGGCATGGGCGGCGGCGGACGGTTCGGGCTCGACGGGCTCATCGATCCCGCCCATTGGCAGGGTGTCACCCGCGAAGCGCTGCGCATCGCGCTGGTCAATCTGGAGGCGGAGCCCGCGCCTGCCGGGGTGATGGATGTCGTGCTTGGCCCCGGCTGGCCCGGTATTCTGCTGCACGAGGCGGTGGGACACGGGCTTGAAGGTGACTTCAACCGCAAGAAATCTTCGGCCTTTGCCGGGCTGATGGGGCAGCAGGTCGCGGCCAAAGGAGTGACCGTGCTGGATGACGGCACCCTGCCCGACCGGCGCGGCTCGATCACCGTGGATGACGAAGGCACGCCCTCGGCCCGCAACGTGCTGATCGAGGATGGCCGTCTGGTGGGTTACATGCAGGACCGGCAGAACGCCCGGTTGATGGGCGTCGCCCCCACAGGCAACGGCCGCCGCGAAAGCTACGCCCATATCCCGATGCCGCGCATGACCAACACCTATATGCTGGGCGGTGACAGCGATCCGGTGGATATCCTTGCCGGGCTGAAGGACGGGATCTACGCCGTAGGCTTTGGCGGCGGGCAGGTCGACATCACCAACGGTAAGTTCGTGTTCTCCTGCACCGAAGCCTACCGGGTGAAGCATGGTCAGGTCGGAGCGCCGGTGAAGGGCGCGACGCTGATCGGCGACGGGGCCACGGCCTTGCAGCAGATCCGCGCGATCGGCAACGACATGGCGCTTGATCCCGGCATCGGCAATTGCGGCAAGGCCGGGCAGTGGGTGCCCGTCGGCGTGGGCCAGCCTTCGCTGATGATTGGCGGGCTGACGGTGGGCGGCGCGCAGACCGGCTGACCCGCCCACTGCATCCTGCCTGCCAGACAAAAGGCGCGGCCCGAGGGTCGCGCTTTTTCCGTTTAGAGGGTCGAAATCTTTACCTGCCATTAACCGATTCAACAGTAGCTCTGATGGGGCAAGAGATGGAGCGGACCGGCGTGGACTTGTTTTCTTCCCCACCCCCCCTCGCACCACCCACCACGGAAGAGCAATTGTTGGACTGGCTCTGTCTCTTGCGCTCTCGCCGGGTCGGCCCGGCAAGTTTCCGGCGGCTGATGACCGCTCATGACGGCAGCGCCGCCGCCGCGCTCGACGCCCTTCCCGCTATCGCCGCGGCAAGCGGCACCGCCGATTACCGTCCCTGCCCCCGCGATCAGGCCCACATGGAATTGCGGGCAGGACGCCGCGCGGGCGCGCGGCTGATCGCCCTAGGCGCGCCATGCTACCCCCCTCTGTTGGCAGAACTGGACGACGCGCCGCCGCTGCTATGGGCGCTGGGTGCGTTGGGCCAAGGCGCCCTTTGCGGGCAGCCTGACGCCCCTGCCGCCCGGCTTCTGACCACGCCCGGCATCGCCCTGATCGGCGCGCGCAATGCCTCGAGCCTTGGGTTGCGGATGGCCGGGCTTTTGGCGCGCGATTTGGGTCGGGCGGGGGTGCCGGTCGTGTCGGGGCTGGCCCGCGGCATTGATGCCAGCGCGCATCGCGCAGCGTTGGAGGCGGGCACCGTCGCCGTGATCGCGGGCGGGATCGATACGGTTTATCCGCGCGAAAACGCTGCACTCAGCGCCGATATCGTCCGCACCGGAGTGATTCTGTCGGAGATGCCACCGGGCACCCAGCCCCGCGCCCGCCACTTCCCCCGCCGTAACCGGATCGTGTCAGGACTGGTGCGGGCGGTCGTGGTGGTGGAGGCCGCCGCGCGATCAGGGTCGCTCATGACGGCGCGCATCGCACTGGATCAGGGGCGCGAGGTGCTGGCCGTTCCGGGCCATCCGCTCGACCCGCGCGCGGCCGGAACAAATATGCTGCTGCGGGATGGCGCACGGCTGGTGCGCTCTGCCGCCGATGTGCTGGATGCGCTCGACCTGCCCGCCGCCGCTCAACCTGCACCGCGCCGCGCGGTGTCGAAGCCGCCAGCCACGCCTGCGCCCTACGGGCGATCCGCGCCGCCCCGCGCCGAAGCCGCTCTGCCACCGCGACTGGGCGCGGGCCTGCGGCAGCGGATCAGCGCGCTGATTGGCGCCACCCCGTTGCCCGAAGCGCAGCTCTTTGCGCAGGTTCCCGATACCCCTGCCGCCCAGCTTGTCGCGACGCTGCAAGAGATGGAGATCGACGGCGAGGTTCAGCGTCTACCGGGCGGCTATCTGAGCCGCGAATAACACCGCCTACCCCGCGTCGCAGCGCCGCGACCCACGCCCCGCCGCCTCGGCGCAAAGGCTACCGCGCATTGACAATCCCCGCCCCGCCCCCACATGTGCGCCGCCAAGAGCAGCCATGAGCAGATCGCGTTCCGAAAGGGGTCCCATGCCAGTCGTCGTCGTCGAGTCGCCCGCCAAGGCCAAGACAATCAACAAATATCTGGGCGATGACTACACCGTTCTGGCGTCCTACGGGCATGTCCGTGACCTGCCCCCGAAGGACGGCTCCGTCGACCCCGAGCATGATTTCGACATGAAATGGGAAATTGCGACGGACAGCCGCAAGCACGTCAAGGCGATCGCCGACGCGCTGGCCAGCGACAATACCCTGATCCTCGCCACTGACCCCGATCGCGAAGGCGAAGCGATTTCGTGGCACCTTGAGGAAGCCCTGCGCAAGCGTAAGGCGATCAAGAAGGACACCGCCGTCAGCCGCGTGGTGTTCAACGCCATTACCAAATCCGCCGTGACCGAGGCGATGAAGAACCCGCGCCAGGTCGATGCCCCGCTGGTGGAGGCGTATCTCGCCCGCCGTGCGCTCGACTATCTGGTGGGCTTCAACCTGTCGCCCGTGCTGTGGCGCAAGCTGCCGGGTGCGAAATCCGCCGGGCGCGTGCAATCGGTCTGTCTGCGCCTGATCGTTGAGCGCGAGATGGAAATCGAAGCATTCCGTGCCCGCGAATACTGGTCCGTGAAGGCCGTGATGCAGACCCCGCGCGGCCAGACCTACGAAGCACGGCTGGTGACGTTGGCGGGCAAGAAGCTCGACCGTTACGATATCGAGAACGAAACGCAGGCCGAGATGGCCGTGCAGGCGATCAATTCGCGCGATTTGACCGTCACCTCGGTCGAGGCGAAGCCGGGCACGCGCAATCCCTCCGCGCCGTTCATGACGTCAACCCTCCAGCAGGAAGCGAGCCGTAAATTCGGCATGGGTGCGCGGCAGACCATGAGCGCAGCGCAGCGCCTCTATGAGGCCGGTCTCATCACCTATATGCGGACCGACGGCATCGACATGGCACCCGAGGCCGTGATGGCTGCGCGTGACGCGATCAAGGACCGGTTCGGCGCGAACTATGTCCCGAAATCGCCGCGCATGTATAAAAACAAGGCCAAGAACGCGCAGGAAGCGCATGAATGTATTCGCCCCACCGACATGACCCGCGATGCGGCCTCGCTGCGGCTGACGGATGCGGATCAGCGCAAGCTCTATGACCTGATCTGGAAACGGACCATCGCCAGCCAGATGGAAGCCGCGCGGCTGGAACGCACCACGGTCGAGGTCGGCTCTGCCGACGGGCAGGTCGCGCTGCGGGCTACCGGGCAGGTTCTGCTGTTTGACGGGTTTATCGCCGTCTACGAGGAAGGTCGCGACGACGACGGCGACGACGACGATAAGCGGCTGCCGCAGATCTCGCAGGGGGAACCTGCCAAGAAGGGCGACATCACGCCCGAGCAGCATTTCACCCAGCCGCCCCCGCGCTATACCGAAGCAACGCTGGTCAAGCGGATGGAAGAGTTGGGCATTGGCCGGCCGTCCACCTACGCCTCCATCGTCACGACGATTCAGGACCGCGAATATGTCCGCAAGGATAAGAACCGCCTGATTCCCGAGGACAAGGGACGCTTGGTCACGGCGTTTCTGGAAAACTACTTCCGCCGCTACGTGGAATATGACTTTACCGCCGATCTCGAAGACCAGCTTGACCATGTGTCGGCGGGCGACCGGGATTGGAAGGACGTGCTGAACCGGTTCTGGCGCGACTTCTCCGCCGCCATCGCGGAAACCTCCGAACTGCGCATCACCGAGGTTTTGGAGAAGATCAACGAGGTGCTGGAGCCTCATATCTTCCCGGCGAATCCCGAAGGCACCGATCCGCGCCTGTGTCCGAACTGCGGACAGGGGCGTCTGTCGATGCGCACGGCGCGGTCTGGTGGCGCATTCATCGGGTGCTCGAACTACCCCGAATGCCGCTTTACGCGTCCGTTTGGCCCGCCGGGGGCCGAAGGCGACGAAATCGGCCCGGATGGCAAGCTGCTGGGCGAGGATCAGAGCGAGCCGATCACCCTGCGCAAAGGCCGCTTTGGCCCTTATGTCCAACGGGGTGACGCGACCGAGGAACAGCCAAAGCCACCGCGCGCGTCGCTGCCGAAAGGCTGGTCGACCGAGGATATGGATCTGAGCAAGGCCGTGATGTTGCTGTCGCTGCCCCGCCCCGTCGGTCCGCATCCCGAGGATGGTGAGATGATCGAGGCCGGGATCGGACGCTACGGGCCGTATGTCAAACACGGTCGCGTCTACGCCAACCTGCCCTCGGTCGACGAGGTGTTCGAAATCGGCATGAACCGCGCGATGGAGGAGCTTGCCAAGAAAGCCGCGCGCGGGGGCCGCGGTCAGGCCGCGAAACCCTTGCGCGAACTGGGCGAGCATCCGACCGATGGTGGCCCCGTCAACGTGATGGAAGGCCGCTATGGCCCGTATGTCAAATGGGAGAAGGTCAACGCCACCCTGCCCAAGGGCACGGAGCCCGATGACGTGACGATGGACATGGCCGTCGAATTGATCACCGCCAAGGCAAGCAAGAAGGGCACCCGCAAGAAGGCCGCGCCGAAGAAGACGGCGACCAAGACCACTGCGAAAAAGCCCGCCGCAAAGAAACCTGCGGCTAAGAAAGCCCCGGCAAAGTCCACGACCAAGGCAACAACATCGAAAACAGCGGCCAAATCCACAGCCGCCAAGTCTGCGGCGGCCAAGAAACCTGCCGCGAAGAAAGCCGCGCCTGAGACCGACGCCGACTGAGGCGGGCGGCCATATATCGGTCACAGACAGGACGGGCGGCGCCAATAGGCACCGCCCGTTTTTCATGTGGCCCCCGGCGCCCCATACGCCCCCGCCTTCCCGGCCCCCGGCGAATGCCCCCTTACGTCACCTAAAGGCCGCTCAGGACGGGATCGCGCGCCTGTGCAGGCTTTCGTTACGTTGACTTCCCTGTGCTGCAGTTGCAAAACGATGAGGATCGACAGGAGGGGACTCGATGAAAAAGGTTTTCGGTTCGGCGGAAGAAGCGCTGGACGGGCTGCTCTTTGATGGCATGCTCATCGCCGCTGGCGGATTTGGCCTCTGTGGCATTCCGGAGCTTCTGATCGCACAGATCAGGGACGCGGGCACAAAGGACATCACCATCGCATCCAACAATTGTGGCGTGGATGATTTCGGGCTCGGCGTGCTGCTGCAAACTCGCCAGATCAAGAAGATGATGTCGTCCTATGTCGGCGAGAACGCCGAATTCATGCGCCAGTATCTGTCGGGTGAGCTGGAGCTCGAATTCAACCCGCAAGGCACGTTGGCCGAACGCATGCGTGCCGGCGGTGCGGGCATCCCCGGCTTCTACACCAAGACCGGCGTTGGCACGGTCATCGCCGACGGCAAAGAGCACAAGGATTTCAACGGGGAGACCTATATCCTCGAAGAAGGGATCTTTGCTGATCTGGCCATCGTGAAGGCATGGAAGGCGGATGAGACCGGCAATCTGGTTTTCCGCAAGACCGCCCGCAACTTCAACGCGCCCGCCGCCACCTGTGGCAAGGTTTGCGTGGTTGAGGTCGAGGAAATCGTGCCCACCGGCTCGATCGATCCCGATCACATCCACCTGCCGGGCATTTATGTTCACCGCCTGATTCAGGGCGACCATGAGAAGCGGATCGAACAGCGCACTGTGCGCGCCGCCTGATCCGGCATGGACACGCAGGACATCTCCGCGATGGACGAAAGCCGCGCGATCGAGCGTTTCTCGCGCTCGCGCATCGCGATGGTGCTGACCGATCCCCGGCAGAAAGATAACCCGATTATCTACGTCAATCGCGCGTTCGAGGCGATGACCGGATATTCCCGGTCCGCCGCCATCGGGCGGAACTGCCGGTTTTTGCAGGGGGAGAAGACCGACCCCAAGACAGTCGCGCAATTACGGCAGGCGATTGAGGATTGCACGGATGTCTCAGTCGAGATCCTGAACTACCGTGCCGATGGCGTTGCCTTTCGCAACCGGCTGACGATTTCGCCAATCGAGGATCACGACTCGGAATGCGCCTATTTCGTCGGTCTGCAACTGGCTGTCGGGCAGGACACGGACAAATCCGAAGGGGACGCTGCCCGGCAGGGCGACGTGGTGGATGATCATCTGAGCGAAATTCAGCATCGGGTGAAGAACCACCTGTCGATGATCGTCGGCATGATCCGTATGCAATCGCGCAAGTCTGGCGATGCGGACGGGTTTGCCGCGCTGGCCCGACGGATCGAAAGCCTGCAGCTTCTCTATGAGGAGATGTCGCTGTCGGATCACATGAACAATCGCGATGTGATCCCGCTGGGCACCTATCTGTCGCGCATTGTCAATTCGATTGCGCATATCGACGGGCGCGCAGGTGTCCGCGTTACGACCGAAATCGAAGCGGTGGACGCCAACACCCACGATGCCACCCAGTTGGGTCTGGTGTTGTCGGAAGTGGTGACCAACGCTTTCCAGCACGCCTTCGAAGGCCGCGATGTCGGCCTGCTGGAGGTGCGGCTGACCAATCTGTCGTCTGGGGGCATTCGTCTTGTCGTTGCAGATGACGGCATCGGCATGCCGGAGGGGCTGACATGGCCCAAGCCGGGCTCGCTTGGCGGCAAGATCATGCAAGGGCTTGTCGACAGCCTTGACGGAAAGTTCGACATCACCCGGGGCGATACCGGAACAATCATCACCATCGACGTGCCTAAAATCACGCCGAATGACAGCTGAAAGGATTTCCCATGCCTTGGGATCGTAACCAGATGGCCGCTCGGGCCGCTCAGGAATTGCAGGATGGCTGGTATGTGAACCTCGGGATTGGCATCCCGACGCTGGTCAGCAACTACATCCCCGAAGGGGTGAACGTGACGCTGCAGTCGGAAAACGGCATGCTCGGCATGGGCCCGTTTCCCATCGAGGGCAGCGAAGACCCCGATTTGATCAACGCCGGTAAGCAGACGATCACCGAACTGCCCCATACCGCCTATTTCGACAGCGCGCAGTCCTTTGCGATGATCCGCGGCGGCAAGATTGCCATGGCGATCCTCGGCGCAATGGAAGTGGCCGAGAACGGCGATCTGGCGAACTGGATGATCCCCGGCAAGCTCATCAAAGGTATGGGCGGCGCGATGGATCTGGTCGCTGGCGTCAAGCGGGTCGTCATCGTCATGGATCATACGAACAAGAAGGGTGAGTCGAAGGTGCTGAAAGAATGCACCCTGCCGCTCACCGGCACCGGGGTCGTGGATCGGATCATCACCAATCTCTGCGTGCTCGACGTTGTCGAAGGCGGGCTGAAGCTGGTTGAACTGGCTGAGGGTGTCACCGAAGACGAAGTGCGCGCCGCGACGGAAGCTACCCTCGTCAACTAAGCGTCGTAAATGCTAGCGATAAAAAAAGGGGTGCCCGAGGGCACCCCTTTTCCGTGAGTGGCAGGCTCCCGAAGGAGGTCAGCCTTATTTCATCAGGATCTCGTCGACCGAGTTGCGCTTCTCGGCGTCAGAGCCGTTGTTCAGCGCAAGGTACAGTTCGTTGACCTGCTCGTCGGATAGCGCGTCGACGTCAACTTCGTAGCCCCACTGGGTCAGCGAAACTTCGACGCTTTCACGCAGTTGGACGCTGTCCATGTTCTGCATGTCGACATCGGCGGTCGCGGTCGTGGCAACCAGAGCGTCGATGCGGTTTTTGGTTTCCAGCGCGCTCATCTCGGAATTGAGCGTGTCGTAGATGCCGGTCAGCTGAGCGTTGTTCAGCATGTTTACGTCGACGTCCGAAATACCTTCCTCGGTCAGACCCTGCATCACGGCAGTGCGCAGCTGATCTTCGCCAGTCGGGCCGGGCACCGTGTTGATGACGGTGACATTGGCTTCGGTGCCGATGATGGCTTCGATCTTGGCCTGCTGATCAGCGGGCGATTCGGTCGACGTCACGATCTGGTACACAGCGTCCAGCTGATCTTCGGTCAGCGCGGAGGCGCTATATTCGAGACCTTGAGCGGTGAAATACTGATCCACGGATGCTTCAATGTTGCCGTCCTGGGCAAAAGCGGCGGTGGACATACCGGCAACGAGGGCCGTCGTGATCATAAAGCGTTTCATGTGTCGTCTCCTGATTTTCGGTGCAGTGCCTCTCGGCGACCGCTTGGATAGACAACATCGAAGCCTGATCGCGGTTCCTGTCCCCAAGCGTCAATCCGGCGGAAATTCGCATAGGCCCCTGTTAATGCTTGATATTATTTGACATCCAAAATCTTGACAAAAATGTCAGCGGCAGAAAGTGATCCAAAAACAGGCAGTTTTGGCTCCAATTGTCATGGCCAAACATGAAAATCCCCCCCGGATCGCCGTCCGAGGGGCATCAGGTCGCTCACACTGTTTGGCGTCAGTGCCCGGCGGATAGCTGGCCGGTCCGCACCATGTAATTCGCGGCGACCTCATATTCGGGATCGTCATCGCTTTCGATCACCAACTGGCCTGCACGGCGCAGCAGACGGTGGCAATCGCGGCTGAGATGACGCAGCTCCACCCGCTTGCCCTCTGCCTCATACTTGGCGGCCACGGCTTCGATGGTGGTCAGGGCCGATTGATCCGCAACACGGCTTTCGGCGAAGTCGATGACCACGAGTTCCGGATCGGTCTCCGGTTTGAACAGTTCGGTGAACCCGTCGGTGGAGCCAAAGAACAGCGGCCCTTTGACCTGATACACTTTGGCGCCCTCGGGCGTCTCATAGGTGCTGGCCCGAATGCGCACGGCGTTGGACCATGCGTATTGCAGGGCCGACACGATGACGCCGACGACCACCGCGATGGCAAGGTCGGTCAGCACGGTAACAACCGTCACCAGCACGATCACCAGCGCATCGGTCAGCGGCACCTTGCGCAGGATGGTCAGCGACTTCCACGCGAAGGTGCCGATCACCACCATGAACATCACCCCCACCAGCGCGGCGAGCGGGATTTGTTCGATTGCGGGCGAGGCCACGACGATAAACGCCAGCAGCATTAGCGCGGCAAAGATGCCCGAGATCCGCGTGCGCCCGCCGGATTTCACGTTGATCATCGACTGGCCGATCATCGCACAGCCGCCCATGCCGCCGAAAAAGCCGGTGACGACGTTGGCGGTGCCCTGCGCGATACATTCCTGCGAGGCCCCGCCACGCTGGCCGGTGATTTCCCCGACAAGGTTCAGCGTCAGAAGGCTTTCGATGAGGCCGATGGCGGCAAGGATCACGGCATAGGGCAGAATGATCTGCAACGTCTCGAAATTCAGCGGCACCATCGGAATATGGAAGCTTGGCAGCCCGCCCTTGATATCGGCCAGATCGCCCACGCGCGGCACGTCGATGCCAAAGATGATGACGATCCCGGCGGTGATCGCGATACCGGCCAGCGGCGCCGGGATCACATGGGTTAGCTTGGGCAGCGCCCAGATCACCAGCATGGTCAGACCAACCAGAGCCAGCATGGTATATAGCTGCATGCCCGACAACCATTCGCCGCCCGCAGCGCCGTGACCGGTAATTTCGGCGGAGCCCGGCACTTGGAATTGGCTCAGCTGCGCCATGAAAATCACAATCGCCAGCCCGTTGACGAAGCCGAGCATCACCGGATGCGGCACCAGCCGGATGAATTTCCCCCAGCGAAACACCCCTGCCGTGACTTGCAGCAGGCCCATCAAAACGACGGTCGCGAACAGGTATTCGACGCCGTGGTCGGCAACCAAGGCCACCATCACCACCGCCAGCGCGCCTGTCGCGCCGGAAATCATCCCCGGTCGCCCGCCGATCAGTGCGGTGATTAGCCCGACGAGAAACGCAGCATACAGCCCGACCAGCGGATGCACCCCGGCCACGAAAGCGAAAGCCACGGCTTCGGGCACCAGCGCCAGCGCCACCGTCAGCCCGGACAGAAGCTCGGTGCGGATGCGGGCCGGACCTAGGTCGTCCACCATGCCAAGGCTGAAGTTGGACAGGAGGTTTCGGGTCATGCGCGGCGGTTTGCCGCCCGGTCGATCGGTCGAACTCACAGGAACGGTCGCTTTCTTCTGGATCGGATATGTGCGGATTCGTGCGGCGGGTAGCATGTTTCCACGGCAAAGCCCACCTTGTCGGGCCTCTTGTTGCTGCCGGACAGCTGCGTATGGTGCCGCGAACGCGCAAAACACGCATCAATCACAGCATCTGCAACGACATGCGCCGAGGGACGGTTTGGGATGAACGACACGATGATCGGGGTGATCGGCGGATCCGGGGTGTATGAGATCGACGGGCTCGAAAATGCCGAATGGCGCGAGGTTAGCTCCGCCTTCGGGACGCCGTCGGACGCGATCCTGACAGGCACTCTGGGCGGTGTGGCTATGGCGTTTCTGCCCCGGCACGGGCGCGGCCATGTGCTGAGCCCGTCCTCCGCCCCCTACCGCGCCAACATCGACGCGTTGAAACGGCTGGGCGTGACCGATGTGATTTCGGTGTCGGCCTGCGGCTCGTTCCGCGAGGCGATGGCACCGGGCGATTTCGTCGTCGTAGATCAGTTCATCGACCGCACCGTCGCCCGCGAAAGCAGCTTTTTCGGCGCGGGCTGCGTGGCCCATGTCTCGGTCGCGCATCCGACCTGCGACCGGCTTGGCACCGCCTGCGCCGAGGCGGCCGAGGCCCAGGGCATCAACGTGCATCGCGGCGGCACCTATCTGGCGATGGAGGGGCCGCAATTCTCCACCCTTGCTGAATCGCGGATGTATCGCGATGCGTGGGGCTGCGACGTGATCGGCATGACAAATATGCCTGAGGCAAAGCTCGCCCGCGAGGCGGAGCTTTGCTATGCCTCCGTCGCGATGATCACCGATTACGACAGTTGGCACCCAGATCACGGCGAAGTCGACGTGACCGAAATCATCCGCGTCCTGTTCGGCAATGCCGACAAAGCGCGCGGTTTGGTGGCACGCCTGCCCGGCCTGCTGGGCGCCGCGCGACAGGTCTGCCCGCATGGCTGTGACCGCGCCTTGGATCATGCCATCCTCACCGCACCGGAGAAGCGCGACCCTGCGCTGATCGCCCGGCTCGATGCCGTGGCGGGCCGGGTTCTGGGACGCACAAGCAGCTGATTTGCGTGACCGCGCGGCCCATGCTCTAACCGGGTCAGCCACAACAGCAAGGACGTTGCCCATGCCCATGCTTCCCCCGCGCGCGACCTGCGCCGCAGTGATCGGCCTGCTTGTCGCGCCCCTGATCGGTGCAGGTGCCGCGCGCGCCGACAGCTATCTGATGGGCGTCGGCCAATGGACGTGCACCCGGATGATCGACACGTTTACCGATGGCGCGCCGGTCGAAAAGGGTCAGGCCGCGGGCTGGATCCTTGGCTTCTGGTCCGCTGCGACGGCATATGAGGCCCCCGCTTTCACCGCGCAGCTTGAGGAGGTCGGCGGCGCACGCGTCGTGCAGGCCACCATCCGCGAATGCCGCAACAATCCCGAAGCCCTGGTCGGCATCGTCTCTTCGGCGCTGCTGGTCAAAAGCCGGAGCTAACCAATGCCCGACACGACGACGACCCGCGACCGCAAAGAGGTGCGCGACTATATCCGCACGATTGCCGATTTTCCGCACGAAGGTATCCTGTTTCGCGACGTGACAACGCTGTTCGCCGATCCGCGTGGGTTCCGCATGGCGGTGGATCAGATGATCCATGCATGGGCGGGCCAGCAGATCGACCGGGTCGTGGGACTGGAGGCGCGCGGCTTTATCCTTGGCGGGGCAATTGCGCATCAGCTGTCGCTGGGCTTCGTCCCGATCCGGAAGAAGGGCAAGCTGCCCGCCACAACCATCGCCGAAAGCTACACGCTCGAATATGGCGAGGCCGTGGTGGAAATTCACGACGATGCCATCCGCCCGGGCGAAAAGGTGCTGCTGGTCGATGACCTGCTGGCCACGGGCGGCACCGCTGCCGCTGGCATCCGGCTGGTCGAACGGCTGGGCGGGTCGGTGATGGGCTGCGGATTTGTCGTGGATCTGCCGGATCTGGGCGGGCGGGCGAAGCTCGAAGCGCTCGGCATGGATGTGCATGCGATTTGTGCCTATGAGGGGCTTTGAGCCGCCGGAGGATCCAGACCCATGCTGACCCCCGCCGATGACCGTTTCGAGGCCGGGCTGCGCGCGTCCCTGCCCGCCGCTGCCTTCCGCCCGCTGGAGCCGCGCTATCTGGAAGAACCCCGCGGCCTAAGCCGGGCCGGCGACGCGCTGCTGATTGCACCAGCCACCACGTCGGAGGCCGCCACGGCGATCCGCGCAGCCCAATCCGCCCGTGTGCCTGTTGTGCCCTATGGTGGCGGCACCGGCCTAGTCGGCGGGCAAATCGGCGTAGACCTGCCCCGCCCGCTGGTCATCACGCTGGAGCGTATGACTGTGGTCCGCGCCACCTACCCCGCCGAAAACACGCTGGTGGTAGAGGCGGGCGCGATCCTTGCCCATGTGCAGCAGGCCGCTCATGACATTGACCGGCTGTTCCCGCTGTCGCTGGCCTCCGAAGGCTCGGCCCGGATCGGGGGATTGCTATCGACCAATGCGGGCGGCGTTAATGTCCTGCGCTACGGCACCACCCGCGATCTGGTGCTGGGGGTGGAGGCAGTCCTTCCTGACGGATCGGTGCTGAACGGTTTGAAACGTCTGCGCAAGGACAACACCGGCTATGACCTGCGCCATTTACTGATCGGGGCGGAGGGCACGCTGGGCCTGATTACCGCTGCGGCGCTGCGCCTTATGCCGCGTCCCGCACAACAGGGTGCCGCGTTTTTCGTAGTGCCGGACCCCGATGCCGCGTTGCGGCTGCTGGATCTGGCGCAACGGCGTGTCGGTCCCGGTCTGGATGCGTTCGAACTGATCTCGGGACAGGGGCTGCAGTTTCAGCGTGACACCATGCCCGACCTGCGCCACCCATTTGCCGACCTACCCGACTGGGCCGTCCTCATCGATCTGGGTTTACCAGCCGGGGCCACACCAGAAACCGTGCTGGAAGAGCTGTTCGCCGAAGCGCATGAGGCCGGGTTGGTCTGCGACGGCGTGATCGCGCAATCCGGTGCCCAGCGCGACGCATTCTGGGAGGTCCGCGAACGCATCCCGGAGGCGAACCGTCGCGTCGGCTCGATCAGTTCGCATGACATCTCACTACCCTTGTCGGCGGTGCCGGACTTCCTGCGCCATGCCGGGTCGGTGCTGGGCCGGGCGGGCGATCTGCGGATCAATGCGTTTGGCCATCTGGGCGATGGGAACCTGCACTATAATGTCTTCCCCGCGCCCGGCCGGGTCCGCGCGGACTATGCCGACCGGGTCGCGGAGATCAAACGCACGGTGTTCGATATTGTGCGCGAGTTCGACGGTTCATTCAGCGCCGAGCATGGCATTGGTCGGCTGAAAGTCGGTGAGTTGGAGCATTACGGCGACCCGACAAAGCTGGCCGCGATGCGGGCGATCAAATCGGCGCTCGATCCTGCCGGAATCATGAACCCCGGCGCCGTGCTGCGCGGGACGTGAGTTTGGCCGGACCGGATCGCTGTAACATCACGGCCTGTGGCGCGACCAAGGCGGCAGCCTGACGCCCCATAGGGGTCCATGCGCCTGCGTCGGCGGGACCGGATGTTTCACGTCAAACAGTCAGACGCCGGAAGCGCGCATCAACCGCTTCCGGCGCCTTAGGGTGTCCCGCGCCGCTCGCAACATCCGGGGGAACAAGGAAGTTCTTGGCGGTGCAGGTCGAAACGGGCGATCCTATCGTGCCCTGACAGACGCCGGATGGGGAAGCCGCGCCTTTCCAAATTTCTAATCCCGAGAAGTTACTTATGCGTTAACTCCAATTCCATAACACACGCCCCGGATGTGCAATTGGCAAGGGACTGTTATTTTTCTCGCAAACGTTACGGAAAACGCTGCCCCGACACCGTCACATTTCGCCGTAGTTGCTATAATTCGCTCCACCTCGCTGACATAATGACGTCCCATTGGGGCACTACAAACTGACCGGAACACCCGAGCCTTTTTCGGGCTGTCCCTTGATTTAGTGTGAGTTGAGCCGCGCATGTTGGAGTTCGTAAACGTCAGCAAGTCCTTCTGGACCGGGAAGCAGCGCAAGGTGATTCTCGACCGGGCTTCGCTGCGCGTGGAACTTGGCAATTCCATCGGCATCCTCGCTCCCAACGGCACGGGCAAGACCACGCTCATCAACATGATGGCCGGGCTGGAGAAGCCCGACGAAGGCGAAATTCACCGCACCTGCCGCATCTCATTTCCGTTAGGTTTCATGGGCGGTGTCGTAAATCGCCATACCGGAACCGAAAACGCGCGCTATATCGCCCGGCTCTACGGTCTCGATGCCGACTATGTCGAGGCCTTCGCACGGTGGCTGTGCGGAATTGAGGAATATTTCGACATGCCCGTCGGCACATATAGCCAGGGTATGCGGGCGCGGTTCTGCTTCTCGCTGATGCTGGCGCTCGATTTCGACATGTATCTCATCGACGAGGGCATGCCCGCGACGACGGATGTGGAATTCAATCGCAAAGCGGGGGAGATCCTGCGCGAGCGGCTGCAGAACACGACCGTGGTGATGGTGTCCCACCAGGCCGCCGTATTGGAGAAATTCTGTCGCTCCGCGGCGGTATTGCGGGATGGTCAACTGACCATGTTCGACACCCTGGAAGAAGCGAAGCAGCTCTATGACTACCAAGCTTAAAGCGAGCAAGTTCCGCATCCACCGGGGGGCACCGCTCTTTCAGCGCAGCGAAACCGCACAGGACGTAGCCCGGCTGGAGGCGACGACCGGCAGCGTGGCCACGCGCGAGGTCACGGCCAAGCCGCGGCCGGTGACAACCGTCAAACGTCAGCCGGGCGCGAAAACCGCCCCCCGCCCGACCCCCAGCGATGATGGCGCGGCCACCCCCGCCCCCCGGCGTCAGGCCCCGCGCATCGTCGAGACCGCAACGCCCGACCCCTATAATGACGATCATGCGATGGCCGATCCGGCCCGGCTGTTCGAAGCGCCCGAAATGGTGGCGCCTCCCTTGGCAGACGAACCCGCAGCCGCCCGCCCGACCCCCAACCGGATCGGCGCCGATGTGCCGACGCCGGAAGATGACGCACATGTCGAAGCTGATATCGCCGCGATCCGCCGCGAAGGTCTGACAGGACGGCAGTTGCGCATGGCGCGGCGTGTGGCGTTGAAGCACGGGCTAGAGCCGGTATCGGATTTCGACGCGATCCGCCTGCTGCGCGCCAAGGGCATTGACCCGTTCCAGCGCTCCAACATGCTCGACCTTGTTGTGGCGGAAACCTCTCAGCCCGTGCAAACGCCCCGGACGCAGTTACCGCAGACCGTGCCACAACCCGGCACCAACCTGCCCTCGACCGAGTTCTCGAAACCGGCAGAGGTGGCGAAACCGGCCGAGCGTCGCGCCGACGCGATCCAGCGTATCCAGCGGGATATTGCGAAACGGCGGCGCAGGAAATTCCTGCTTTTGATGGCGCGGCTTGCGGTGTTCGTGTTCCTGCCGACGCTGTTGGTGGGCTACTATTATTTCAAGATCGCGACGCCCCTTTACGCGACCAAATCCGAATTCGTCATCCAGCAGGCCGAAACCCAGTCGGCCGCCGGGCTGGGCGGCCTGTTCCAAGGCACCGGGCTTGCCGTGCAGCAGGACAGCACCACGGTGCAGTCCTATCTGCAATCGCGCGACGCGATGCTGCGGCTCGACCGGGATCAGGGGTTCAAATCGCATTTCTCGCAGGACTGGATCGATCCGTTGCAGCGCCTGCCCGAAGACGCCAGCAACGAGGCCGCCTATAAAGCCTACCAGCGCAACGTGAAGATTGGCTACGATCCGACAGAAGGCATCCTGAAGATGGAGGTGATCGCCGCCTCCCCCGCCGCCAGTCAGGCCTTCTCGGAGCATCTGATCAGCTATGCCGAGGAGCAGGTCGATAACCTGACCCAACGCCTGCGGGCCGATCAGATGTCCGGGGCAAGCTCCAGCTTCGACGAGGCGGAGCAGCGCGTGCAGGAGGCCCAGACCCGCGTGCTAGAACTGCAAGAGCAGCTCGGCGTGCTCGATCCGGTGACCGAAACCAGTTCCATCATGCAGCAGGTCACGCAATTCGAGGTGCAGCTGCGCCAGAAACAACTGGAGCTTCAGCAACTGCTCGCCAACAGCCGCCCCAATCAGGCGCGCGTGGATGCCGTGCGCGGCGAAATTCAACGCTTGCAAGAGTTGATCGGAAACATGCGGTCGTCCATGACGGACAGCAATACCGGCGGCGCATCTTTGGCCCGGATCACCGGCCAGCTTCGCATCGCGGAGGCCGATCTTGCAACGCGGCAGTTGCTGCTTCAGCAGGCGTTGACGCAGCTTGAAACTGCCCGGATCGAGGCCAATCGGCAGACCCGTTACCTGTCGCTTGGCGTCAATCCCATCGCCCCGGATGAGCCGACCTACCCCCGCGCGGCGGAAAACACGATGCTGGCCTTTGTCATCTTTGCGGGCATCTACCTGATGATGAGCTTGACCGCCTCGATCCTGCGTGAACAAGTTTCCGCCTGACGGGTGCGCCTTTCCACACGCGTTGCGGGACTTCCGCGCGCGATGTGCTATCTCACGGTTCACCACGCCATGTGAGCGCCAACAGTCCCGCAAATGCGGGGCGCTTGGGCGCATGTCGCGTCACGCGGCGGAATTGTTTGAACTCGGGGGATCTGCCTGAATGACCGATGTCGAAATCGGCGGCGCACGCATCAGCAACACCGCGCCGCTGACCGTGATCGCCGGACCGTGCCAGCTTGAAAGCTATGACCACGCCGCGATGATTGCGCGGACCATGTCCGAAATCTGTGCCGAGCATGGCGCGACCTATGTATTCAAGGCGAGCTTCGACAAGGCCAACCGCACCTCTCTTTCGGGTCAGCGGGGCGTGGGAATGGATGCGGGACTGCGCATCCTGTCAGACATCCGCTCCGAATTTGGCTGCCCGGTCCTGACCGACATCCACACCGCCGATCAATGCGCCCCGGCCGCCGAAGCCGTGGACATTCTGCAAATCCCCGCTTTTCTGTGCCGCCAGACCGATCTGTTGCTGGCCGCCGGCGAAACCGGCGCCGTCATCAACATCAAGAAGGGGCAGTTCCTTGCCCCGTGGGACATGGCCAATGTCGTGTCAAAGATCGAAAGCACCGGAAACAAGCGCATCCTGTTGACCGAGCGGGGGTCGTCCTTTGGCTACAACACGCTGGTCACCGATATGCGCGCGCTGCCGCAGATGGCGGCGACGGGTTATCCGGTGGTGATGGATGCCACCCATTCCGTCCAGCAGCCCGGAGGCTTGGGCGGCGCGAGCGGCGGGCAGCGGGAATTCGCCCCCGTTATGGCGCGCGCGGCAGTGGCCGTGGGCGTGGCCGCGGTGTTTATCGAAACCCACGAAGCGCCCGACACCGCCCCCTCGGACGGGCCGAATATGATCCCGTTGAACGAGATGAGGAACCTTGTGGACATCCTCATGCGTTTCGACACACTGGCCAAGGCACATCCGCTGCCGGCCCTGCAGTAACCTTCCGTTTATGCGATCAGGAGCAGACATGAAGACCCCATCGCCGACCGTCACGCCGAACACATGGGAATTCCTGCGCGATCCGATGATCACGCCGACGGGCTTCCGCGAATATGATGCGCGCTGGCAATACCCCGAGGCCGTGAACCTGCCCGGCATTACCGCGCTGGGTCTGGGTCTGGGCACGCAGATGCATCGTCGCGGGCTCGACCCCGTGATCTGCGTCGGCAACGATTACCGGGACTATTCGCTGTCCATCAAGAACGCGCTGATCCTCGGGCTTGTCCAAGCGGGCATCACGGTCAAGGATATCGGCCCTTGCATCACGCCGATGGCCTATTTCAGTTCCTTCCACCTTGGTATTCCGGCCGTGGCCTGTGTCACCGCCTCTCACAACCCGAACGGTTGGACCGGGGTCAAAATGGGCTTCCAGATGCCCCTGACCCATGGCCCCGATGAAATGGACGAGCTGAAACAGATCGTCATGGGCGGCGACTGGGAAACCCGCGAAGGCGGCTCCTGCGAACAGGTCGATGGTGTGTTCGAAGCCTATATGGACGACCTCGTCGGCGACTTCAAAATGACCCGAAAGCTGAAGGTCGTCTGCGCTACAGGCAATGGCACTGCCTCCGCCTATGCGCCTGCGTTGTTCGAGCGGATCGGCGTCGAAGTGGTCGAAAGCCACAATACGCTCGACTACACCTTCCCGCATTACAACCCGAACCCCGAAGCGATGGAAATGCTGCACGACATGGCCGATTCCGTGCGGGCCTCCGGCGCTGATTTCGCGCTGGGCTTCGACGGCGACGGCGACCGCTGCGGTGTGGTCGATGATGAGGGCGAGGAGATCTTTGCCGATAAGGTCGGCGTCATCATGGCCCGCGACCTGAGCAAGATCTATCCCGGCTCGACCTTTGTCGCGGATGTGAAATCCACGGGCCTCTTCGCGTCTGACCCCGAGCTTCAGGCCAATGGGGCAAAATCCGACTACTGGAAAACCGGCCACAGCCACATGAAGCGCCGGGTGCATGAACTGGGCGCCTTGGCCGGGTTCGAGAAATCGGGCCACTACTTCCTCGCGGAGCCGGTAGGCCGCGGCTACGATGACGGCATGCGCGTCGCGGTCGAAATCTGCAAACTGATGGACCGCAACCCGGACAAATCCATGTCCGATCTGCGCAAGGCCCTGCCGCGAACATGGTCCACGCCCACGATGTCGCCCCATTGCCCCGACACCGAAAAATACGAGGTGCTCGACCGCTTGGTGCAGAAAATCGTGGCCAAGGCCGATGCAGGCGACACCTTCGCCGGGCGTAAGGTCGATCAGGTGGTCACGGTAAACGGCGCGCGGGTGATCCTCGACAACGGCTCCTGGGGGCTGGTGCGGGCGTCGTCGAACACGCCGAATCTTGTCGTCGTCTGCGAAAGCTCGGACAGCGACGAAGAACTACGCGCGATTTTTAAGGAGATCGACGATGTGATCCGCACCGAGCCGTCGGTGGGCGAATACGATCAGAAGATCTGACCTTAGCGGATCATACAGCAGCATCAGGGCGGGGATTTCCCCGCCCTTTTTCATGCGCCCCGCCCGGCATACCCGCCCGCCCTGCCCTTGCGCCCGTGGGCTATGGCAGGTCTGTGGCTTGGAAACCGGCGCGCGGGCGCCATACTTCTGTTGCAGATGACACCGCTGGCCCCCTGCGCAGGGCCGCCCTGCTGCAAGGTCCGCTCATGTTGCTGCCCCGTCTGTTTTCGCTCCTGATCCTTGGCATCGCCCTTTGGCTGGCCCCACCCGCCGCCGCACAGGACGCGCAGCCCACCGCCGCCATCGCGCTGGAGCCGGACGCCGCGCAGGATGCTGCCATCGCCGCACGGCTGCGCCAGATCCTCGACGCGCTCGCGGATTACCCGGATGTGGCGGTCACGGTCGAGGCGGGCATCGTGACCCTGAGTGGCGAGACTCTGGACCCGGCTGCCGCGGAGCGCCTGACCGGCATCGCGAGCCGCATCGACGGGGTCGTGGCGATCCGCAGTGACCTTGTCGAAAGCGCGGAACTGGCCAAGCGGCTCAGCCCGGCGATGGAGCGTTTCCGTCGGCGCACCGAACAAATGCTCGCCTTTCTGCCCCTCGCCGCTGTCGCGCTCGGGGTCGGGCTTATTGTCGTCTTTGCCGGTTTAATGCTGGCGCGGTGGGATCGCCCGTGGACCCGGCTCGCCCCCAACGCATTCATCGCCGATATCTATCGCCAAATGGTGCGGATCGCCTTTCTGATCGCGGCGGTGGTGATCGCGCTCGACATTGTCGGGGCGACGGCGCTGCTGTCCACTATCCTTGGGGCGGCTGGGATCATCGGTCTCGCCATCGGCTTCGCCGTGCGCGACACCGTCGAAAACTTCATCGCCTCGGTCATGCTGTCGATCCGCCAGCCCTTCCGCCCCAATGATCTGGTCGAAATCGAAGGCGACACCGGCAAGGTCATCCGCCTGACCAGCCGCGCCACGATTCTGCTGTCGCTCGATGGCAACCAGATCCGCATTCCCAATGCGACCGTGTTCAAAGGCCGGGTCGTCAACTTCACCCGGAACCGGGAGCGCCGCTTTCTGTTCGGCATCACCGTCGACGCGGGCAGCGATGTGACCGCGATCCGCAAACTGGCCGAAGACACGGTGCAGGCATTGCCCTTTACCCTCGCCACGCCCGCCGCCTCCGCATGGATCGAAGAAATCAACGATGCGGGGCTGTTGTTGCAGGTCACAGGCTGGATTGACCAGACCCAGACATCCTTTGCGCTGGCCCGAGGCGAAGCGCTGCGCATGGTGAAATCCGCGGTCGAGGCCGCTGGCGTGTCGCTGCCCGAAAACACCTATCGCCTGCGGTTCGACCTGCCCCCCGGCCTGTCAGGCGTTCTGCCCCGCGCCGCCACGGTGACCGAAGACGAAGACGCCGCGCCCGTGACCTCCCCCACCAAGGAGACAGCCACGCCCGCCCAAGAGCCGCTCCCCGCTCCGCCGGTGCCACCAGCCGCCGATGACGTCTCAGCCGCGGAAGACCGGGATCTGGCCCGCATCGTGGAGGCGGAGCGCCGCGAAACCGGAGATCAGGACTTGTTGAACCGCGCAGCCCCCGTCGAGTGATCGCGCGCCCGTCCTTGACCCGGCGTCGGGGCGCATTTTTTAGCGTATGGGGTCTTGCGGTCCGCGTGACCTATCAGTAAGAAACGCCTCGCTGCTGGGGTGTAGCCAAGTGGTAAGGCAGCAGTTTTTGGTACTGTGTATCGTAGGTTCGAATCCTACCACCCCAGCCAGCTTTCAGTCAGTCGTTGAGTTAGTGCACCGCCCAGAGAGGACAGCCGAACTGAGCCGCTTTCGTTATGGCGTTTGTGTCCCCGACCGACCGTTCCGCCATGCGCATCCCCAATTTTATCTTCGCCAAGGCACGTTTGAGACACTGCGCCGTCACAGGCCCGAAGCTGCCCATGCGATCAGTCTACCTGCCACATGCCAGCATCGTGAACGTGTGGAGGGGGCATAAAGCGAGCCGGGGGCTCAGGTGGCAGCGGAGGGCGGTCTAGAGCGGCTTGAGGACGGCGGGTCCGCACTGGCCCTCAGCAGCCCACCCGCGCGCCCTGTCGCGGACTTCTCGCGAAAGGCTCAAGCGTGTGCGGCCTCGGTCAAAAAGGACCCGACGACTTCCTAGGCAGCGCTGCACCGGCTACGGTCGCACGAGCCGCGCACCACGGGCGAACATCGCGCAAACTGCAAGATCGCGCGAACATTGGGTCGACATGAATATGTTGGAGAGTAAGTGGCGCGCTGGGGAGGATTCGAACCCCCGACCCCCTGATTCGTAGTCAGGTACTCTATCCAACTGAGCTACCAGCGCGTCGTGGGGTGCATTTAGAGGGGTGGGCGCGGGGTTGCAAGCGGAAATGCGGATCAATTGGCCAGTGGCGCGTTTTCCGTGGCGGCAGCCTCGTGCGGCAGCGATCTTTCGGGGTCTTCCGACAGCTTGGCGCCTTTGGGCAGGCGGATCAGGAACTCGGTGCCGTCAGGTCCGGTGCGGGCCAGTTCGAGCCGCCCGCCATGCCCGCGGATCAGCTCAGCCGAGATCACGAGGCCCAGCCCGGTGCCGCCCTTGCGTCCGCCGCCCTGAAACGCCGTAAACAGATTGTCACGCGCCTTCGGCGGCAGGCCGGGCCCGGTATCGGTGACGCGAATCGTCCATTCGTCGTCATCCTCATCGGCCCGAATCCCGATCTCGCCGGGGCGTGCACTGGCAATCACGGCCTCGCGGGCGTTGCGGATGAGGTTCGACAGCACACGGAACAGCTGATCGCTGTCCGCCCGCAGAATCATGGTGGCGGGCACGTCTTCGGCAAAGGACAGATCATGCTCCCCCGCCGCCAGCCGTTCGCTATCGACGACATCGGCCACCAGCGCTGCCAGTGCGATGCGATTCATCGCCGGCGCAGGCTCTTCCGCCTTACCAAAAGCAAGGGTTGTCTCGCACAGCGTCACGGCCCGGCTAATGGCGCGGACGATCTTGGGGGCGGCGCGTTTGACCGCGGGATCTTCGCTCGCCTCCATGCGGTCCGCGAAAAGCTGCGCGGTCGTGAGGATGTTGCGCAGGTCGTGGCTGATCTTGGCGACAGCCCCGCCCAGTTGCGCCAGCCGCTCTTTCTGACGCAGGGCGGAGGTCAGTTCGGTCTGGAGTGATTTCAGCGCCATTTCGGCTTCCCGCAACTCCAGCACACCGGCGCGAGGCTCGATGATGCGGCGGGTGTCCTCGGGGGCGGCGGCGTAGCTTTGCATGTAGTCGACGACCCGCTTGATGGGCACGACGATAAAGCCACGCACAGCAAGAAACAGCAGCAACGCCGTGCAGATCGAGATGACCGCCGACAGCACCAGCACCCGCAGACCATATTCGATCATGGCGCTGCGCAGGCCTTCGGTCGACAGCGTGATCTCGATCAGGAGCCCGGCTTGCTTGACCGGGTCACCGATGACCCGGATCACCACCGGCTCGGGGCGCCAGAGCCGGACGAGCGCATCGCGGATCAGTTCCCACTCTGGCGGGTCGCGCAGATCATAGGTCGCCTCGATCGGCTGCGGAATCACCGAAGACAGGATCAGCTGCCGCACCTCGTCCCGCCGCAGCACGACGTTGTAGACGCCGGCATTGGACAGCAACTCACCCTCTAGGTCTTCGTCGATGACATCATCGGTGGCCAGCAAAGCCAGCGATGCGATCTGCGCCCGCTCAAGGCGGGTCAGCAGGTAGTCTTCGCGAAAATTGGCAATGGACGGGACGAGGATCAACACCTCGGCCAGCATGACGAAGACGATCGTCAGTGCCAGAAACCGACCGGAGAGCGTGTTGAAAAACATCGCAGACCCTGTGACCGCCTCAGGGCAGCCAGCGTTGCACGAACCCGACAGCCCTCTTTAATGTTGGGTTATCAAAAAGTCGGGGGGAGAAATAGGCACCCGCCGCCTGTTTCGTGGTTTCAGCCAAGGTTGGATAGGCCGCCACCATGCCCGCGATGTCGGACATTTTCAGCCCCTTCGCCATAGCGAGCGCCCATATACCGATCAGATCGCCTGCGCCGGGACCGACGATCCCCACACCGACAGGACGGCCCATCGAGGTCAGCACTTTGACCATACCGTCAGTCTGCTGGGTCGCAATGGCACGGTCGTTGCGCGATAGCGGCAGGGTCGTAACTTGGAAATTACCGCCGTATTCCTCGCGGCACTGCGCTTCGGTCAGGCCAATATAGGCCAGTTCGGGCGCGGTATAGGTGACGCGCGGGATGATATTCGGGCGCACCTTGGCGGGAACCGAAAACAGAATGCGGCGCACGACCTGCGAGGCATGGTAGCCTGCAAGATGGGTAAACTGCCCCTGCCCCGCCACATCGCCGATGGCGTAGACCCGACGATTCGTCGTGCGCAGTTCATCGGTGACATGAATGCCGGTGCGAGTGGCCAGAACGCGCGCTTTCTCCAGATCCAACGTATCGGTGACCGGCGCCCGGCCCGTCGCCACCAGAAGATGGGAGCCGCTAACCGAACCCTCGCTCAGATCGAGGGTGACGGCGCTATCGCCAGCCTCTCCGGCGCGGACACGCTCGACGGATGCGTCCTCGTGCAGTTCGACACCTTCGGCCAGCAGCCTTGCGCGGACCACCTCGACCAGATCAGGGTCTTCGCGTCCCATGATCTTGCCTGCCTCGACAACGCTGACGCGGCTGCCCAGACGGCGAAACGCCTGCGCCATCTCGATCCCGATCGGACCGCCGCCCAGCACGACCAAGTGATCGGGGCGCTCGCGCAGATCGAACAGGGTTTCGTTGGTGAGGTAGTCGACACCGTCGAGCCCTTCGATCCGGGGGGCCACGGGGCGGGAGCCGGTGGCGATGACGAATCGGCGTGCCTTGATCCGGGTGCCCTGCGCCTCGACCTCGTCTTCGGAGACGAAACGCCCGCGGGCCCGGATGACCTTGACGCCCAAGTCCTCGAACCGCTCCTGACTGTCATGCGGCGCGATGGTCGCAATGGTCCGGTGCACATGCTCCATGACCTTGGCGAAATCGACCTCTGGCTCAACGGGGGCAATCCCAAACTGCGCACCTGCGCCGCGGGAATGGGCATGGGCCGCCGCCGCGATCAGCGCCTTGGAAGGCACGCAGCCGCGATTCAAACAGTCGCCGCCCATCTCTCCGGACTCGATCAGAACCACATTGGCGCCGAGTTGCGCCGCGCCGGAGGCTACAGAAAGCCCACCCGAGCCTGCGCCAATCACGCAGATATCTGTCTTGAGCTGTTTCACCGGGCTCATACCTCCTTCTTGGATCGCAACGTGCGTAGCAAAATTGGCAATATCGCTAGTGCAGATAGTCCCACGATGGGCAAAAGCACACGCGGCTCGAAGATCAACCCCAGATCGGGCGTGTCTCCGCTTTCGAACACCGCGCCCAGACCGGCCCCTACAGACGTGTAGATCGCCGCACCGGGCAGGATGCCCAGATAGGTGGTGACGGCGAAGCGATGGAGCGGCACGCCGACAAAAGCGGGAATCAGGTTGGCGAGGAAGAATGGCACCACTGGCAACAGGCGCATGAGAAACAGCATTTCCCACTGGTTGCGATCAAGCCCGGCCTTCAGCCGCGCGACCCGCCCGGTGGAGCTGTCAAATTTCGCGGCAAGCCGATCTCCCGGCCCCCAGCGCGCGGCAAGAAACAGCAGCACCGCACCAGTGCCCGCAGCGGCGATGTTGAACAGCGCGCCGGGAAACAAGCCGAACAGAAAGCCCCCGGTCAGTGTCGCGACCGTCGCGCCCGGCAGACTAAAGGTGACAAGCAGGCAGTAGGTCAGCATGAATGCCAGCGCAGCCCATACATAGTGGGCATCGCGGAAGGCCAGCAGCGTTTCACGGTGCCGGGCGAGCGCGTCGAAGGTCAGTTCATCGCGCAACAGGATCACCCCTAAAAGGGCAACAAGGGCGATGACGATAACGGGCAGATAGCGCAACACATTGGGCGCCGGGGGGGATTCGGGCATTACGGGTCCTCATGACAAGCCGGAGCATGACACCCGGGCGGCGGCGATCATGGCGGGTTATGCTGCGCCGCGGAAGCCGCATCACAAGCCTTTGATAAACGCTGCATCGCGTCCCCGGCTTATTTGCGCTTCGCGCCAAGCATCCGTTGACTTTGCTCTGCGATGTGCCTAACAGGCGGCTTCTAGAACATCACCGGCCTTCGAGTCCCGTCACGGGGTTTGGGCCACATGACGGAGACGGAGCGATGAAACGCACCTTTCAGCCCTCGAACCTGGTCCGCAAGCGGCGTCACGGGTTCCGCGCCCGCATGGCCACCAAAGCAGGCCGTAAAATTCTGAACGCACGTCGTGCGCGTGGCCGGAAATCGCTGAGCGCATAAGCGTTCGGCGGACGGATGTGCGACGCCAGTTGACAGCCGGGCCGACAGATAAGCCTAACGCGACACCGCCGTCGCGAGCCGACTTCGGGGCCACTGCGCCCCACGGGGGCGGTTCGTCGGCGGTTTCGTCGTCTGGACATGCCTCCGATCCGGCGGCTTCGGCGGCGCCTGCCATGATTAAGGCACCGCTGCTGAAACCTGCGGCCCTGTGTCCCGACGCGGCTGGCCTGTTGCGCATCAAGGACCGTCCCGACTTTCTGCGGGCCGCCCGCGCACGCAAACAGCCCAGCCCTGCTTTTCTGCTACAAGCCCGCCGCCGTGCAGAGACCGAGCCGTGGCCTGCGGAGGCGATCCGCGTCGGCTTCACCTGCTCCAAGAAGGTCGGCAATGCCGTCGCACGCAACCGGGCCAAGCGCCGCTTGCGTGAAATCGCACGTCTATGCCTGCCGCATCTGGGCAAGCCCGGCTGGGACTATGTGCTGATCGGCAAGGCAGGCGCCACCGCGACCCGCGATTTTACGCGGTTGCAGGATGACCTGCGGGACGCCCTGACCCGCATCCACACATCTCGGCGCCGCGGCCCTCCGCCTGATCCCGCGGGCGCGCCGCAGCCATGACACTGCTGGCGCGGCTGCTCGCAGTGCCTGTGCATGGCTACCGGCTGTTTCTGTCGCCGTGGCTGGGCGCGAATTGCCGCTATCAGCCCACCTGCTCCGCCTACGCGCTGGAGGCTCTGGAAATCCACGGTGCGGCGCGCGGCGGCTGGCTGGCGCTGCGCCGCATTCTGCGCTGTCACCCATGGGGCGGTTCCGGTCACGATCCCGTCCCGCCTGCTGACACGCCGCGCCGCAGCCGCTAGACCCGTCCCAACAAGGGCCCGCGCGGCCCGCCCGCAATGTGAGGCCCGTCCATGCTTTCCGATCCGCAGACCTCCCCCAGCGCCACCCCGGTCCCCGACGAGGAGATCGAGGCCGCCGTCGATCAGGTCGCAGCCGACGCGCAGGACGACATCCACCCCCTGTTCCACGGCGCCCCGCAAAGCACCGAATTCCGCAAGCTGCGCAAACGCATCGTCCGCCAGACTCGGGAGGCGATCGAGCAATACGGCATGGTAGAACGCGGCGCGCGCTGGCTCGTCTGCCTGTCGGGCGGCAAGGACAGCTACACCCTGCTGGCGGTGCTGCACGAATTGCAATGGCGCGGCCTGCTGCCCGTCGATCTGCTGGCCTGTAATCTCGATCAGGGGCAGCCGGGCTTCCCCGCAACTGTGCTTCCCGAATTCCTGCAAAAGATGGGCGTGCCCCACCGGGTCGAATATCAGGACACCTATTCCATCGTCGTGGACAAGATCCCGCAGGGCCGGACCTTCTGCGCGTTGTGCTCGCGGTTGCGGCGCGGCAACCTCTATCGCGTGGCGCGGGAGGAGGGCTGCTCCGCCGTTGTTCTGGGCCACCACCGCGACGACATCCTTGAGACGTTTTTCATGAACCTGTTCCACGGCGGGCGGCTGGCGACGATGCCGCCCAAGCTGCTGAACGAAGAAGGCGATCTGTTCGTGTATCGCCCCCTCGCCCATGTGGCGGAGGTCGACTGCGAGAAATTCGCCCGCGCGATGAACTACCCCATCATCCCCTGCGATCTGTGCGGCAGTCAGGACGGGCTGCAACGTCAGCAGGTGAAGCAAATCCTCGATCAATGGGAAACCAACGCGCCGGGTCGGCGGCAGGTAATGTTCCGCGCGTTGATGAATGCCCGCCCCTCACATCTGCTTGACCCCAAACTGTTCGATTTCGCCGGACTGACGCGACGCGACCAGAACGATAGCGGCGAACAGATCGACGTCGCGCCGCCGCAACTGCGCTAGGCACCGCCGCAGTCGCTCTTAGTGGAGCGGGAATAAGACGTTAGCTGCCCCTGCCTCGGCACGGGTCGGCATAGACCACCCCGGATGGCGGTCGCGCATTGGAACGAGCCCCGCATTCGCGCATCCCTCCTGCGATGGGTGCGCGGTGTCACAGGCCGGGCCCATCGGGGGTTTCTGCTTGACCTTCGGGCCGCGCAAATGTTGAACCACCCCAAGTTTTTCAAAGGCAGGCGGACCCTTTCTGATGGACGATCAGAACAAGAATCTCATCCTCGCGACTGCGCTCAGCTTCCTCGTGATCCTGGGCTGGACGGTGTTCTTTGCACCGCCGCCGGCTCCCGAGGACCCGAACGCGCCGGCGCAGGTCGAGCAGACCGCCCCCGACGGTGGCGTCGCAGCCGTGCCCGGTGCCGCTGATGGCACCACTGCCGCGACCCCCGGTGCCGCCCAGACGGTCGGCGGCGCGCCGACCGGCGAGGTTGACGCGGTGGCCGATGCGCCGCGCGTCTCCATCGACACGCCCGATCTCCAAGGCTCCATCTCGCTGATTGGTGGGCGCATCGATGATCTGTCGCTGAAAAGCTACCATGAGACGCTCGACCCCGAGAGCGAGATTGTGCGCCTGCTTGCCCCCGTCGGCAGCCAGAGTCCCTATTACGCGCTGCATGGCTGGGCGCCCGGTGCCGGTCTTGAGGCCGGCGACGTGCCCGGCACCGATACGGAATGGACCGTGGCCGAAGGCAGCACGCTGACCACCGACACGCCGATCGTGCTGGAATGGGAAAGCCCAACGGGCTTGGTCTTCCGCCGCAGCATTTCGGTCGATGAAAACTACATGTTCAGCATCGATCAAAGCGTCGAAAACCCCACCGATCAGACCCTGCGCGCCGCGCCCTATGGCATCATCGCGCGTCACGGCCTGCCTGATCTGGCGAATTTCTTCATCCTGCACGAGGGCGTCGTCGGCATGGCCGATGGCAGCCTGACCGAAGAAGAATACGACAGGCTTGCCGAAAGCGACGTGAACCCCACTCTCGGCGCCCCCGGCACCGTGCTGGAGGACGTGCAGGAAGGCTGGATCGGCTTTACCGACAAATACTGGATGACGACGCTGATCCCCACCGCAGGCGAGGTGACCAAGCAGGTCACGCTCTACCAGCCGGGTCCGAACATCTACCAGACGCAGCTGATCTATCCGACCGCCGAAATCGCACCGGGTCAGACCGTTTCGAACACCTCGCTACTGTTTGCGGGGGCCAAGGAATGGGAAACCATCAAGGCCTATGAGGAAGCTGGCATTCCGGGGTTCCTCGACAGCATCGACTGGGGGATGTTCTTCTTCCTAACCAAGCCGATCTTTGCCGTGCTGCATTGGCTCAACGGTGTGCTGGGCAACATGGGCTGGTCGATCATCGCCCTGACCTTCTGCATCAAGGCGCTGTTGTTCCCGCTAGCCTACAAATCCTACGTCTCGATGGCCAAGATGAAAGAGCTTCAGCCCGAGATGGAGAAGCTCAAGGAACGCGCGGGCGACGACCGGCAGAAGCTTCAACAGGAAATGATGAAGCTTTACCGCGACAAGAAGGTGAACCCCGCTGCGGGCTGTCTGCCGATCCTGCTGCAGATCCCGATCTTCTTCTCGCTGTATAAGGTGATCTTCGTCACGATCGAATTGCGGCACGCGCCGTGGATCGGCTGGCTGCGCGATCTGTCCGCGCCCGATCCCACCTCGATCCTGAACCTGTTCGGCCTGCTGCCCTACGCACCTCCGGGGCCTGACAGCTTCCTTGCGATCCTGTCGCTGGGCGTGCTGCCGATCCTGCTGGGCATCTCGATGTTCCTCCAGCAGAAGCTGAACCCCGCCCCGGCGGACAAGACGCAGGCCATGATCTTTGCGTGGATGCCTTGGGTGTTCATGTTCATGCTGGGCCGGTTCGCCAGCGGGCTGGTGCTTTACTGGATCACGAACAACACCATTACGTTCATCCAGCAATATACCATCATGCGGAGCCAAGGGTATAAGCCGGACGTGTTCGGCAACATCACCCGGACCTTCCGTCGCAAAAAGACCGAAGCAGAGTGAGGGCGGCGCAGTGAGCGGCACTCTCCCCTTCCCGCCCGCACCGGAGCCTGAACCGCAGGCGCTGGAACGCGGGCGGCTGCTGTTCGCGGGACAGACCGAATTCGTCAAAGGCGTCGTGGGCATGGACGGCCTGCCGCCTGCCGACCGGATCGAGATCTGTTTTGCCGGGCGCTCCAATGTGGGCAAAAGCAGCCTGATCAACGCGCTGACCGGCACCCGCGGCATCGCGCGCGCCTCGAACACACCGGGGCGCACGCAGGAAATCAACTATTTCACCCAAGGGCCCGAACTCTACCTCGTCGACCTGCCCGGCTATGGCTTTGCCAAGGCGCCGGTCGCGGTCGTGGCGAAATGGCAGGGCCTGCTGAAAAGTTACCTGTCAGGGCGTCAAACCCTGCGCCGCGCCTTTGTGCTGATCGACAGCCGCCACGGGATCAAATCCGTCGATGACGAGATCCTGAGCCTGCTCGACAAATCCGCCGTGCCGTTTCAGGTGGTCATGACCAAGGCCGACAAGGTCAAGGAAAAGGACCGCGCCGTGATCCTCGATCAGGTCCGCGCCAAGCTGCAACGCCACCCGGCAGCCTATCCCGAAATGGTCGTGACCTCGTCCGAGAAAGGCGACGGCATCGCCACGCTCCGCGCCATCATCGCCGGTCTGGACTGACGGCAGCAGGCGTGGACGGGGCTGCCCGAGGCTGTGTCGGCCCCCTTACACATGCTGGCCCGCGTTCACCTCGATCTCCGTGCCGGTGACGTAGCTCGATGCATCTGAGCACAGGAAATGGATCACGTCCGCGATCTCTCCGGGCTGCCCGAGGCGGCGCAGGGGCAGACCGTCGACGATCTTCTCCGTGCCGGGGCTCAGGATGGAGGTCTGCACCTCCCCCGGCGCAATCGCGTTCACCCGCACACCCAGCGGACCGTAGTCATGCGCCATCTCCCGCGTCAACGCGGCGAGCGCGGCCTTCGACGTGGCATAGGCTGCACCTGCGAAAGGATGGACGCGGCTACCCGCGATGGAGGTCACATTGACGATCGCGCCCTTGGCCGCCGCGAGTTCCTCCTTCAGCCCCCGCGCCAACACCACGGAGGCAAAGAAATTCACATGGAACACCTGTCCCCATGTCCGCAGATCGGTGTCGATGGTATTGAGCCGTCCGCCGTCTTCGGCCTTGGGCGATATGCCCGCATTGTTGACCAGCGCATCTAGCCGTCCGTCCAGCATGTCCCGCACACGTCCGATGGCCGCAATGGTGTCGTTTGGGTCCGACAGGTCGATCTGAACATGGTTCTCCTCCCCGCCCGGCCACGGGCAGCGCGCGTCAAAGGCATGGCGCGAGCAGGTGAGCACCCGCCAGCCTTCGGCAGAGAATTTCTTGACCGTCGCGTGACCGATGCCGCGGCTTGCGCCGGTCAGCAGCATGGTTTTCTGGCGTGTCTCGTCGGTGCTCATGGCACGGGCTCCCTCGGAACATATCGGGTGAAAGGGTGTGGCTGACGCGGGACGCGCGGGCTTCGCTCCAGCAATCCGGTCTTGGCAGCGACTTGGCAAGCCCTTATGGGGTCACCGAAGAGGAACAGCCGATGAAGACGCAAAACGCCATGCAAAGCGACTGGATCGCCACCGCCCGCACCCTGTCCCAGGCCCTGCCCTACCTTCAGCGCTACACTGGCGCGACGGTGGTCATCAAGTTCGGTGGCCACGCGATGGGTGACGATTCCGAGATGGAAAGCTTCGCCCGCGACATCGTGCTGATGCAGCAGGTCGGCGTGAACCCGGTGATCGTCCATGGCGGCGGCCCGATGATCAATCAGATGCTGGACCGTCTCGGCATCGAATCGACCTTCGTCAACGGTAAGCGCGTCACCGACGAAGCGACTGTCGAAGTGGTCGAAATGGTGCTGTCTGGCCGCGTCAACAAGCGCATCGTGCAGGCGATCAACGATCAGGGGGGCCGCGCCATCGGCCTGTCCGGCAAAGACGCCAACATGATCGTCTGCGACCCGGCGAAGCCCGAACTTGGCTTTGTCGGCGACCCGGTCGAGGTGACACCGGACGTGATCCGCCAATTGCACGGCAATGGCATGATCCCCGTCGTCGCCCCTATCGGCACCGGCCGCAATGGCGAGACATATAACATCAATGGCGACACGGCTGCCGGGGCCATCGCCGCGGCACTGAAGGCCGACCGCCTGTTGCTGTTGACCGATGTCGCCGGTGTGAAGGATGCCAGCGGCGATGTCGTCACCCAGCTGACGCCGGAGCAGGTCAGCGAACTGACTGCAAGCGGCGTCATTGCAGGTGGCATGATCCCGAAAACCGAAACCGCGTTGGCCGCGATCCGGGGGGGCGTCCGCGCCGTCGTCATCCTCGACGGGCGCGCACCCAATGCCTGCCTGCTGGAGCTCTTTACCGAGCACGGCGCAGGCTCGCTCATCCGGCGGCAGGATCTGTAATCCCATGACCTGCCGTCTGATCCTTACCCGCCACGCCAAATCCGATTGGGGCGAAGAGGATCTGACCGATCATGATCGGCAACTCAATGACCGTGGTCGCCGGGACGCGCCGCGCGTGGCGGCGTGGCTCACCGCGCAGGGGTATATGCCTGACGTGACGCTGTGCTCCACCGCAACGCGGGCGCAGCAGACCCGTGCGGCGATGACCGATCTGCCCGGTGCGGTGGATCTGCGCCGCGCGCTTTACCTCGCCTCTGCCGGACGGATGCTGACCGAGTTGCGGCAAGCCCCGGACGGGGTGGTGATGATGGTGGGCCATAACCCCGGTATCGCCGATTTCGCGGAACTGCTGCTGGCACGCGCGCCGGATCACCCCCGGTTTCACAGCTACCCCACCTGCTCCACGCTCGTTGCTGAATTTCCCGTGGATCACTGGTCCGCGCTGCGCCCCGGGACGGGAACTGTACTGGGCTTCGTCACTCCGGCCGATCTACGCGACGCCTGAGAGCCATAGCCCAAAGCTGAGCTAACAGCGGCCCCGCGTCTTGCGCCGGGTCTCAGGACCGCGCATCGCCTCTTCCAGATCGTCCTCTACCATCGTTTCGCTGTCATCCGCACCGCTGGTATCGTGCCCCGCCCCCCTTACGGTGAGGCGCTGCGCCACGCGGGAATGAAACGACGCGGCCAAGCCGCCTGGCAGCACGGTAAAATAGATCCGTTCGCCATAGACCGTCACCGGCCCCTCCACGCTCATCCCCTGTCGCAGGGCGCGCGCGGCGAACGCGTCGGCATCGTCGACCACGAATTGCAGCACCACGCCTTCGGTCATGCCGGGCTGGGAGGGCCAGAATTCGGCCCAGCTGTCATCGCTCGCGGAAAAAATCGCGCCGGCGAAGGGCCCCACGCCGGCGTCGATCAGGTTGCTGAGGCCGAGCCCGGTCAGCGCATCCGCCACCGACTCGGCCTGCTCTGGGTCCGCGACCAGGCAGAATCTCACTCCGAGAAGCTGCATGACCGCCCCATATCAGTGCCCCAGGATCTGGCTCAGGAACAGCTTGGTCCGTTCGCTCTTGGGGTTATTGAAGAACTCTTCCGGCTCGTTTTGTTCAACGATCTGGCCCTGATCCATGAAAATCACGCGGTTCGCCACCTGACGGGCAAAGCCCATTTCGTGGGTTACGCAGAGCATGGTCATGCCCTCCTCCGCGAGTTCGATCATAGTGTCGAGCACCTCTTTGATCATCTCGGGATCGAGGGCGGAGGTCGGCTCATCAAACAACATGATGCGGGGCCGCATGCACAGCGACCGCGCAATGGCGACCCGCTGTTGCTGACCACCCGACAACTGGCCGGGATACTTATTGGCCTGATCGGGGATCTTTACCTTTTCGAGGAAATGCATTGCCGTTTCCACGGCTTCCTTCTTGGGAACCTTACGGACCCAGATCGGCGCCAGCGTGCAGTTCTCAAGGATTGTCAGATGCGGGAACAGGTTGAAGTGCTGAAAGCACATCCCGACCTCGGAGCGGATCTTGTCGATGTTTTTCAGGTCCGAGGTCAGTTCGGTCCCGTCGACGACGATCTGGCCCGCCTGATGTTCCTCCAGACGGTTGATGCAGCGGATCAGGGTCGACTTGCCGGAGCCCGAAGGCCCGGCAATGACGATCCGTTCGCCGCGATAAACGGTCAGGTCGATATCGCGCAGCACATGGAAGGTGCCATACCACTTGTTCATGTTGCGGATATCGATCGCGACCTCGTCGCTGACCTGCATTTTGCTGCGGTCGATCTCACGGGTTTCGATGGCAAGGTCTGTCATGGACATTTATCGGGCCTCCTTAGTGATGGCCGGTCTGAAGCTTACGCTCCAGGAACATGGAATAGCGGGACATGGAGAAGCAGAAGACGAAGAACATCAGGGCGATGAAGCCGTAGATTTCCCATACAATGCCGTTCCAGGCTGCGTCCGCGCGAATGGCAGTGGACAGACCCAGCGGGTCGAGAAGTCCGATGATTGAGACCAGCGTGGTGTCCTTGAACACCCCGATGAAGGTCGAGACGATGCCGGGGATCGAGATCTTGAGCGCCTGCGGCATGATGATCAGCCGCTGTGCCTTCCAATAATCGAGCCCAAGCGCATCTGCCGCCTCATACTGTCCCTTGGGCAGCGCCGCGAGACCGCCGCGCACCACTTCGGCCATGTAGGCCGCCGCAAACAGCGTCACCATGATCATCACCCGCAGGATGATGTCGAATGTGGTGCCGGGCGGCAGGAAGATATTCAGCAGCGTGGAGGCCACGAACAGCAGGGTGATCAGCGGAACGCCACGGATGAACTCGATGAAACCGACGCAAAGTGATTTCACGATGAACAGGTCCGATTGCCGCCCCAGCGCCAGCACGATGCCCAAAGGCAGCGAGACGCCAATAGCGGTAACCCCGATGGTGATCGACAGCATGAAGCCACCGAATTCCCGGCTGGTCACGGAGCGCAGACCGATCGGGATCAACTGTCCCAGATCCTGCCCGACAGGAATTGCCAGCACGCTCCACCACAGCAGCGCCGCGACGACGCCAAGGATCATCCCGATCAGCGGGCCGGTCAGCTTGGACGCGAAGCGGATCACGAGGAAACCAAGCACGAAGCCGAAGGCAACCGACAGAGGTGTCCAGATCGTGCCGCCCCACAGGAGCCATACGCCAAGGAACGGGAACGCGGCGGAGAACCACAGTAGCTTCTTGGGCATGCCGGTGAACAGCACCGGGGCCAGCGCCACCAGCAGCAGCACGAAGGTCAGGATCGGACGCCAGTAAAGTTCCGGCGGATAGAACCCGAACATCAACTGTAGCCAGCGTTCGCGAATCACACCCCAGCAGGCACCACCATGAGCGCCCCCGACGATCTCGCGGCATTCCGTCAACGAGGTCGCGTTCCATGTGGGCGAGAATATCCACGGCAGGATCAAGGACAGAATCCACGCCACGAACACGATGGATATCACCGAGACGATTGTGTTGAACGGCCCCGAGAACAGGTTGGTCCGGGCCCAGCCGATCGGTCCGACAAGCGTAACCGGAGGGGCTTTTTGTTCCAGCATGGTGTCGCGGACAAAGGCGACGGTTTCGGCATGTGTATCGCTCATGTCACCTCTCCTTCAGCTTCACGGATTCGTTGTACCAGTTCATCACCACCGAGATGACGAGCGAGATCGTCAGATAGACGAGCATCCCCATCAGCACGGTCTCCAGTTCCCGTCCGGTCTGGTTGAGGGTGATCCCCATCAGCGTGCCGGTCAGGTCCATGTAGCCCACGGCAATCGCGAGCGAGGAGTTCTTGGTCAGGTTCAGATACTGCGAAATCAGCGGCGGGATGATGACGCGGAGCGCCTGCGGCAAGATGACGAGACTCATGATTCGGCGCGGCTTGATGCCAAGCGCGGCGGCAGCTTCGGTCTGGCCTTTGGAGATGGCAAGGATACCGGCGCGCACGATCTCTGCGATGAATGCGGCGGTGTAGAGCGACAGCGCCAGCCACAGGGCAATGAGCGAGTTCCGCAGATGGATGCCCCCGCCGAAGTTGAAGCCCTTCAGCTCAGGCATACCAAGGTAGAACCCCAGCACGACCAGCAAAACGACCATCGGCACCACGAAGATGGCAAGCCGCTGCGGCCATGTGCGCGGGCGCACGCCGGTTTTCTCCTGCACCGCATCGGCACGGCGCGACACCCGGCGGGCCGCGATGATGCTGATGAACAGGACGACGAGGATCGCGATCAGATCGAGGCTGATCTCAAATGCTCCGCCGATGGAAATATCGCCCAGCCCCCGTGAAAACAGCGGCTCGGGGATGTAGAACCCGCGATTGGTGAACGCAACGCTGTCAAACAGCTTCATGGTCGAGGTGGCATCATCGCCGCGGAACGCGGACGGCGCCGGCAAGGTCTCGATCAGGATCGCCATCGTAAACACGATCCACAGCAGCACGGGCACGTTGCGGAACATTTCCACATAGATTGCCATGATGCGCGCGACGAGCCAGTTCGGCGACAGGCGCAGCACCCCCACGACAACCCCGACGACAGTGGCGGTCACACAGCCCAGCACGGCGACAAGCAGCGTATTGAGCAGACCCACGACCGCGGCGCGCCAATGGCTCGACTGGCTATTATATTCGATCAGGCGCTGGTTGATGTCATAGCCGGCGGGATCGCTCAGGAATCCGAAGTCAATCGGCTTGCCCAGCGTCGCAAGGTTATAGAGCGTGTTGTTGATCAGCCATCCGACGAGCAGCAGAAACCCGATCAGCGCGATGATCTGAATCGTCATCGAGCGGTAGCGGGTGTCGTATATCAGCATACTCAGACGAAAGGACTCCTGAGGCGTGTCAGGCACAGTCGTCATGGGTAGGTTCCCTGGGGTTCCCCGAGCTTCCCTTGCGGTGGTTGATCCACCCTATCGGCCCGGTTTGTTGTTTCTGGTTCTTATGTCGTGCGGTCGAAGTGAAAAGGGCGCGACCGTGGCCGCGCCCTTTCCCATCAGATCTTAACGGAACGGCGGGGAGTAGAGCAGGCCACCGTCGGTCCACTGAGCGTTCAGGCCACGGGCCAGACCGATCGGGGTGGATTCGCCGATGTTCTTCTCGAACAGCTCACCGTAGTTGCCGACGGCAACGATGGCGTTCTTGGCCCAGTCGGCGTCGAGGCCGATCATCTCGCCAAGGTTGCCTTCGGTGCCGAGCAGGCGGTTCACTTCCGGGTTCTCGGTGCCGGCGGACAGGTCCTCGACATTGGCGGAGGTGATGCCCAGCTCTTCGGCTGCGATCAGCGCATTGAGGGTCCAGCGCACGATGTCGCCCCACTCGTTGTCGCCGTGGCGCACGAGCGGACCGAGCGGCTCCTTGGAGATGATCTCGGGCAGGATCACGTGATCGCCCGGGGTCTCGAAGGTGGCGCGGGTCGCGGCAAGGCCGGATGCGTCGGTGGTGTAGACGTCACAGGCACCAGCCAGATACTGCTGCTGCGCTTCGGCGTTGGTCTCGATCGGAACCGGCTCGTAATCCATCGAGTTCTTGCGGAAATAGTCCGCGAGGTTGAGCTCGGTGGTGGTGCCGGTCTGGATGCAGACGGTCGCGCCGTCCAGTTCCTTGGCGGAGGTCACACCCAGCGCCTTCGGCACGAGGAAGCCCTGACCGTCGTAGTAGTTCACGCCAGTGAATTCGAACTTCAGGTCGTTATCGCGCGAGAAGGTCCAGGTGGTGTTCCGGGCCAGCATGTCGATCTCGCCGGAGGCGAGCGCGGTGAAACGGGTCTTGCCGGTGGTGGGGACGAATTCGATTGCGGTCGGATCGCCCAGAACGGCGGCGGCGACAGCGCGGCACAGGCCGACGTCGAAACCTTCCCATTCGCCATTGGCGTCCGGCGCGGCAAAGCCGACCAGACCGGTGGTGACGCCGCAGTTCAGGGTGCCGCGCGCCTTCACATCATCAAGTGTGGCAGCAGCTGCCGCGCCAGCGGCAAGGCCGCTTACGGTCAGCGCACCGAAGAATACGGATTTTTTCATATTTACCTCTTCCTGATATTCCGCTCCGGTCCGGTTTCGGCGGGCGGCTTCTCTGGCCCGTTTGGCGGGCCGGGGCTATACTGTGTCGAGAGGCACCGCCCCCCTCCAGTGCCATGAGTTTGGGCAAATTCACAAATGGACGTCAAGGGCGCGATAAGAGAATGACCAATGGTCAAGCAATTGCTTATTCCGCAATCTTGAATGTGTAGAAGCGACCCGCCGCAGTGCGGCAGCGCTTTATCTCGACCAGTCACGGCGAAACGGACCCGGCTGAAACCGGATGCAATCTGCCGTGTCAGAAGGGGTTTCGGCGCGCGTCACACGCGATGGGCAGCCGCGGTAAGCCCGCGCCAAACCCCTAAATTAAAGCTGTTCTCAAATGTCAGGCGCCTGTTTCGACGCAAAGCCGGTAAAAATCGAATGCGTTGAGAAAATCACCGCGTTTGCGCACTGCAAAGGCTGCAGCATCCTCATCGACGCCCCAATGCTCTTCCTGCCACGTCTCATCGATACGGGACCGGCGCCACAACTCCTCCGCCGGCAGCACGCCCTGTTGGGCCGCAAGACCGATGACCAAAGAGCCCGACAACGCCACCAGATCGTGCAGCGCGGTGATCTCGTGGGCGGTCTGCGTATCGATTGCCGCATAAAGCGCGGCGCGGGCGGCGTCGGGTTGCGGTTGGGGCATGATCCCTGTGGTGACGGTCAGGTCAGCGCCGAGCGCCGCACGCGCCCAGTCCAGCAGCGGATCCCACGCCTCGGCCTGCCGTGTGGCAAGCTCCTGCGGCGCGTCGGCGCGGTAGCATAGCAGATCGCTTTCGCCATATTCGGCCAGCATCGCAACCACGTCGTCCCGCTGCGGCGTGACCTTATCCAAGGCGGAGTTTGCAGCGCGGGTGACAGGCATCTGATCGGGGTCGATCTCATCGGTCTGCGCGCGCCATTCAGTGGCGGTTGCCTCTGCCATTGCGCGGGTCGGCAGGATCAATTCGGCCTTTGCAGGCGTGCGCAGGCGGCGCCCGTCCAGCAGCACCCGCCAACCGGCGATGCCCTCGGCCTTGTCCACTGTCACGTCGGTCCAGAACCGTTTGCGCTTCCATTCGGTCATGTCGTCACCTCTTGCCACAGGCGGTCCAGCGCGGCGGGCAGATCGGCGAAGCTGTCCAGCACCTCGCGCGCACCGGCGGCATGCAGACGCTCCGCCGGGTGATAGCCCCATCCAACGCCGATCGCGGTCACTCCTGCCGCAACCGCCATCGCCATGTCATATTCAGTATCGCCCACCATCACCGCATCGCGCGCCGCGACGCCGGTTTCCGCCAGCGCAGCCAGCACCATCGAAGGATGCGGCTTTGAGGGGTGATGATCCGCGCATTGCCGGGTGACGAAACCCGCCAGCCCCTGCTCTTCCAGCAGATAGGTGAGACCACGCATGGATTTGCCCGTCGCGATGCCGGTCACCAGATCGTCGCGGGCATGCAAGGCGTCGAGCAAGTCCCGCGTGCCGGGATAGAGCGGAGAGATACCGCGCCCGGTTTCGGCCCGGATGGCACCGAAGCTGGCCTTGTAATGGCTGGCGAGTGCCTCGCGCACCGACGCGTCGTGCCCCGGAACCAGTTGCAAGATCGCCTCCGGCACCGATAGCCCCACGGTCGCCAAGGTCGCGTGCGGCGCAGGGGCTGGCAGGTTCAGCCGGGCGAATGCCGCGTCCATCGCTGCTAGGATATGTGCCTGACTGTCCACCAGCGTGCCGTCGACATCAAAGATCACCAGCCGCAGCGGGCGTGGGTCTGCACAGCCGGTCAGTCCCATGCGTCCTCGGCAAAGGGGTCGGCAGGCACGTCGCGCGCGTCCCAGCCCATCATTTCCCAAGTGCGGTCCATGTGTTCCGGCAGGGGCGCGGTGATCTCGATCCGCTTGCCCGTCACGGGATGCGGCAGGCTGATCGACCGGGCATGCAGGTGCAGCTTTTTCGACAGACCGCCGCCCAGACCGGCGCCCCAGCCATCGCCCATGTTTTCCTGCCCCGAGCCGCCATATTTGCCATCACCGATGATCGGATGCCCCAGTTCGGCCATATGCGCACGCAGCTGATGGGTGCGCCCCGTGATCGGCACCAGCGCGGCCCAGCTCAGCCGCGTCGCCGCCGCCGACAGCACCCAGTAATCGGTGGTGGCACGCTTTGCGTCCGGGGTTTCATCGACCTGCCGGGGATGGATGCACAGCATCTTTTCGGCCTCGCCCCGCGCGCCGTGACCCGGAGCCTTCACCAGACCGTAGCGCACAGTGCCCTGACGCGGCTGCGGCACACCGGCAAGCGCGGCCCAGTAGATTTTACGCGTGGTCTTGGCGCGGAACGCTTCGGTCAGCGCCCCTGCCACGGCACGGGTCCGCGCCAGCAGCAGAACGCCCGATGTGTCCTTATCGAGCCGGTGGACAAGCCGGGGTTTATCCTCGAGCCCAAAGCGCAGCGCCTCGGCCAGCCCGTCGACATGTTTCAACTGCTTCGAGCCACCCTGCGTCGGCAAGCCCGCAGGTTTGTTGATCGCAAGGATATGGTCGTCGCGGTAAAGCACTGTCGCTTGGATCATCTCCGCATCCGCATCACTGACGCGGGTGCTGGGACGCGGCGCGGGAGCGGGCGTGTCGGGCAGCGGCGGCACGCGCACCTGCTGGCCCTCTTCCAGCCGGGTGTTCGCCTTCACGCGGCCCCCGTCGACACGGATCTCGCCCTTGCGGCACATCTTTTCGATACGGCCTTGCCCCACCTGCGGGAACATCCGGCGAAACCAGCGGTCAAGCCGTTGATTGGCGTCATCCGCGCCGATTGTCAGGGTCTGAACAGCAGTCATGCCAAGGCTCCGCGCATGGAAAACACACCGGCGACAAGCGCCAGCAGCGACACCCCCACCGACAAGGCCACATAGAGCACCGCCTGCCCCGCCTGCCCCCGCTCGAACAGCGTATAGGCCTCCAGCGAAAAGGAGGAGAATGTGGTGAACCCGCCCAACAGACCGGTGGCCAGCAGCGGGTTGAGGTGGGTCAGGCCGCGTTGACCCAGATAGACCACCAGCGCGCCCATCAGGAACGAGCCGACGATATTGACGCCCAGCACGCCCAGCGGGAAACCCGGCCCTGTCACGCGCAGCACGGCGACCCCCGCCAGATAGCGGAGCGTGGCGCCAATGGCGCCGCCAAGGGCAACTTGCAATGCGGTGATCATCATCCGCGCTCCATCCCGCCTGCGCCGGGGTTTGTCAATGTTCGATTGGCCAGTGCGCTGCGGCACGGGCCGATGAGCGCGCGCACCGACTGGCCTGTCAGGGCTGACGTTTTGCGCGCAGCTTCACGAACCAGTCCTGACGCTTTTTCAACTCGCGCTCAAAGCCGCGATCAACGGGAGTGTAGAGCACCGGACGCTTCATCCCGTCCGGAAAATAATTCTGACCGGAAAACCCATCCTCGGCATCGTGATCGTAATCGTAGCCCGCGCCGTAGCCCTGCTCTTTCATCAACCCGGTCGGTGCGTTGAGGATATGCTTCGGCGGCGGCTCGGACCCGGTGCGCGCTGCTTCCTTCATCGCGGCCTTATAGGCGGTATAGGCGGCGTTCGATTTCGGGGCGAGCGCAAGATAAACGACAGCCTGCGCCAGTGCCAACTCCCCCTCCGGGCTGCCAAGCCGCTCATAGGTTTCCCAGCTTTGCAGGCAAAGCGCCTGCGCCTGTGGATCGGCAAGGCCGATATCCTCGACCGCCATACGGGTGATGCGCCGGGCAAGGTAACGGGGATCTTCGCCGCCCTTCAGCATCCGGGCCAGCCAGTAGAGCGCGGCATCGGGATCGGACCCGCGAACGGATTTGTGCAGCGCGGAGATCAGATTATAATGCTGGTCACCGCTTTTGTCGTATTGCGCCGCGCGTCGGGTCAGGCGCGTGGTCAGGGTTGCGGTGTCGATGCGCTGCGCGGGATCCCAGCCTGCGACCTGCTCGACAAGGTTCAGCAAGGCCCGCCCGTCCCCGTCTGCCATACCGATCAGCGCCTCTCGTGCCGGACCGTCAAGCGGCAGGGCATGGCCCAGTTCCTTCTCCGCCCGCTGGATCAACAGCTCAAGATCGCGCGGCTCCAGCCGCTCCAACACCAGAACCTGTGATCGCGACAGCAACGCGGCGTTCAATTCAAATGACGGGTTTTCGGTGGTCGCGCCGACCAGCACGATGGACCCGTCTTCCATATGCGGCAGAAACCCGTCCTGCTGCGCCTTGTTGAAGCGGTGGATCTCATCGACGAACAACAGCGTGCCGCGCCCGTTGCGGTGCCGGATCTTGGCGGCCTCAAAGACTTTCTTAAGGTCGGCCACGCCGGTGAAAATTGCCGAAATCTGCACGAAATGCAGATCGGTTTCGGAGGCCAAAAGCCGCGCAATCGTGGTCTTACCCACCCCTGGCGGCCCCCAGAACACCAGCGAGGACAAGGTGCCGCCTGCGATCATCGCGGTCAGTGGCCCATCGGGCCCAAGGATATGCGTCTGCCCAATCACCTCGGCCAACGCCGCCGGGCGCAAACGGTCGGCCAAAGGACGCGGCCCCTGCCCCTGCGGCGCGCGGGGCGCGGTGGAGGTGCCATCGGGTGGGGACGTGTCGAACAGATCAGCCATGAGCGCTATCTAATGCGCCCGCCGCCTGTCGGAAAGAGGCCGGACCCCGAGGACAGGATCCGGCCAATGACGACGCGGGTGAGAACCCCGTCGCAGGGGAGGAACGATCAGTTCATCTTCGCGGCGAGGTTGATGGAAATGCACTGGTTGTCGATGCCACCGATATCCATCACCCGGCCTGCCGCAGACATGTCGAGCCCACAGCGCGCAGCCCACCGCGGCCAGTTGGCCGGGATCAGCCCCAGAACGCGGCTGGCCCCCAGCAGACGCGCGGCTTGCGTCATTTCGGTGATGAGATGCGCGTGGACCCGGCGCCGCAGTTGCATGGGCGTTGCGTGGGATACGAAGACCCGGCTGCTTTCCCACACGGTTTCCGCGATCGGCGCTTCGGCATAGAGCAGATCCGACGGGATCGAGTCGAGCAGCCCGCGCTGCGCGTCCCGGATCATGTAGGTGTAGATCCCGCAACGCGTCGTGGTGGGCGTCAAGCGGATGCCCGCGTAGATCTCGCCCCCTTCATGCACCGCGATCCAACGGCTGGCAGGCGTATCATACTGGTCGTATTCCATGCCGTCCGCTTCGGGCAGATCCCACCGGTTTTGCACGATGAAGGACTGGTGGCGGGCGCGGAGCAGATTGGCGAACAGTTCGCCATGCGCGTGGAAATTCGCGAAGGACAGAGTAGTGGTTTGCATTGGACTTTCTCCTGCTTGCTTGGTTGGTAAACACAAGCTCTGCAAGAGCAGGAGAACGGCACTCAGAGCAGTCGGTATTCCTTGGCGCGTTGAAGCGCCTCGGCTGTAGTCCGGGCTAAGAGCCTCTGTCGGGCCGCCGTGAGACGGGCCTTGAGCGCGCTTTCCGAGATGTTGAGTTTTGCGGCTGCGGCAGCGTGTCGATCCCCTGCCGCTATTAACCGCAGAGCATCAATTTGCGCCTGGGTTAACGAGTCCGGTGGTTCGGTAATATCGTGAAGACGGCGTATGATGGCGATGGCAGTCGCGATCTCGTCCTCCTCGTATTCCCGATCCGCGCGTGCGATTCCCGCGATGGTGCGTGACGAGATCGGACCACAGGACACGGACGCGCCGAAACGCAGGCCGAACTTCGCGGCCTCATCCATGATCCCGAATGGATCCGGTATCTCTAGCTCGCTCCAGCGGGTCGCCCCTTCCATAGAGAACCCCCAGGCAATCATCGGGTCGCGCATAGCATAGGCCTGCGCGGTGTAATGATTGATCCATGCCTGATCGTATGTCTGGAACGTATAGAGCGGCGCGGCAAAGCGAATATGCAAACCGACGAAATACCCTTTGGGGGATAATTCGGCGAGCTGCGCCAGCTGAGCTTCGATTCCAGACTTATCAAGCATGGACAACTTCTACACTAGCGCCCCGAAGGTTCGTCAACTTCAAAGTGCGGGAAGGGAAATTCATTGGTCTGCCGTGGCTCAACCTGTCGCTGACGAAAGTGAACGCGAAATACCGTCCGCAGATCAACAAAAAAGCCCCGCCGAGGGCGGGGCTTTCCGTAACGGAATTAACTTCTGTCGCAACTCAGCGGCAGATGCGCGTGGGGCTTATGCCTCTGCTGCGTCTTCTGCTTCGACGCGGGCACGGTCGCCTGCGCCTTTCGCGTCAACGTCGCGGTCGACGAACTCGATGATCGCCATCGGCGCCATATCACCATAGCGGAAGCCCGCTTTCAGGATACGGACATAGCCGCCCTGACGCTCGGCGTAGCGGGGGCCCAGAACGTCGAACAGTTTCGCCACATAGGCGTCTTGCTTAAGACGGGCACCGGCCTGACGGCGGGCGTGCAGATCGCCACGTTTGCCAAGGGTGATCAGCTTTTCGATGATCGGGCGCAGTTCTTTGGCCTTGGGCAGGGTCGTCTTGATCTGCTCGTGCTCGATCAGCGAGCCGGCCATGTTGGCGAACAGCGCCTTGCGGTGTTCGTGGGTGCGGTTAAGGCGGCGATAGCCTCGTGCGTGACGCATTTTCTAACTCCAGTAGCGTGGTTTTGCTTTGTCCGGCGGCCGATGCGTGTCAGCCGCTCTCCTTGGGGCATGTGCCCGGTCTTGGATCGGGGGACAGCACCGCCGCCCCCCGACTGAATTCTCAGAACTGGTCTTCGAATTTCTTAGCCAGATCTTCGATGTTTTCCGGCGGCCATTCCTCGACATCCATGCCGAGGTGCAGCCCCATGCCGGACAACACTTCCTTGATCTCGTTCAGCGACTTGCGGCCGAAGTTCGGGGTGCGGAGCATCTCGGCTTCGGTTTTCTGGATCAGGTCGCCGATGTAGACGATGTTGTCGTTCTTCAGGCAGTTTGCCGAACGCACGGACAGTTCCAGTTCGTCCACCTTCTTCAGCAGAAGCGGGTTGAACTCGAGCCCGTCGTCCTCGTCCTGACGCTGGGCGCTTTCGGGTTCGTCGAAGTTGACGAAGATCGACAGCTGGTCCTGCAGTATCCGGGCGGCGAAGGCGACAGCGTCGTCAGGAGTGAGCGAGCCATCGGTTTCGATTTTCAGCGTCAGCTTGTCATAGTCGAGCACCTGACCTTCACGGGTCGGCTGCACGTCATAGGACACCTTCTTGACCGGCGAATAGATCGCGTCGATCGGGATCAGACCGATGGGCGCGTCTTCCGGGCGGTTTTTGTCGGCGGCCACATAGCCTTTGCCGGTGTTCACCGTCAGCTCGACATAGAGGTCGGCACCATCGTCGAGGTGGCAGATGACGTGATCCTTGTTCAGGATCTCGATGCCTGCGGTCTCGGCAATGTCGCCTGCGGTCACGACGCTCGGCCCTTTGACCGAGATCGAAACCCGCTTGGGCCCGTCCACATCCATGCGGATGGAGACGCCTTTGAGGTTCAGCACGATGTCGGTCACGTCCTCGCGGACACCGGCAACGGAGGAGAACTCGTGCAGCACGTTGTCGATATGCACAGAGGTGATCGCCGCGCCTTGCAGCGACGACAGGAGAACCCGACGCAGCGCGTTGCCCAGCGTCAGACCGAAGCCCCGCTCCAGCGGTTCAGCAACCACGGTCGCCTGACGCGCAGGGTCATTGCCCGGCTTGACGTCCAGCTGCGTGGGCTTGATCAGTTCCTGCCAGTTCTTGTGGATCATGTTTTGTCGCCTCCATACCTGTTCCCGGCCCATGGTCCGGTGGTCGGGAACGCCCGAGGTTCAAATGACGTAAGGAAACCGCGCGGGCCATGACCCGCGCGTCCCGTAAAGATCAGACGCGGCGACGCTTCGGCGGGCGGCAGCCATTGTGCGCGATCGGCGTCACATCACGGATAGACGTGATGTTGAAGCCAGCCGCGGCCAGAGCGCGCAGGGCGCTCTCACGGCCAGAACCGGGGCCCTGAACCTCGACTTCGAGGGTCTTGACGCCATGTTCCTGGGCTTTCTTGCCCGCGTCCTCGGCAGCCATCTGAGCAGCATAGGGCGTGGATTTCCGCGACCCTTTGAAGCCCATGGTCCCGGCGGAGGACCACGAAATGGCGTTGCCCTGAACGTCGGAGATCAGGATCTTGGTGTTGTTGAACGAGCTGTTCACATGCGCCACGCCAGCGGCGATGTTCTTACGCTCTTTCTTCTTTGTGCGGGTCTTTTCGCGAGCCATCTGTCGATCCTCCCCTTACTTCTTCTTACCAGCAATCGCCTTCGCAGGACCTTTACGGGTGCGGGCGTTGGTATGGGTGCGCTGACCGCGCACGGGCAGGTTGCGACGATGACGCAGACCGCGGTAGCAGCCGAGGTCCATCAGACGCTTGACGTTCATCTGCACTTCACGGCGCAGGTCGCCTTCGACGGTAAAGTTGGCGTCGATATGCTCACGCACAGCGAGCACTTCGGCGTCGGAAAGTTCGTTCACACGGCGGGTCAGGTCGATGCCAACCGCTTCGCAGATGCTGCGTGCGGAATCGTCGCCGATACCGTGGATATACGTGAGGGCAATCGGAACCCGTTTGCCCGTCGGAATGTTGACGCCAGCGATACGTGCCAAGGTGTCTTCCTTCGGTTGCGGTTCCGTAGCACCGGAACCTTTTTTCACAACAGAAGCCCGAAAGCGTAACGCCCTCGGGCCGATGATCTCTGCGAATCGGACGGGCCCCGAAGGGCCCGAAAACCGCGATTCTCATGAGAGAGAGCGTTGCCTATGCGCTTTCCGCGCAGCGGTCAACCCCGCCCTACCCGCTTTGTCAAGAACTGGCTGATCAGTCCAGGATCGCCGCGATGGAGGCTTTCACCTCGGCCATCGGGGCCAGCCCATCGACACGTTTCAGCATGTCCTTGGCATAGTAGAAGCCCAGCAGCGGCGAGGTCTTCTTGTAGTATTCCATCAACCGGTTCTTCAGAGCGTCTTCATTGTCGTCCGCCCGGCGCTTGAACTCGGTGCCGCCGCAATTGGTGCACTTGCCATCCGCGGGAATGGGCTTGGTCACGTCGTGGTAGACCTCGCCGCAATTCGCGCAGGTGGAGCGCCCGGTGATCCGAGCAACCAGTGCATCATCTTCGACCGACAGTTCGATCACAGCGTCCAGCGTCTGACCGGTTTCAGCCATCAGCGCGTCCAGCGCATCGGCCTGTGCCAGCGTCCGGGGGAACCCGTCAAAAATGAACCCGCCGCCGTTTTCGCCTTCCAGCTTCTCGCGGATCAGGCCGATGACGATCTCGTCGGTGACCAGTTCCCCGCGGGCCATCACGTCGGCGACGCGTTTGCCCATCTCGGTGCCACTGTCCTTGGCTTCGCGCAGCATGTCGCCGGTCGAAAGCTGGATCATGCCCCTCTCCTCCACGAGCGTGCGGGCTTGTGTGCCTTTGCCTGCTCCGGGGGGCCCAAGAAGGATAATGTTCATCTGCGTGCTGTCCCTTTACGTCCGCCCCGCTTCTTACCGCGAAGTTGAGATTTTTCGATCAGACCTTCGTACTGATGCGCCAGCAGGTGCGACTGGATCTGCTGAATGGTGTCCATGGTAACCGACACAACGATCAGGACCGAGGTGCCGCCGAAATAGAACGGAATGGCCAGCTGCGCGCGCAGGATCTCGGGCAGCAGCGCCACGAGCGCCAGATAGCCGGAGCCGAGCACCAGAACCCGCGTCACCACATAGGACAGGTAGTCCTCGGTCTTCTTGCCCGGACGGATACCGGGGATGAAGCCGTTCTGGTTCTTGAGGTTGTCGGCGACGTCGTCGGGCTTGAAGGCGACGTTGAACGTATAGAAGTAGGTGAAGAACACGATCATCGCCGTGAAGAACAGCAGATAGAGCGGCTGACCCGGCCCGAAATAGGCAAGGATCGTCGACATGACCGGGCCGGAATCGGCACCCGAGAAGGTCGAGATGGTCGTGGGCAGCAGCAGCAGGGACGAGGCAAAGATTGCCGGGATCACGCCCGCCGGGTTCACTTTGATCGGCAGGTGGCTGGAGCCGCCATCGAACACCTTCATCCCCACCTGACGGCGCGGATACTGGATATGGATCTTGCGCAGCGCGCGCTCCATGAACACGACAAAGGCAATGGTCGCGATCACCATCACGATCACGCCCACGATGATCACAGGGCTGATCGCGCCCGACCGGCCTTGGCTCAGGAACTGGGCCAGCGCGGCAGGGATTTCAGCGATAATGCCAACGAAGATGATCAGCGAAATGCCGTTGCCGACACCGCGCGCGGTGATCTGCTCGCCCAGCCACATCAGGAACATGGTGCCACCCACCAGCGTGATGACGGTCGCGGCACGGAAGAACCAGCCCGGATCGGTGACCAGATCGCCCGCTTCCAGCGACACGGCAAGCCCGTAGGCCTGGAACGTGGCGATGAGGACAGTGCCCCAGCGGGTGTATTGGTTGATTTTCTTGCGGCCCTGCTCGCCCTCTTTCTTCAGCTGCTCTAGCTGCGGCACAAGCGCCGTCAGAAGCTGCACGATGATTGAGGCGGAGATGTAGGGCATGATGCCGAGGGCAAAGATACCCATCCGGCCAAGCGCGCCGCCGGTGAACATCGACAGAATGCCGCCGATCCCTGCGGAGGCTTGCTCCATGAAGTCGCGGAGGGCACCGCCGTCGATACCCGGCACGGGAATATAGGTGCCCAGTCGGTAGACGATCAGAAGACCCAGGGTGAAGAAGATGCGCTGGCGGAGCTCAGTGGCCTTGCCAAGCGCGCCCCAGCTCATGTTCGCCGCCATTTGCTCTGCTGCGGATGCCATTCGCGGTCTCTCTTACATGACGGCGCCGCCGGACCGTTTCCCGGTCGGCGGCGCGGAAAAACATGAAGTGATGTAAGCGGCGAGGACGCCGCCCACAACCACTTATTCGGCAGCCGCCGTGCTGGGCAGGGTCACAGAACCGCCAGCTTTCTCGATCAGCTCAACCGCCTGCTTGGAGGCGCCGGTGACGTTCAGCTCGACCTTGGCCGAGAAATCGCCCTTTGCCAGAACGCGCACGCCGTCCAGTTTACGACGGACCAGACCGCTTGCGACCAGCGCATCTTCGGTGATGGCGGCGGAGGTGTCGATCTTCTTGGCGTCGATGAATTTCTGCAGCAGGCCGAGGTTCACCACCGCGAATTTCTTGCGGTTCGGCTTGTTGAAGCCGCGCTTCGGCAGACGCTGGTAGAGCGGCATCTGGCCACCCTCGTAGCCGTTCAGCGCCACACCCGAGCGGGATTTCTGACCCTTGATACCACGACCGGCGGTTTTACCCTTGCCGGAGCCGGGACCACGGCCAACGCGCTTTTTGCTGTGGGTGGAGCCGTCAGCGGGACGGAGTTCATGAAGTTTCATTGTCGCTTCTCCTTGCCGGATGTGCCCCCCGAGCGACGTATGGGACAACCACGGCGTTTGATGATTTTCGTGAATCGGGCCTAAGGCCACTGCGGGCGTATAGCTGCCGCGCGCGCCCCGATCAAGGGCTGTCGCCCCTGCCCGTCTGTCCGCCCGCACGGGACCGCTGCACCCGCGACAGTAGAACGCAGGCTACAGACGCAGAAAACCCCGACGCGTGCGCCGGGGTGTTCTCCTTTAGATCAGACTTTGGCGCTCAAAGCTCGCCGGGGGCATACCAATCACCCATGCGAACCTCAGACGCCGCGCCGACCAGTTCGGCGAAATGCTCGGGGTCCTGCGTGCCGCCGTCCTGTCCACGATAGTGATAGGGATAGACGTAGGTCGGCTTGAACTCCGCCACCGCCTCGGCCGCTTGTTCGGCGGTCATTGTGAAGGGCAGGTTCATACACAGGAAGCACAGGTCGATGTCCTCCAGCGCCAGCATCTCGGGCGTCGGCTCGGTATCGCCCGAAATGTAGACCTTGAAGTCGCCAAAGGCCAGCACATAGCCATTGTCGCGGCCGGGCGGGTGATAGTTCATCCGCTCTTCGGTCGTGTTCTGCGCCGGAATGGCGTCGATCGACACGTCCCCGAACATATCCCGCTCGCCATTGCCGATCTGACGGGCGGTGGCCTTCAACTCTTCGGGCAGCTTTTCGTGAACGGCGGGGTTGGTGATCATCTCCACCCCGTCTCCGGCCAGCGCCGTGAGCGTTTCGGGATCGAAATGATCGCCATGCTCATGGGTGATAAGGATCAAAGCGGGCGCGGGAAGATCCGCGAATTTCTCGGCTCCACCGACCGGATCGACATAAATTACACCTGCCGGCGTCTCCATGACAAAGGACGCATGCGCGACCGGGTGCACGGTGATGGGGCCCGCGTCGGTTTCGAACGTATCGCCCATATGAGCCTCCGCGCGCGCGGCAAAGGGAAGGACGGTGACGGCGCTGGCGCTTGCAGCGGCTGTCACAAGAAAGGATCGACGGGTCTGGCGCATGAAATAACCTCCGGTTGGGTGGGCAAGCAGATAGATCGCCACACCATCAAGGCAATCGCCGTCGCCCATGACAAGTCCCGCGATCCCGCGCCCGCGATCACACTGGCGCGAGCCGCTTCCGGAAACGAAAAACGCCCCCCGGAAAACCGGAGGGCGTTTTAATCTGTTGCAGGCCCGTCATACCGGGCCAAGGGCCGCTTAGCCGCGCTCTTCGACGATCTCGACGAGGTGCGGGATCTTGGCGACCATGCCGCGAACCGAAGGAGTGTCCTCCAGTTCACGGGTGCGGTGCATCTTGTCGAGGCCGAGGCCTTTCAGCGTAGCGCGCTGAACGGCGGGACGGCGGATCGGGGAACCGATCTGCTTAACGACGATGGTCTTTGCCATGTGCTGGTCTCCTTACGCTTCGGCGGGCTCGGCCGGCGCGTCATCCTTTTTGAGGATGTCGGCGACCTTCTTGCCACGACGCTGGGCGACCAGACGCGGGCTGCTCTCCTTGCGGAGACCGTCCAGCGTGGCGCGGATCATGTTGTAGGGGTTCTGGGTGCCGATGGATTTCGCCACCACATCCTGAACGCCCAGCATCTCGAACACGGCGCGCATCGGACCACCGGCAATGATGCCGGTCCCGGTGGGTGCCGAGCGCATCACGATGCGGCCCGCGCCATGACGGCCCTCAATATCGTGGTGCAGGGTGCGGCCTTCGCGCAGCGGCACGCGGATCATGCCGCGCTTCGCCTGTTCGGTCGCCTTACGGATGGCCTCGGGGACCTCCTTGGCCTTACCTTTGCCGAAGCCGACGCGGCCCTTCTGATCGCCTACGACGACAAGCGCGGCAAAGCCGAAACGCTTACCGCCTTTGACGGTCTTGGACACACGGTTGATCGCAACCAGACGATCGGCGAATTCCGGGGTTTCGTCGCGGTCGCGACGGTTGCCCCGGCGGTTATCACGTTCTGCCATCTATCGTCTCCTTAGAACTTGAGGCCGCCTTCACGGGCGGCGTCGGCGAGAGCCTTAACCTTCCCGTGAAACAGGAAACCGCCGCGGTCGAAGTAGCATTCTTCCACACCGGCCTTCTTGGCACGCTCTGCGATCGTCGAACCGACTTTCGAAGCGGCCTCGACGTTGTTCTTGCCGACCAGGCCCAGATCCTTCTCGAGCGAGGAGGCCGAAGCGAGCGTCACGCCGTTCACATCGTCGATCAGCTGCACGCTGATGTTCTTGTTGGAGCGGTGAACGCTCAGGCGCACGCGCCCTGCATTCATTTTCCGCAGTTTGTTCCGGACGCGCAGGCGGCGCTTCAGGAACAGGTCTCTCTTGCTGTTTGCCATTGTGCGCGTCCTTACTTCTTCTTGCCTTCCTTGCGGAAGATATACTCGTCCTTGTAGCGGATACCTTTGCCCTTATAGGGCTCCGGCTTCCGCCAGGCGCGGATGTTGGCCGCGACCTGACCGACGAGCTGCTCATCAGTGCCTTCGACGATGATCTCGGTCTGCTTAGGGCAGGTAACCGAAACACCTTCCGGCACCTCGAAGTTCACTTCGTGCGACAGGCCGAGCGACAGCTTCAGGGTGTTGCCCTGCATCTGTGCCCGATAACCCACGCCCTGGATTTCGAGGTTCTTCTTGAAACCGTCGGTGACGCCGGTGACCAAGTTGCCAACCATCGTGCGGGACATGCCCCACTGCTGGCGGGCGCGCTTGGATTTGCCGCGCGGCGTGACGGTGATGACGTTGTCGTTGACCTCAAGGGTTACATCATCAGTTGCGGTAAAGGTCCGGGCACCTTTGGGGCCCTTCACTTCGACGGTCTGGCCGGAGACGGAAGCCTGAACTCCCGACGGCAGCTCGACCGGACGTTTGCCAATACGAGACATTGCCATTCCCTCCTTAGAAGACCGTGCAGAGGACTTCGCCGCCAACATTGGCGTTGCGAGCCGCTGCATCCGACATCACGCCGCGAGACGTGGAGACGATGGAGACACCGAGGCCTTGACGCACCGAGGGGATGTCCTTGACGGACATATACACCCGGCGGCCCGGCTTGGAGACCCGCTTCACTTCGCGGATAACCGGGGTGCCTTCGAAATACTTGAGGCTGATCTCAAGTTCGGGATGCTTGCTGTCAGCGACTTTATCGTAGCCGCGGATGTAGCCTTCGTCGGCCAGCACATCGAGAACCCAGGCGCGCAGCTTGGAAGCGGGGGTGCGAACCGTGGATTTGCCCCGCATCTGTGCGTTGCGAATCCGGGTCAGCATATCACCAAGAGGATCGTTCATTTCTGCTCCCCCTTACCAGCTGGACTTGACCATGCCGGGGATCTGACCATTGGAGGCCAGATCACGCAGCATGATCCGCGACATTTTGAGTTTGCGGTAATACGCGCGCGGCCGGCCGGTCAGCTGGCAGCGGTTGTGAAGCCGCGTGGCCGAGGAATTGCGGGGCAGTTCAGCCAGCTTCAGCGAAGCCCGGAACCGCTCTTCCATCGGTTTGGATTCGTCGCTCACGATCTCTTTGAGAGCGGCGCGTTTGGAAGCGTATTTCGCCACCAGGCGCTGACGCTTCTTCTCGCGTTCGACCATAGATTTCTTAGCCATGTATTCTATCCCTTCCCGCGATCAGCTGTTGAACGGCATGTTGAAATGCTTCAACAGCGACTTCGCTTCCGCGTCGGTTTTCGCGGTGGTGCAGACGACGATGTCCATGCCCCAGGTCTCATCGACTTTGTCGAAGTTGATCTCGGGGAACACGATGTGCTCTTTCAGACCCATGGCGTAGTTGCCACGGCCGTCGAAGCTTTTCCCGCTCACACCGCGGAAGTCGCGGATACGGGGCATCGCAATGGTGATCAGACGGTCGAGGAATTCATACATCCGCTCGCCGCGCAGGGTCACCTTGACGCCCAGCGGCATTTCTTCACGGACCCGGAAGCCCGCGATGGATTTCTTGGCCTTGTTCACGACGGCGCGCTGGCCGGCGATCGCAGTCAGGTCGTCCTGAGCGGATTTGACCTTCTTGCTGTCACGAACCGCTTCGGCGCCGCAGCCGATGTTCAGGACGATTTTGTCCAGACGCGGGATCTGCATGTCGTTCTTGTAGGAAAATTCTTCCTTCAGAGCGCCGCGGATCGTGTCGCTGTAGAGCGTCTTGAGACGCGGGGTATAGGTGGTCGCGTCGAGCATCAGATCACGTCTCCCGTGGTCTTGGCGAACCGAACCTTTTTGCCGTCTTCCGTGCGGAAGCCGACGCGGGTCGCTTTGCCGTTGGCATCGAGGAAGGCGAGGTTGCTGAGTTCGATCGGCATCGCCTTGGGCTGACGGCCGCCCTGGCTCGTCTGGGTCTGACGCGTATGACGGATCGCCACGTTCACGCCCTCGACCACGGCCTTGCCGGATTTCGGGTCGACAGAGGCGATTTCGCCCTGCTTGCCCTTGTCCTTGCCGGTCAGCACGACGACCTTGTCGCCCTTTTTCAGTTTAGCAGCCATCTTACAGCACCTCCGGAGCGAGCGAGATGATCTTCATGAAGTTCTTCGCGCGAAGCTCACGAACCACCGGCCCGAAGATACGGGTGCCGACCGGCTCGTTGTTGTTGTTGAGGATGACGGCGGCGTTGCGATCAAAGCGGATGGCGGTGCCATCTTCGCGACGCACTTCCTTGGCGGTGCGGACGACGACGGCCTTGCGGACGTCACCTTTCTTCACGCGGCCGCGCGGAATGGCTTCCTTGACGGACACCACAATGATGTCGCCAACGGATGCGTATTTCCGCTTGGACCCGCCGAGGACCTTGATGCACTGAACCCGGCGTGCACCGGAGTTGTCAGCGACATCCAGATTAGTCTGCATCTGGATCATAGGGTTTCTCCCGACCTATGGGGGGCCTCTCTGGCCTTACCCCCAGGGTTTCGATCAAACCAGGTGTGGTTTGCGCCTTAGGAGGCGGTCACCACCTCCCAGCGTTTGGTTTTCGAGATCGGCGCACATTCCTGAATGCGGACGCTGTCGCCGATCTTGAACTGGTTCTGCGCATCATGTGCGCGGTATTTCTTAGACTTCCGGATCGTCTTTTTCAGAACCGGGTGCGTGAAGCGGCGCTCGACAGAGACGGTAACCGTCTGGTCGTTCTGGTCGCCGGTCACGGTGCCTTGGAGAATTCGTTTGGGCATGCGTCTGGCTCCGCTTACTCAGCCTGCGCGGCCTGGGCCGCTTTCTCGTTCAGGATGGTCTTCACACGCGCAGCAGCGCGGCGGACCTGACGCATCCGGGCGGTGTTCTCGATGGAGCCGGTGGCCTGCTGGAAACGCAGGTTGAAGCTCTCTTTCTTGAGGCTCGACAGCTCGTCACGGAGCTGGTCGGGCGTCTTCTCTCTCAATTCCTGGGCGTTCATTCGCCTCATCCTCTTATCAGAAGTCACCACACCCCCCGTCACGCGGGGCATTGAGCGGCGGCGCTTTTCCAACAAAGCACCGAACCCCCAGAAGAATTTCCGGGGGTCCGGCTGAAAACCTTACCAGTCTTCGCGCTCGACGATCCGGGTTTTGACCGGAAGCTTCATCGCTGCGAGACGGAGCGCTTCCCTTGCCACGGATTCGGACACACCGTCAAGTTCAAACATGACGCGGCCCGGTTTCACCTTGGCTGCCCAGAAATCCACGGAACCTTTACCCTTACCCATCCGGACTTCGGTGGGCTTGGAGGTCACGGGCGTATCCGGGAAGATACGGATCCAGACACGACCCTGACGTTTCATGTGCCGGGTCATGGCGCGACGGGCTGCTTCGATCTGACGCGCGGTGACGCGCTCGGGCTGAACAGCCTTAAGACCGAAAGACCCGAAGTTCAGGTCGAAACCGCCTTTTGCCTGGCCGTGAATCCGGCCTTTGTGCATCTTGCGGTATTTTGTACGCTTAGGTTGAAGCATCTGTCAGTTCTCCTCAGCGATCGCGACGCGGACGGGAGCCGCCGCCGCTTTCCTGGAGCTCCGTGTGACGACGGTCACGAGCAGACGGGTCATGCTCCATGATCTCGCCTTTGAAGATCCAGACCTTCACACCGATGATGCCATAGGGGGTCGAGCCCTCGGCATGGGCGTAGTCGATATCGGCCCGCAGGGTGTGCAGCGGCACGCGACCTTCGCGATACCATTCGGTCCGAGCGATCTCGGCGCCGCCAAGGCGGCCCGCGACGTTAACCCGGATACCCAGCGCACCCATGCGCATGGCGTTCTGAACCGAACGCTTCATGGCACGGCGGAAGCTGACACGACGCTCCAGCTGTTGCGCGATCGACTCGGCGACCAGCGCGGCATCCAGTTCCGGCTTGCGCACTTCAACGATGTTGAGGTGCAGCTCGCTGTCGGTCATCTTGGCCAGCTTCTTGCGAAGCACCTCGATGTCCGCACCCTTCTTACCGATGATAACACCGGGGCGGGCGGTATGGATCGTAACGCGGCACTTCTTGTGCGGACGCTCGATGATGACGCGGCTGATGCCGGCCTGCTTGCACTCGGTCTCGATGAATTCGCGGATCGCGATATCTTCGAGCAGCAGATCACCGTAATCCTTGGTGTCGGCATACCAGCGGCTGTCCCAGGTGCGGTTGACCTGGAGGCGCATGCCGATCGGATTGACCTTATGTCCCATTAGGCTTGCTCCTCAACTTGACGCACGGTGATCGTCAGTTCCGAGAACGGCTTGACGATCCGACCGAACCGGCCACGCGCCCGCGGACGACCGCGCTTCATGGTCAGGTTCTTGCCGACATAGGCTTCGGCGACGATCAGCTCATCCACGTCGAGATTATGGTTGTTCTCGGCGTTGGCGATGGCGGACTGAAGACATTTCTTCACGTCTGCGGCGATCCGCTTCTTGGAGAAGGTCAGCTCGGCCATAGCCTTGTCGACTTTCTTGCCGCGGATCATCTGAGCCACGAGGTTCAGCTTCTGGGGGCTGGTGCGGAGCATCCGCGCCTTGGCCAGCGCTTCATTCTCTGCCACGCGGCGAGGGTTCTTTTCCTTGCCCATGACTTATTTCCTCTTCGCTTTCTTATCAGCCGCGTGACCGTAGTAGGTCCGGGTCGGCGAATACTCACCGAACTTCTGGCCGATCATGTCTTCGGACACGTTCACCGGAATGTGCTTGTGACCGTTGTAGACACCAAAGGTGAGGCCCACGAACTGGGGCAGGATAGTCGAACGGCGCGACCAGATCTTGATGACCTCGTTGCGGCCCGACTCGCGGGATTTTTCGGCCTTTTTGAGGACGTAAGCGTCGACAAACGGGCCTTTCCAGACAGCGCGCGACATGGATCAGCGCCCCTTCTTCTTGGCGTGCCGCGAGCGGATGATCAGCTTGCTGGACGCCTTGTTTTTGTTGCGAGTGCGAGCACCCTTCGTCGGCTTACCCCACGGCGTAACCGGGTTACGACCGCCCGAGGTCCGGCCTTCACCACCGCCATGCGGGTGATCGACCGGGTTCATGACCACACCACGCACCGACGGGCGCTTGCCCAGGTGACGGTTGCGGCCGGCTTTGCCGAGGTTCTGGTTGCTGTTGTCGGGGTTCGACACGGCACCAACGGTTGCCATGCATTCCTGACGCACCATGCGCAGCTCGCCCGAGGACAGGCGAATCTGAGCGTAGCCACCGTCACGACCGACGAACTGGGCATAGGTGCCCGCGGCGCGTGCGATCTGGCCGCCCTTGCCGGGCTTCATCTCGATGTTGTGGACGATCGTTCCGATCGGCATGCCGGAGAAGGGCATCGCGTTGCCGGGCTTCACATCGGCCTTGGCCGAGGAAATGATCTTGTCACCGATTGCGAGACGCTGGGGAGCGAGAATGTAGGTCTGCTCACCGTCTTCGTACTGGATCAGCGCGATGAACGCGGTCCGGTTCGGGTCATATTCGATCCGTGCGACGACTGCGGACACGTCGAATTTGTTCCGCTTGAAGTCGACGATGCGGTAGAGACGCTTCGCCCCGCCGCCGCGGCGGCGCATCGTGATCCGTCCGGTGTTGTTCCGGCCGCCGTTCTTCGTCAGACCCTGAGTAAGGGCCTTGACGGGGCGACCTTTCCAAAGCTCCGAACGGTCGATCAGAACCAGCCCGCGCTGGCCAGGCGTCGTCGGTTTATACGACTTGAGTGCCATGCTTTCTGTCTTCCGTAGCTTTGCGCTCCCACGAAACGGGAGCGGTTCTTACAAAAAACCAAGGCCCCGGATCGACCGGGGCCATGGTGATGGGCTCCTGTATTAGAGGCCCGTGGTCACGTCAATAGTGTTCCCCTCCTCGAGGGTCACATAGGCTTTTTTGACGTCTTTCCGCTTGCCGAGCTGGCCGCGGAAGCGCTTGACTTTACCCTTGGTGATGGTCGTGTTCACGGCCTTCACCTTCACGCCGAAGAGCTCTTCGATCGCTTCTTTGATCTGGGGTTTGGTCGAATCGACGGAGACCTCAAAAACGACGGCGTTCGCCTCGGAGGCCATGGTGGCCTTCTCGGTGATCACCGGCTTGCGGATCACGTCGTAATGTTGCGGCTTCGCACTCATTTCAGTCGAGCCTCCAGAGCTTCGACACCCGCCTTCGTGATCACGAGAGTGTCACGCTTCAGGATGTCCATCACGTTAGCGCCCATGCTCGGCAGGACGTCCAGACCCTTGATGTTGGCGGCGGCCTTGGAGAAGCTTTCGTTCACCTCGGAGCCGTCAATGATCAGGACGCGCTTCCAGCCCAGCTCCTTGACCTGACGGGCCAGGACCGAGGTCTTGGCTTCGGCCAGATCGATGTTGTCCAGGACAACCAGGTTGCCGGACGCGGCCTTGGAGCTCAGCGCATGTTTCAGACCCAGCTTGCGGATCTTCTTGGGAAGATCGTGGGCGTGGGACCGCGGGGTCGGACCTTTGTAGATACCACCCTTACGGAAGATCGGCGCGTTGCGGTCACCGTGGCGTGCGCCGCCGGTGCCCTTCTGGCGATAGATCTTCTTGGTCGAGTAGGAGGTCTCAGACCGGGTTTTCACCTTGTGGGTGCCAGCCTGCGCTTTGTTGCGCTGCCAGCGGACCACACGGTGCAGGATGTCGGCACGGGGTTCCAGGCCGAAGATCTCGTCGTCGAGATCGACGGAGCCGGCGGAGCCCGCGTCCAGTTTGATCACGTCGAGTTTCATTCTTCGCCTTCCTTCTTCTCGGCCTCGATGGAAGCCTCAGCCTCCTTCAGGGCAGCGGCTTCCTGAGCAGCTTGCTCCTCAGCGGCGGCCTTTGCGGCGGCTTCTTCCTCGGCAGCGGCCTGAGCGGCGGCTTCCTCGGCAGCTTTCGCGGCGGCTTCGGCTGCGGAACGCAGGGCACCGGGCAGGATCGCGTTCTCGGGGAACGGTTTCTTGACGGCGTCCTTGATCGTGACCCAGCCACCTTTGGAGCCCGGAACGGCGCCTTTGACCATGATCAGGCCACGGTCGGCGTCGGTCTGGACGACCTGCAGGTTCTGGGTGGTAACACGCGCAGCACCCATGTGACCGGCCATCTTCTTACCTTTGAAGACGCGGCCCGGATCCTGACACTGACCGGTAGAGCCGTGGGCACGGTGAGAGATCGACACACCATGGGAGGCCCGCAGACCACCGAAGTTGTGACGCTTCATCGCCCCTTGGAAGCCCTTACCGATGGAGGTGCCGGACACGTCCACGAACTGGCCTGCGAAGTAATGATCGGCGGTGATTTCCTCACCGACCGCGATCAGGTTCTCAGCGGCGACGCGGAATTCCGCGATCTTCCGCTTGGGTTCGACCTTAGCGGCGGAGAAGTGACCGCGCATGGCCTGCGAGGTCCGCTTCGCTTTTGCGGTACCGGCGCCGAGCTGGATGGCGGTGTAGCCGTCCTTCTCGGCCGTACGCTGAGCGACGACCTGCAGTTTGTCGAGTTGAAGAACGGTAACAGGAATCTGTTTGCCGTCTTCTTGGAAGATACGGGTCATCCCGACCTTCTTTGCGATAACGCCAGAGCGCAACATCTGGGGAAGCCCTCCTTAAACCTTGATCTCGACGTCGACACCGGCAGCGAGGTCGAGCTTCATGAGCGCGTCCACGGTCTGCGGGGTCGGGTCAATGATGTCGAGAAGACGCTTGTGGGTGCGGATTTCCCACTGGTCGCGCGACTTCTTGTCGATATGCGGGCCACGGAGGACCGTGAACTTTTCGATCTTGTTCGGCAGCGGGATCGGGCCACGCACCTGGGCGCCCGTCCGTTTCGCGGTGCTGACGATCTCCTGGGTGCTGGCATCCAGGACCCGGTAGTCGAACGCTTTCAGCCGAATGCGAATGTTTTGGCTCTGCATTTTAGTGCCTTTCGCGGCGTTGGAGTTGATAGGTGGGCCCCCGGATCATCCCGGAGGCCCACGTCGAACCCGAAGGTATTTTTTCGTTACTCGATGATTTTCGAGACGACGCCGGCGCCGACGGTGCGGCCGCCTTCGCGGATGGCGAAGCGCAGACCGTCTTCCATGGCGATCGGCGCGATCAGTTCAACGGCGAACTTCAGGTTGTCGCCGGGCATGACCATCTCGGTGCCCTCGGGCAGCGTGACGGTGCCGGTGACGTCCGTGGTCCGGAAGTAGAACTGCGGGCGGTAGTTCGCAAAGAACGGAGTGTGACGGCCACCTTCCTCTTTGGTGAGGATGTAGGCTTCGGCCTCGAACTTCGTGTGCGGCTTCACCGAACCCGGCTTACACAGAACCTGACCACGCTCGACGCCTTCACGGTCGATGCCGCGCAGCAGGGCGCCGATGTTGTCGCCGGCTTCCCCGCGATCCAGCAGCTTGCGGAACATTTCGACGCCGGTGCAGGTGGTTTTCTTGGTGTCGCGGATGCCCACGATTTCCAGTTCGTCACCCACGTTGACGACGCCACGCTCGACACGGCCGGTCACAACGGTGCCGCGGCCCGAGATCGAGAACACGTCTTCGATCGGCATCAGGAACGGCTGGTCCACGGCGCGCTCGGGCGTCGGGATGTAGTCGTCGACAGCCGCCATCAGTTCGCGGATCTTGTTCTCGCCGATTTCCGGGTCACGGCCTTCCATCGCCGCCAGAGCGGAGCCCGCAACGATCGGGATATCGTCGCCGGGGAACTCGTAGGACGACAGCAGTTCGCGGATTTCCATCTCGACGAGCTCCAGAAGCTCCTCGTCATCCACCTGGTCGACCTTGTTCATGAACACGACCAGCGCGGGCACGCCAACCTGACGGGCCAGCAGGATGTGCTCGCGGGTCTGGGGCATCGGGCCGTCGGCTGCGTTCACAACCAGAATGCCGCCGTCCATCTGCGCCGCACCGGTGATCATGTTCTTCACATAGTCAGCGTGGCCGGGGCAGTCGACATGGGCGTAGTGACGCGCTTCGGTCTCGTATTCCACATGCGCAGTCGAGATCGTGATGCCGCGGGCCTTCTCTTCGGGCGCGCCGTCGATCTGGTCATAGGCGCGGAAGTCACCGAAATACTTCGTGATCGCAGCCGTCAGCGTCGTCTTGCCGTGGTCAACGTGACCCACGGTGCCGATGTTCACATGCGGTTTCGTACGCGCAAACTTTTCCTTAGCCATGATGGCCTCCTTTAGTCTTGGGGATTGGATGCGCGGCGCCGGAGGGCACCGCGCATCGTCACGTTAGGTTTAGGCGTACTTCGCCTGGATCTCTTCCGAGATGTTCTGCGGAACCGGCTCGTAGTGATCGAACTGCATGGTGAACTGGGCGCGGCCCGAGCTCATGGAACGCAGCGTGTTGATGTAGCCGAACATGTTCGCCAGCGGCACGAAAGCGTCGATCGCGATCGCGTTGCCACGGGTATCCTGGCCCTGCACCTGACCACGACGGGAGGTCAGGTCACCGATGATGCCGCCGGTATATTCTTCCGGCGTGATGACCTCGACCTTCATGATCGGCTCAAGCAGTTTCGCACCAGCGCGGCGCAGACCTTCACGCATGGCCATCCGGGATGCGATCTCGAATGCCAGAACGCTGGAGTCCACGTCGTGGAACTTACCGTCGATCAGAGCGACCTTGAAGTCGATGACCGGGAAGCCTGCCAGCGGGCCGCTGTCCATGACGGACTGGATGCCCTTTTCGACGCCGGGGATGTATTCCTTCGGCACCGAACCACCCACGATGCGGGATTCGAAGCTGTAGCCTTCGCCCGGCTCGGTGGGCGAAATGATCAGCTTGACCTCAGCGAACTGACCCGAACCACCCGACTGTTTCTTGTGGGTGTAGGTGTGCTCGATCTCGTGACCGATGGTCTCGCGATAGGCAACCTGCGGGGCACCGATGTTCGCCTCGACCTTGAATTCCCGCTTGAGGCGGTCAACCAGAATGTCGAGGTGAAGTTCGCCCATACCCTTCATGATGGTCTGGCCGGACTCGATGTCGGTTTCGACGCGGAAGGAGGGATCCTCGGCTGCAAGACGCTGCAGACCGGCGGACATCTTCTCTTGGTCGGCCTTCGTCTTGGGCTCGACCGCGATTTCGATGACCGGATCCGGGAAGGTCATGGTTTCCAGAACCACCGGGTCGTTGGTCGCGCAGAGCGTGTCACCCGTGGTGGTGCCCTTCAGGCCCGCCAACGCGATGATGTCGCCGGCAAATGCCTCGTCGATCTCTTCGCGGTTGTTCGAGTGCATCATCATCATACGACCGACGCGTTCCTTGTTCTCCTTGGTGGAGTTCAGGATGTTGTCGCCCTTCTTCAGCACGCCGGAATAAATCCGGGTGAAAGTCAGGGTGCCAACGAACGGGTCGTTCATGATTTTGAACGCCAGACCGGCAAACGGCATCGCATCATCAGCGCGGCGCGCGATGTTACGAACTTCTTCCTCGTCGCCCGGTTTGAAGCCCATGTAGTCAACCACGTCGAGCGGGCTCGGCAGGTAGTCGACAACAGCGTTCAGGAGGGGCTGGACGCCCTTGTTCTTGAACGCGGAGCCACACAGAACCGGAACGAAGGACAGCGACAGCGTGCCCTTACGGATCAGCTTGCGCAGAGTGGCAACATCGGGCTCTTCGCCTTCGAGATAGGCTTCCATAGCCGCATCGTCCTGCTCAACAGCATTCTCGATGAGCTTGGCGCGCCACTCGTCTGCGGTGTCCTTCAGTTCGTCACGGATCGGCTGACGAACCCAGGACGCGCCCAGATCTTCGCCTTTCCAGACCCACTCTTCCATGGTGATCAGGTCGACCATGCCTTCCAGCTCGGTCTCAGCGCCGATCGGAATCTGGATCGGGGCCGGGATCGCGCCGGTGCGGTCTGCGACCATCTGCACGCAGTTGAAGAAGTCTGCGCCGATCTTGTCCATCTTGTTGACGAACACGATCCGCGGCACTTTGTAGCGGTCAGCCTGACGCCACACGGTTTCGGTCTGGGGCTCAACACCGGCGTTGGCGTCGAGAACACAGATCGCACCGTCGAGAACCGCCAGCGAACGCTCGACTTCGATGGTGAAGTCGACGTGACCGGGGGTGTCGATGATGTTCATGCGGAACTTGGTGTCGTCCGTGCCCTCGGCGGTGGGATCTTCCTGCCACTGCCAGAACGTGGTCGTCGCGGCGGACGTGATCGTGATGCCGCGCTCCTGCTCCTGCTCCATCCAGTCCATCGTTGCGGCGCCGTCATGCACCTCACCGATGTTGTGGGATTTGCCGGTGTAGAACAGGATCCGCTCCGAGCAGGTGGTCTTGCCTGCGTCGATATGGGCCATGATCCCAAAGTTGCGGTAGCGTTCGAGCGGATATTCGCGTGCCATTGGTTCGGTCCTTAGGCGAAAGTGAATTTACCAGCGGTAATGGCTGAACGCTTTGTTGGCGTCGGCCATCTTGTGAGTGTCTTCCCGCTTTTTGACGGCGGTACCGCGGCTGTTGACCGCATCGGCCAGCTCGCCGGCAAGACGCTCTTCCATGGTGTTTTCGTTACGGTTGCGCGCGGCGGCGATCAGCCAGCGAATGGCCAGAGCCTCACGGCGCTCCGGGCGCACTTCGACCGGAACCTGGTAGGTCGCACCGCCAACCCGGCGGGAGCGGACTTCGACAGCAGGCTTCACGTTGTCGAGGGCCTCGGTGAACACCTCGATCGGGGAGCGCTTCAGCTTGCCCTCGACCCGGTCGAGCGCACCGTAGACGATCCGCTCGGCGACGGATTTCTTGCCGTCGAGCATGAGGTTGTTCATGAACTTGGTGAGAACCCGATCGCCATACTTGGCGTCGGGGAGCACTTCGCGTTTTTCGGCGGCGTGGCGGCGGGACATCTGTCGTCTCCTTACTTCGGACGCTTCGCGCCGTACTTCGAGCGGCGCTGCTTACGGTCTTTGACACCCTGGGTATCGAGAACACCGCGCAGGATGTGGTAACGCACGCCCGGAAGGTCTTTCACCCGGCCGCCGCGGATCAGGACAACCGAGTGTTCCTGAAGGTTGTGGCTTTCGCCGGGAATATAGCTGATGACCTCGAAACCGTTGGTCAGGCGCACCTTGGCAACCTTACGCATAGCCGAGTTCGGCTTCTTCGGCGTCGTGGTATAAACGCGGGTACATACGCCACGCTTCTGCGGGCACCCTTCCAGGTGCATCGACTTGGATCGTTTTACTTTGGGCTGCCGCGGCTTGCGGATCAGCTGTTGGATCGTCGGCATTCCGGTTCCCCGTCTAGCTCGTTCAATGTCATATGCGCCTCGCGCGTCCGCAAAACGCAAAAACCGCAGACGCTTCCCTTAATGGAAACGATGCGGTGGAATTCCAGAGGATCGGGGTATTTTCCAACCCGGATCGTGACCACTTCAGTTTTGCAAACCAGACAAGCGGGGTTACCCCCTGCGCCTGAGTGGCCGTGCTATATGGGGAGTCGCGGGGCTTGTCAACAGCGCCACCCTTGCCGGGAGCATAAAGGGCACTTGGCGCAGATCAGGGGGCGACTATGATGCCGCCATGATGGAAACACCCCCTGACGACACCGCCTCATCCCCTGCCCCACGGCCTCGGCTGCTATTGCATATAGGACAGCCCAAGACCGGGACCACCGCGCTCCAGCGCGCCCTGCATGCCGCCCGGCAGCACCTGCTGGACCAGCACGGCATCTATTACCCGGTCCTCAGTTCCCGTGGCACCCATACACGCCTGAAACCACATCTGCTGAATGCGCTGGATGAGGACGCGCGCCTTGTCCACCAGATGGGCGGAACCCATGCGGAGGCTATGGCGGAATCCGCGCGCGCCTGGGATCGCATCGGTACGGATATTCAGAAGATACGCCCGGACCAAGTGATTATCAGTTCTGAGTCGCTGTATAAGCCCCTCGACGACGGTCAGATCGCCCGCCTGCGCGGCCTGCTCGATCCGTGGTTTCGCGAGGTTCAGGTCGTCGTCTATCTCCGCGATCCTGTTTCGCGCTTTATCTCTGGCGCGCAGCAGCGGCTCAAGATCCGGGCCGAGTTTTCGCGCGGCTCCGGCTCAGCCTTGCGCGAAGTCATCGAGAGCTTTGAAAAGCTCGGATACCCTCTGGACGTCCGCTCGTTCGACACGGCACGGACCCACCCCAATGGCGTCGTTGCGGATTTCGCCGAGAGCTACCTGCCCGACACTGCGCGTGACGTTGTGATCGCCGAAGACACCCGTGCCAGCCACGCCGGCCGCACCGTCAACAGCAGCCTGTCCGCCGAGGCGATGTATCTGATGCAGAACCTTGCACGCGCCCGGGCCGCCATTGGTGCGCCATTGGACGGAGACGCCCCGCTGACATCGCGGCGCCGGGCGATCAAAGAACTTGATCAGGAGATCCCGGGCTTCACCCGCCCTGTCCTGCGCCCCGCCATAGCGGAGATCTTGATGCGCCGGGATCGCAGCCTGACATGGGTACGGGATCGCTACGGCATCACGTTCGACCGCATCGACTATGACCTCGTCGGCACCGCGCCTGATGACGGGCTCGACCCGATGGGAGAGATCCGCGATGTGCAACAGATCTGCGAGGTCGATCTGGCGCGCGCGGCTTTGATCGAACGGGCTATCCCCCGCAAGCGGCTCGCGCGCCGATGGCGGCGACTGTTGCGCGGACACTGGCGTTAGGCGCACGGGCGGCCAAAGCGCCTTACTAGGACGACAAAAAACGGGCGGCGAATATATCGCCGCCCGTCGTTGTTTTTAGTGGCCCTGATCGATCAGGACGTCAATCACGATCACTCGCGGCTTTCCGGGGTCTCGACGAGGAAGTCCTCTTCGGTCCCGGCCGAGACGTCCTCGGCAGGTGCCGCCAGCGCGGCGGCGGCTTCGGCCTCCGCCTGACGCGCATCCACGACCTTCTGATCGCGGGCGGTCGCGATGGCGCGCACCTTCTGGGTCGCACCGCCGGTCCCAGCGGGGATCAGACGGCCCACGATCACGTTCTCCTTCAGACCAACCAGCTTGTCCCGCTTGCCCTGCACCGAAGCCTCGGTGAGCACGCGCGTGGTTTCCTGGAAGGACGCGGCAGAGATGAACGACCGGGTCTGAAGCGAAGCCTTGGTGATCCCCAGAAGGATCGGCTCGCCCTGTGCCGGACGCTTGCCACGCTTGAGCGCCTTCTCGTTGGCGGCGTCGAACTCGGCCTTGTCCACATGCTCGCCCTTGAGCAGCGTGGTCTCGCCCGAATCCAAGATCTCCCACTTCTGCAGCATCTGGCGAACGATCACCTCGATGTGCTTGTCATTGATCTTCACGCCCTGCAGTCGATAGACGTCCTGCACTTCGTTGATCATGTACTCGGCCAGAGCCTCGACACCCATGATCGACAGGATGTCATGCGGCGCCGGGTTGCCGTCCATGATGTAGTCGCCCTTCTGCACGAAGTCGCCTTCCTGCACCGGGATGTGCTTGCCCTTGGGGACCATGTATTCCACGGCCTCCATGGTATCGTCCGCAGGCTCGATCGTGATGCGGCGCTTGTTCTTGTAGTCGCGACCGAATTTCACATAGCCATCCGCCTCGGCGATGATGGCGTGATCCTTCGGACGACGCGCTTCGAACAGTTCGGCCACACGCGGCAGACCACCGGTAATGTCCTTGGTCTTGGCGCCTTCACGCGGGATACGCGCAACGACGTCACCGGCCTTCACGACCTGACCTTCTTCGACCGACAGAACCGCATCGACGGACATCGGGTAGGACACCGGGTTGCCCGCATCGTTGCGCATGGGCTCACCGGTTTCGGGGTCCATGACGATGATTTCGGGCTTCAGATCGTTGCCTTTCGGCGCCGCGCGCCAATCGGTGACGATCTTCTGGGTCATGCCGGTCGCATCGTCGGTCTCGTCGCGCACGGCAATACCGGACACGAGGTCGACATACTTTGCGATACCGCCCTTCTCGGCGATGATCGGCAGGGTATAGGGATCCCATTCGAACAGTTTGTCGCCGCGCGTCACATCGGCCCCGTCCCGGACGAACACCTTCGTCCCGTAGGAGATCTTGTGGCTCGCGCGCTCCTCGCCATGCTCATCGAGGATGGCCAGCTGCATGTTCCGGCCCATCGCGATCTGCTCACCCGCCTCGTTTTCGAGGATTTGGGCGTTGCGGAACTCGATTTTGCCGGACTGCGACGCTTCGAGGAAGGACTGTTGACCACCCTGTGCAACACCGCCGATGTGGAAGGTCCGCATCGTCAGCTGGGTGCCCGGCTCACCGATGGACTGGGCCGCGATGATACCGACAGCCTCGCCCTGGTTGACCAGCGTGCCGCGTGCAAGGTCACGACCATAGCACATGGCGCAGACGCCCTCTTCGGCCTCACAGGTCAGCGGCGAACGAATGCGCATGGATGCGACGCCACCGGCCTCGATCTGATCCGCCTTGCGTTCGTCGATCAGCTCGCCCTTGGCGACCAGAACCTCGTCGGTGCCCGGTGCCAGAACATCCTCGGCCGCGACGCGACCCAGAATTCGCTCGGCAAGCGAGGCGACGACTTCGCCGTCATTGACGGCAGGCTCGGCGGTCACGGCCAGTTCGGTGCCACAGTCGTGCTGACGCACGATGCAGTCCTGCGCCACGTCGACGAGACGACGGGTCAGGTAGCCGGAGTTGGCGGTCTTCAGAGCGGTATCCGACAGACCCTTACGGGCGCCGTGGGTGGAGTTGAAGTACTCCAACACGGTCAGACCTTCTTTGAAGTTCGAGATGATCGGCGTTTCGATGATCTCACCGGACGGCTTGGCCATCAAGCCGCGCATGCCGCCCAGCTGTTTCATCTGGGTGACCGAGCCACGGGCACCGGAGTGGGCCATCATGTAGACCGAGTTCGGTTCATGCTCCGCGCCATTCTCGTCGTATTTCTTCGACGAAATAGTGGTCATCATCGCTTCGGTGACCTTGTCGTTACACTTCGACCAGGCATCCACGACTTTGTTGTACTTCTCGCCCTGGGTGATCAGGCCGTCCATGTACTGCTGTTCAAAGTCCTTCACCTGATCGCGCGTTTCATCGACGATCGTCCATTTGGTGTCGGGAATGACCATGTCGTCCTTGCCGAACGAGATGCCCGCCTTGAACGCTTCTTTGAAGCCCATCGACATGATCTGATCGCAGAAGATGACCGACTCTTTCTGACCGCAGTAACGGTAGACGGTGTCGATGACCTGCTGCACTTCCTTCTTCCGCAGAAGACGGTTCACCAGATCGAAGGGTGCCTTGGTGTTGAGCGGCAGCAGACCGCCCAGGCGCGCACGGCCCGGCGTGGTCTCGAAGCGACGCATCACTTCGTTGCCCTCATCGTCGATCTGCTTCAGCCGTGCTTGGATCTTGGCGTGCAGATGCACCTCGCCGGCGTTCAGGGCATGCTCGATCTCTTCGATCGAGCCGAAGATCATGCCTTCACCCTTCATGCCTTCGCGCTGCATGGTGATGTAGTAGAGACCCAAGATCATATCCTGCGACGGAACGATGATCGGCGCGCCGTTGGCGGGCGACAGAACGTTGTTCGTCGACATCATCAAGACGCGCGCTTCCAGCTGGGCCTCAAGGCTCAGCGGGACGTGCACAGCCATCTGGTCACCGTCGAAGTCAGCGTTGAACGCCGAGCAGACGAGCGGGTGCAGCTGGATGGCCTTACCTTCGACCAGCGTGGGTTCGAAGGCCTGAATGCCCAGACGGTGCAGGGTCGGCGCACGGTTCAGCAGAACCGGGTGCTCGCGGATCACCTCGTCGAGGATATCCCACACCTCGGGGCGCTCTTTCTCGACCAGTTTCTTGGCCTGTTTCACCGTCGAGCTGAGACCCTTGGCCTCCAGCCGTGAATAGATGAACGGCTTGAACAGTTCGAGCGCCATCTTCTTGGGCAGGCCGCACTGGTGCAGCTTCAATTCGGGGCCGGTCACGATGACCGAACGACCGGAGAAGTCGACGCGCTTACCCAAAAGGTTCTGACGGAAGCGACCCTGCTTACCCTTCAGCATGTCGCTGAGCGATTTCAGCGGACGCTTGTTGGCACCGGTGATGACCCGGCCACGACGACCGTTGTCAAAGAGCGCGTCGACGGATTCCTGCAACATCCGCTTTTCGTTGCGAATGATGATGTCCGGCGCGCGCAGCTCGATCAGCCGCTTCAGACGGTTGTTCCGGTTGATGACCCGGCGATATAGATCGTTCAGATCGGACGTCGCAAAGCGACCACCGTCCAGCGGCACCAGCGGGCGCAGCTCGGGCGGGATCACGGGGATTACGGTCAGGACCATCCATTCCGGACGGTTGCCGGATTCGAGGAAGCTTTCAACGATCTTCAGACGCTTGATGATCTTCTTGGGCTTCAGCTCACCAGTGGCTTCCGACAGATCGGCGCGCAGCTGTTCGGCCTCGGCCTCCAGATCGATCTGGGCGAGCATTTCGCGGATTGCTTCGGCACCGATATTGGCGGTGAACGCGTCCATGCCATAGGCGTCCTGCGCGTCCATGAACTCTTCTTCGGTCATCAGCTGACCGTAGGTGAGATCCGTCAGGCCCGGCTCAATGACGACATAGTTCTCGAAGTAGAGGATCCGCTCCAGATCGCGCAGCGTCATGTCGAGCATGAGGCCGATCCGGCTCGGAAGCGACTTCAGGAACCAGATGTGAGCAACGGGCGCGGCCAGTTCGATATGGCCCATACGCTCGCGGCGCACTTTCTGCAGGGTAACTTCGACGCCACATTTCTCGCAGACGACGCCGCGATACTTCATGCGCTTATACTTACCGCAAAGGCATTCGTAGTCTTTGATCGGGCCAAAGATCCGGGCACAGAACAGACCATCGCGCTCCGGCTTGAAGGTCCGGTAGTTGATGGTCTCGGGCTTCTTGATTTCACCATAGGACCAGCTGAGGATCCGTTCCGGCGACGCCAGGGACACCTTGATCTCGTCGAAGACTTTCGGCGGGGTCAGGGGGTTGAACGGGTTGTTGGTGATTTCCTGGTTCATTTCAAAATCCTTGAATTTGGGCGGAAGGGAGAGGCGTGAGGCAGGCCTGAGCCCGCCTCACGAGAGCCGGTGAGCGGCTCAGTCCTCTCCCTCCGAGTCCAGGAGTTCCATGTTGAGGCCCAGACCCCGGACCTCTTTGACCAGCACGTTGAAGCTTTCCGGCACGCCAGCCTCGAAGTTGTCTTCGCCCTTGACGATCGACTCGTAGACCTTGGTCCGGCCTGCAACGTCGTCCGATTTGACGGTGAGCATCTCCTGCAGGGTGTAGGCGGCGCCATAGGCCTCCAATGCCCAGACCTCCATCTCCCCGAAGCGCTGACCACCGAACTGCGCCTTACCACCCAACGGCTGCTGGGTGACGAGGCTGTAGGGGCCGGTCGAACGGGCGTGGATCTTGTCGTCCACCAAGTGATGCAGCTTCAGCAGGTATTTGACACCCACGGTCACATGACGTGCGAATTGCTCGCCCGTGCGACCATCGAACAGGACGGACTGGCCGCTCTGATCGAAACCTGCACGCTTCAGCGCATCGTTGACATCAGGCTCCTTGGCACCGTCGAAAACCGGCGTCGCGATCGGCACACCACGGGTCACGTTGGTGGCCGCCTCGATCACGCGATCGTCGTTGGCATCGGTGAAGCCTTCTTCGTAGACGTCATCGCCATAGGCAATGCGGAGCGCTTCCTTGACCGGGGTCAGGTCGCCGGAGCGGCGATAGCCCTGCAGGGCCTCGTCGATCTGGATGCCCAAGCCACGGGACGCCCAACCCATATGGGTCTCAAGGATCTGCCCAACGTTCATCCGCGACGGCACGCCGAGCGGGTTGAGGCAGAAATCGACGGGCGTGCCATCCGCAAGGAACGGCATGTCTTCGACGGGCACAACGCGGGAAATAACACCCTTGTTGCCGTGACGACCGGCCATCTTGTCGCCCGGCTGCAGCTTGCGCTTCACCGCCACGAACACCTTGACCATCTTCATCACGCCCGGCGGCAGGTCGTCGCCGCGGCGGACCTTCTCGACCTTGTCCTCGAACCGCGCGTCGAGAGCGCGCTTCTGCGCCTCATACTGCGCGTGGAGGGCTTCGATCTGGGCCGCGTCGGCCTCGTCTTCCAGCGCCAGCTGCCACCAGTGACCTTTGGACAGGGTGTCCAGCGTGTCCTGCGTGACTTCGGTGTTGGCCTTGAACCCGCGCGGGCCTTTGACCGCCACCTTGCCCAGCAGCATCGAGCTCAGACGTGCGTAGATGTTGCGATCAAGGATGACGAGCTCGTCGTCCCGGTCACGCGACAGACGCTCGACTTCTTCACGCTCGATCTGCAATGCACGTTCGTCTTTCTCAACGCCGTGACGGTTGAAGACGCGCACTTCGACGACGGTGCCGAAATCGCCCGGCTTGACCCGCAGCGAGGTATCGCGCACGTCGCTGGCCTTCTCACCGAAGATGGCGCGCAGGAGTTTCTCCTCCGGCGTCATCGGGCTTTCGCCCTTCGGCGTGATCTTACCGACCAGAATGTCGCCCGGTTCCACGTCTGCACCGATATAGACGATGCCCGCCTCGTCGAGGTTGCGCAGGGCTTCCTCGCCGACGTTCGGAATGTCGCGGGTGATCTCTTCCGGCCCGAGCTTCGTGTCACGCGCGGCGACTTCGAATTCCTCGATATGGATCGAGGTGAACACGTCGTCATAGGCGATCCGCTCGGAGATGAGGATCGAGTCTTCGTAGTTGTAGCCGTTCCACGGCATGAACGCGACGATGACATTTTTACCCAGAGCCAGTTCGCCCATCTCGGTCGAGGGGCCATCTGCAATGACTTCGCCCTTCTGAACGGTGTCGCCCACCTTCACCAGCGGACGCTGGTTGATGCAAGTGTTCTGGTTCGAACGCTGGAACTTGCGCAGACGGTAGATGTCCACGCCGGGATCGCCCGGCTCCAGATCGCTGGTGGCGCGCACGACGATACGCTGGGCATCGACCTGATCGATGATCCCGCCGCGCGCAGCCATGATCGCCGCACCGGAATCCCGTGCCACGACTTCTTCGATGCCGGTGCCGACCAGCGGTGCCTCGGCCCGCAGAAGCGGAACCGCCTGACGCTGCATGTTCGAGCCCATGAGAGCGCGGTTGGCGTCGTCGTTTTCGAGGAACGGGATCAGCGATGCGGCGACCGAAACCAACTGTTTCGGCGAGACGTCGATCAGGTCCACGTTCTCATTCGGCGCCAGCATGTATTCGCCCGACTGGCGGGTGCTGACCAGATCGTTGATGAACTTGCCTTCACCGTCGAGGTTGGCGTTCGCCTGCGCCACGGTGTGCCGCATTTCCTCGGTGGCGGACATGTAGTGAACCTCATCGGTCACCTGCCCGTCCTTCACCACCCGGTAGGGGGTTTCGATGAAGCCATATTTGTTCACGCGGGCATAGGTGGCCAGCGAGTTGATCAGACCGATGTTCGGGCCTTCCGGCGTTTCAATCGGGCACATCCGACCATAGTGGGTCGGGTGCACGTCGCGCACTTCGAAACCGGCACGCTCACGGGTCAGACCGCCCGGCCCGAGGGCCGACAGGCGCCGCTTATGCGTCACTTCCGACAGCGGGTTGGTCTGGTCCATGAACTGCGACAGCTGCGAGGAGCCGAAGAATTCACGCACAGCCGCGGCGGCGGGTTTGGCGTTGATCAGATCCTGCGGCATCACGGTGTCGATCTCGACAGAGGACATACGCTCCTTGATGGCGCGTTCCATCCGCAGCAGGCCGACGCGATACTGATTTTCCATCAGTTCGCCCACGGACCGCACGCGACGGTTGCCGAGGTGGTCGATGTCGTCGATTTCGCCACGGCCATCGCGCAGTTCGACCAGCGCCTTGATGCAGGCGATGATGTCTTCGCGGCGCAGGGTGCGCTGGGTGTCTTCGGCATCGAGGTTGAGACGCATGTTCATCTTGACCCGGCCCACGGCGGACAGGTCGTAACGCTCGCTATCGAAGAAGAGCGTGTCGAACAGCGCGGAGGCGGCCTCGACGGTGGGCGGCTCACCCGGACGCATGACGCGGTAGATGTCCATGAGCGCGCTGTCGCGGTTCATGTTTTTGTCCATCGCGACGGTGTTGCGGATGTAGGGACCGACGGAAATGTTGTCGATGTCCAGCACCGGAATCTCGGTGATGCCCGCGTCCAGAAGATCCTTCAGCGTGCCGCCGGTGACGTCACCATCCTTCGAGTATTCGAGCGTCAGCTCATCGCCGGCTTCGACATAGATCGCGCCGGTGTCCTCGTTGATGATGTCCTTCGCCACGAACCGGCCCACGATCTGGTCGTAGGGCAGCAGCAGGTGGGTGACGGAGCCTTCGTCCTTCAGCTTCTTCACGGTGCGCGGGGTCACCTTGTCGCCGGCCTTTGCGATCACTTCGCCGGTATCGGCGTCGATCAGGTCATAGGTCGGACGGGTGCCGCGAACGCGATCCGGGAAGAACGGCGTGCGCCAGCCGCGGTTCTGCTGCAGTTCGAACTGAACAGTGTTGTAATAGGCATCCATGATGCCTTCTTGATCGAGACCCAGCGCATAAAGCAGGGTCGTTACCGGCAGCTTCCGGCGACGGTCGATCCGTGCAAACACGATGTCCTTGGCGTCGAATTCGAAATCGAGCCAGGAGCCGCGATAGGGAATGATGCGGCAGGCGAACAGCAGTTTGCCCGAGGAATGGGTCTTGCCCTTGTCGTGGTCAAAGAACACGCCCGGCGACCGGTGCATCTGGGACACGATAACCCGCTCGGTCCCGTTGACGACAAAGGTGCCATTCGGCGTCATCAGGGGCATGTCGCCCATGAAAACGTCCTGTTCCTTGATGTCCTTGACGGATTTCGCGCCGGTATCTTCGTCGATATCGAACACGATCAGACGGAGGGTCACCTTCAGCGGGGCGCTGTAGGTCATGTCACGTTGCTGACATTCCTCGACGTCGTATTTGGGCTTTTCGAGTTCGTATTTCACGAATTCGAGCACGGCAGTCTCGTTGAAATCCTTGATCGGGAAAACCGACTGGAACACGCCCTTGATGCCTTCGCCGTCAAGCGGGTCGGGCTGGTCGCCGGATTTCAGGAACAGGTCGTAGGAGGATTTCTGAACCTCGATGAGGTTCGGCATCTCCAGGACTTCACGGATCTTGCCGTAATACTTGCGGAGTCGCTTCTGGCCGAGGAAGGTCTTCGCCATGTGGATCGTCACCTTTCGTCTGTCGCGCATGCAGGCCTGCGGGAAAGGCCGCACCGCTCACGAATGAAGGGGGTTTGAGGTCCAATTCCTGCATACCGTCCCACCGGCAGCTCCCGAACCTGCGAACTCCGCCTTAGAAAGGGCTCCGACCGGGCCGGATCCGGGGCCTTGGTGCTTCGCGGCGGGCCGCGAAACGAAAGCCCTTTCTAAGACAGGTTCGGCTGGGCCCGGAAAATACCGGACCCAGCCAATTTTCGAACGGGTTTGACCCCGATTACTTGAGCTCGACTTCGGCGCCGGCTGCTTCCAGCTTCGCCTTGATGTCTTCGGCTTCGTCCTTGGAGACCTGCTCCTTGACGGCTTTGCCGCCGGCTTCGACCAGCTCTTTGGCTTCTTTGAGGCCCAGGCCGGTCAGGGCGCGGACTTCTTTGATGACGTTGATTTTCTGAGCGCCAGCGGCTTTCAGGATCACGTCGAACTCGGTCTGCTCTTCAGCAGCAGCGGCGTCGCCACCGGCAGCCGGACCAGCCATCATCACAGCGCCGCCAGCGGCGGGCTCGATGCCATACTCGTCTTTGAGGATGGTTTTCAGTTCTTGTGCTTCGAGAAGGGTCAGACCCACGATCTCTTCGGCAAGTTTCTTCAGATCAGCCATAATACTGTTTCCGTTTCTTTAAGATGTGTTCCAACGTCAGGGTGTTCAACCCTACGCAGGTCTCTCGATCACGCGGCTTCCGCCCGCTCCTCGATGGTCGACAGGATGCTCGCGATGTTCGAAGCAGGCGCGCCAATGGCCCCGGCGATGTTGCTGGCGGGTGCACCGATACAGCCGACGATGGAAGCAATAAGCTCCTCGCGCGACGGCATATCGGACACTGCCTTGACACCGGCCCGGTCCAGGAACGTCTCGCCCATGGCACCACCGAGGATCTCGAACTTCGAGTTATCCTTGGCGAAGCCCTCGGCGACCTTGGCAGCAGCCACGGGGTCTTCCGAGTAGGCAAGAACGGTCATGCCCGTGAGAAGGTCGCCGATGCTTGCGCAAGGCTTCCCCTCGAGGGCGATTTTGGCGAGCCTGTTCTTGGCAACGCGCACAGACCCACCCGCTTCACGCATGTTCGCGCGCAGGTCCTGCATCTCTGCAACCGTGAGACCTTCGTAGTGGGCAACCACAACGACGCCAGAGCTTTCGAAGATCTGGCCGAGTTCCTCGACCACTTTCTCTTTCTGGGCTCTATCCACAGTTTCACTCCAAGTATGGAGGGTCTCCCCTCCGGCTCATGTTGCCCCGCGTTCCGGTCAGGCCGGCACACGAGGTTCGGGTCCAATTGCATGGGTCCCGAGGCCAAAATCACCCGAGGGAACACCCTCGAAGAAACTTGTCTCGTTCCCCATCTCAGGAAGGAATTACGAAGCTTCCGCTCCACCCTCCGTCTCGGACAGGACGGGGCCGGTAGGGTGGCCCCGTCATTCAATCCGGGAGATACCCCGGACAGAATTCTTATTCGGCGGCAACGGCCTGTGCCTCGGTCGCGTTGGCGACATCGACGGACACACCCGGGCCCATGGTCGAGGACAGCGACACGCGCTTCATGTAGGTGCCTTTGGCGCCGGCGGGTTTCGCCTTGGCCACGGCATCGCAGAACGCGCGGATGTTCTCGGCCAGTTTCTCGGCGTCGAAGGAGGCTTTGCCCACACCGGCGTGCACGACACCGGCCTTCTCGACCTTGAACTGAACCTCACCGCCTTTGGCGGCTTCGACGGCGGCGGCGACGTCGGGGGTCACGGTGCCGACCTTCGGGTTCGGCATCAGGTTCCGGGGGCCCAGAACCTTACCCAGACGACCGACGATGGGCATCATGTCCGGGGTCGCGATGCAACGATCAAAGTCGATCTTGCCGCCCTGGATGGTTTCCATCAGGTCTTCCGCACCGACGATATCGGCGCCCGCTTTCTTGGCTTCTTCTGCCTTGTCGCCACGGGCGAAGACCGCAACGCGGACCTCTTTGCCGGTGCCGTTGGGCAGCGAAACCTTGCCGCGAACCATCTGATCGGCGTGACGCGGGTCAACACCCAGGTTCACGGCGATCTCGACGGTTTCGTCGAACTTGGCCGAGGCGTTCGCTTTGATCAGCGCAACGGCGTCCTCGACGGTGATGTTATCTTTGCCAGCAAAGGCTTCGCGCGCGGCGCGGGTACGTTTTCCGAGCTTGGCCATGACTTACCCTTTCACCTCGACACCCATCGACCGGGCGGAGCCCAGGATGATCTGCATTGCTGCTTCCACGTCGTTCGCGTTGAGGTCCTTCATTTTGGCCTCAGCGATTTCCTTCACCTGCGCTTTGGTCACAGTGCCTGCCGTGGCGCGGCCCGGCGTGTTGGCGCCGGATTTCAGCTTCGCGGCCTTCTTGAGGTAATAAGACGCGGGCGGCGTCTTGATTTCCATCGTGAAGGATTTGTCCTGGTAATAGGTGATCACGGTCGGGCACGGCGCACCGGGCTCCATGTCCTGCGTCTTGGCGTTGAACGCCTTGCAGAATTCCATGATGTTAATGCCGCGCTGACCCAGCGCAGGACCGACGGGCGGGGACGGGTTCGCCTGCCCTGCCTTGACCTGCAGCTTCATCTTGCCTGCAACTTTCTTGGCCATGTGGCCTCTCCTTCTTCCAACGAACCGCCGTCGCGACGGGGCTCTCTACGTTGTCGTGGTCCGGGCCGGACGGCGCGCCGTCCTTACCTCCCACGCGGTTCCTCAGGCTTCCTTGGAGACCTGAGTGAATTCCAATTCGACCGGCGTGGCGCGACCAAAGATCGACACCGTGACCTTCAGACGCTGTGCACCGTCATCGACATCCTCGACCATCCCGGCGAAGCCCTCGAACGGACCGTCGGTCACGTTCACCTGCTCGCCGACCTGATAGGTGATCAGCGACCGCGGCTGCTGCTCGCCCTCTTCGACCCGGTTGAGAATCGCGTTCACCTCGTGATCGCGCATCGGCATCGGCTTGCCCTGCGGCCCGAGGAAGCCGGTCACCCGGTTAATCGATGTAATCAGGTGATAGCCCTGATCCGTCATCTCCATGCGCACCAGCACATAGCCGGGCATGAAGCGACGCTCTGCGGTCACCTTCTTGCCGCGACGAACCTCGATGACCTCCTCGGTCGGGACGAGAACTTCTTCGATCTCTTCCTCCAGACCGGCAGCGGCCACGTCATGCTTGATCTGTTCGGCGATCTTCTTCTCGAAGTTCGAGAGAACGCTCACCGAATACCAACGCTTCGCCATGCCGTCGTCATCCTTGCCCGCCGACGCCATGGCGCCGGATTATTCCGTAATTTCCCGCAGTTACCTGCGACTTCCTGAAACAAAAAGCGGCGTGCGACCCGAATCGATGCACGCCAGCTTGTATGGAAGTTGGGGTGCCTTACCCGTCTCCCGCTCTGTTTTCAAGAGGATGGAGACGCTTTTCGCGTCTTCAGCCGAAGTAGCCCAGCACTGCGGTCAGTCCGCCGCGGATCACCAGATCCACCACGAAGAAGAAGACCGAGGTCAGCGCCGCCATGATGAACACCATCACGGTGGTCAGCGCGACTTCACGACGGGTCGGCCAGACGACCTTCGCGACTTCGCTCCGGGTCTGCTGAATGAATGTAAGGGGATTTGTCCGCGCCATGTGTCGGTCTTCTCTCTCGTCCGAATGGGCGGCAGATATCGGCTCGCGCGCGGAAATTCAAGCCGCCAAACGTCGCAGATCGTCGTGCCGCTCATGATCGTTACAATTGTTCCTATCAGGGCGGGTGTGATTAAGGCGCTGTTAGGGGCTCGGCCACGATGCTGACGGTCTGTCAATCAAGGCCGCTACATGCTGGATATCCACGTCTCGTCCCTGCCTACACTGGCACATCAGATCTCCCCCCTCGGCGCGGGGCCGGGCGCTTTGCGCCTTGCGAAACTGGCGGGTGGCCCTGCCGGTGCCACGCCCCTGCCCATAGCGCCGGTTCCGTTGGACCCGCCCGTCCGCATGGCCCTGCTTCCGGATGTCACCCTACCAGCCCTGCCCGCGCTGACGGAGCTTGCCATTGCCGCAGGCTGCCTGTCCGTCGGCGCCGCGCTGATCGTGCTGGAACGCAAGGGCGATATTAAACGGCCCGGCATCTGCGTCCTGATGGCCGCGATGGTCATCCTTGTCGGGCTGTATCACGGCATGAACAGCATCGGTCCCGTGCCCTACCTGCTGACCGCCCTGCTTGCGATCGCGACCATGACGATGGGCACGCTGTTCTGGCTCAATCTGCCTGCCATGATCGAGGGCCCCGGCCCGCAACGCTTTGCCGAGGCGCACGCCACCCTTCAAAAGGAATTCGACCGCCGCATGACCGTGAAGGAGGATCTGCGTCAGGCGCATGAGGCGCTGCAAACCGCCCATAGCGACCTTGAACGCCGCGTGGTGGAACGCACCGCCGCGCTGCGCGACGCCAATACGGAAATGGAACGTTTCATCCATGTGGCCAGCCACGATCTGCGCGCGCCGCTGCGCGCGCTCATGATCCTGCCCGGCTGGCTGCGGGAAACGATCATCGCTCAGCATGGCACGGTGCATGACGATCTGGAACTCGACCTGCGCGAGATGGAAGTGCAAAGCCAGCGGATGGAACGCCTGCTTTGCGATCTGCGCACCCATGCCCGGCTGGGGCAGGAGGCCGACCCCCCCATCGATCTGGACCCGGCCCCCCTGATCCGGCGTGCCGCAGCCGAGGTCGAACTGCCCGACAGTTTCACCCTGGAACTGGACACCCCCCTGCCCCGGCTGAATTGCCCGCCGAACGGATTGCTGTTGCTGATGCAGATCGTGTTGTCGAATGCCGTCAAACACCACCACACCGGCACAGGCATCATCCGTGTGACCGCCAGCCAGCAGGACGGCGCGGTGCAGCTTCTGGTGCAGGATGACGGGCCCGGAATCGCCGCCGAATACCGAGAGAAGATTTTTGACATGCTGTTCACGCTCCAGCCGCGCGACGACGTGGAAGGCAGCGGAATGGGGCTGGCGACGGCCCGTAAATGCACGGCGCTCGCTGGCGGCACCATCCACCTCTGCCCCACCACAGACACCACGCCGGGGGCCACGTTCTGCATCACGCTGCCCGTCTCGGGCGCGTCAGCGCCCCTTCCCGGATGCGCCAAAGGCGTGTCTTCCTCTCAAACCCCAGCGGAGGCCATCCCATGATGAAAACCATCCTGCTTGCCGAAGACAGCGGCTTTTCGATCCGGGATTTTAAACGAAAACTTGAACAGTGCAGTTTTGAGGCCAATCTCATCGTCGTGCGGGACGGGCAGGCGGTGATTGATCTGCTTGACCCAGACAGCAGCGCGGCGCTGGACAGCTTGCCCGACCTAATCGTGCTGGATTTGAAAATGCCGCGCCTCGAAGGGCTCGATGTGCTGGCATGGATACGCCAGAGCGACACGTTGCATGACCTACCCGTGATCGTGCTGACGACCTCTGACGCCTTTTTCGACATGGATATGGCCGGTGCGCTCGATGTGGGGGAATACCTAACCAAGGACGCGCCTGCCGCCACGCTCTGCGCCGCGCTGACCCGCAACCTTAATCGCAGCCGCAAGCGGCTCGACCCGTTTCATGATGTGCTGCGAGAATTCAACAGCGAAGCCGACGTGCTGCGCGACGCGGCAATCCGCTAGACGCGAATCACGGCAAACGAAGCCGGACGTCAGCGACGCGGACCACCACGGATCACCTAAATCGACGAATGTTCAGGAAACGGCCTGGCAGGGGCGGAGGGACTCGAACCCACGACCCTCGGTTTTGGAGACCGATGCTCTACCAACTGAGCTACACCCCTAGGCCGGGTGTGGGCGTATTGCACCTTCCGGGTGAAATCAAGACGAATGTCACTACGGAATTTGGTTTCCATTACGCAAACCGTTTACGGCTGCCTCATGCAGGACATTTCTCCCTCCGCCACGTCCCTGTTCGACACCCGTCCGTGGCGTCGGATCGCCCTGTCCCGCCTGGACCCCGTCCGCGCGGTGCCGACGATGCTGTCGGAGACCGAGCAGAAGCTTTATTACTGGCTCACCCGGCATTGGGCTGCGGGGCGCGGGGCAATTGTCGATCTGGGATGCTTTGCCGGTGGCTCCACCGCGCGGCTCGCCCTAGGCCATGCGGAAGCGGGGCTGACCACACCGATCCACGCCTATGACCGCTTCACCGCCCAAGCCCGCGTGAAGCGGCGCGTCCTTTATCCGCAGGGCATCTCCCCGTTCGATGGCGAAGACATCCTGCCCTTGGCCCGCGAGCTGCTGCGCCCATGGCAGGCACATATCACCCTGCATCGCGGCCAGATCGAAGAACAACACTGGCAGGACGGCCCGATCGAAATCCTCGTGATGGATGCGGGCAAAACCGCGCCCGATCTGGACCGCATGGCGCAGATCTTCTTTCCTCATCTGGTGCCCGGCACCTCCCTGCTCGTGCAGCAGGACTATTTGCAGTGGAACCAGCCGTGGGTTGCCGTGCAGATGGAGTTGCTGGCCGACGTTTTCGTGCCACGCGCCCATGCCCGCCCCGATACGGTCGTCTGGGAATGCACCGCGCCGGTCACGGCAGATGCATTGGCCCGTGCGCAGGTGGAGGACCTGAGCGATGAGATGATGCTGGCCTATCTCGAACTGGCCTATGAGCGGTTCGAAGGTTGGAACCTTGGCCGTCGGATCGACACTTTGATCCGCGCCATGCGTGCCAATCCCGGCCAGCGCGCGGCGCATGATTTCAGCCGCCGCCCCTGACCCCGCCGCTCTGTAGCCCGAAGCAAGGCACAAAAAAGGGCGCCCGAAGGCGCCCTTTTCCCGGTCGCGGACCAAAGCCCGCGACACTAATCATTCAGGTCACTCGATGATTTTCGAGACGACGCCGGCGCCGACGGTGCGGCCGCCTTCGCGGATGGCGAAGCGCAGACCGTCTTCCATGGCGATCGGCGCGATCAGTTCAACGGCGAACTTCAGGTTGTCGCCGGGCATGACCATCTCGGTGCCCTCGGGCAGCGTGACGGTGCCGGTGACGTCCGTGGTCCGGAAGTAGAACTGCGGGCGGTAGTTCGCAAAGAACGGAGTGTGACGGCCACCTTCCTCTTTGGTGAGGATGTAGGCTTCGGCCTCGAACTTCGTGTGCGGCTTCACCGAACCCGGCTTACACAGAACCTGACCACGCTCGACGCCTTCACGGTCGATGCCGCGCAGCAGGGCGCCGATGTTGTCGCCGGCTTCCCCGCGATCCAGCAGCTTGCGGAACATTTCGACGCCGGTGCAGGTGGTTTTCTTGGTGTCGCGGATGCCCACGATTTCCAGTTCGTCACCCACGTTGACGACGCCACGCTCGACACGGCCGGTCACAACGGTGCCGCGGCCCGAGATCGAGAACACGTCTTCGATCGGCATCAGGAACGGCTGGTCCACGGCGCGCTCGGGCGTCGGGATGTAGTCGTCGACAGCCGCCATCAGTTCGCGGATCTTGTTCTCGCCGATTTCCGGGTCACGGCCTTCCATCGCCGCCAGAGCGGAGCCCGCAACGATCGGGATATCGTCGCCGGGGAACTCGTAGGACGACAGCAGTTCGCGGATTTCCATCTCGACGAGCTCCAGAAGCTCCTCGTCATCCACCTGGTCGACCTTGTTCATGAACACGACCAGCGCGGGCACGCCAACCTGACGGGCCAGCAGGATGTGCTCGCGGGTCTGGGGCATCGGGCCGTCGGCTGCGTTCACAACCAGAATGCCGCCGTCCATCTGCGCCGCACCGGTGATCATGTTCTTCACATAGTCAGCGTGGCCGGGGCAGTCGACATGGGCGTAGTGACGCGCTTCGGTCTCGTATTCCACATGCGCAGTCGAGATCGTGATGCCGCGGGCCTTCTCTTCGGGCGCGCCGTCGATCTGGTCATAGGCGCGGAAGTCACCGAAATACTTCGTGATCGCAGCCGTCAGCGTCGTCTTGCCGTGGTCAACGTGACCCACGGTGCCGATGTTCACATGCGGTTTCGTACGCGCAAACTTTTCCTTAGCCATGGTCTAGGCGCCTCGTCTCTTGAAAGGGGGCCTTGGCCGAGCGGCCGTGGCCCTGATCTACATCGCGCGCGGCTTATTGCGGTCCGCACCAAAAATCAAGACCCGCGATGTCTCTTGGCCTATAAACGCGGCGCCGAGACAGCGCCGCACGTCGCGTCACGAACCACTGGCAACTTTGCCCGCGGGCAGTTGCACGGTGACGTTTTCGGGGCGGAGGTTCGGATCGCCGGGTTTACGGGCAAACCATTCGGGGTTCTGCCGCATCCAATTTTCGACCAAGCGCGCCGTGTTCTTGGCGAGGTTCTCGATCTGCTGCTCCCGCGATTGGGTCAGCCCCGAACCGACAACCGTTTCCCCCGAAAGCCGCTCCAGCACCGTCAGGCGATGCGGCTCGTCGTTGAGCCGCTTGCCCGCGGCGTCGTCCCAGATATTGGCGCTGACCACCAAGACGGACTTCGGCGACAGCACGATGGGCACGCCCGGCACCGCGATCGAATAGCCATCGACGCTGATCGCGATGTGATACATCTGATCGCCGTCATAGCGCGAGAACCGCTCATCCACCGCGGCGCCGATGGCGGTCTGCCATTCCTCGGCGCTGGCGCGCCGCGAGGGGGGCACCATCTGCGCGTTCTTGGCCACGACAATATTATGGCCCAGCTTGAATTCCCCGATCGGCGTCGCGGGATCGGCCAGATCCTTATCTGCTGCGCCGCAGGCGGCAAGCAGCGTGATCAGGGCGAAGGTGGCGGCTTTGGCAAGGATCGAAGGCATGGACATGTCCCGGTCGGTGAGCATCGCCGATCTGGATAGACGCTGCGCGGCGGGCGCGCAATCTTTGCCCCCGCCGCGCTGGCGCATCAGCTTGCCTCGGATACACCTCAGAGCGACCGCCCTGCCTGCCCCCGCACCGGTCGTCAGTCGGTGAATCGGTTGTCGCGGGGGAAACCGCGCGGCGCCATCCGGCCCGTGCCCGCGCGTTTCGCCAGCCATTCATCCAGCTCGGTCTGCACCCGCCGACGTCCTGCCGGATCCAGCCAGCTCAAGCCCATTTCCAGCGTAAAGGTGGTGGCATCGCTCAGCCCGCCATCCTTGTATTTTTGCAGACGCACGCCCTTGCCCTTGTTCATCTCGGGCAGTTCTTCGATGGGAAAGATGATGACCTTGCGGTTCTCGCCCACCGCCGCGACATGGTTGCCGCGCACCACGCGACAGACCTGCGCCACGGTATCGCCCCGCACAGTCAGCACCTGCTTGCCACCACGGGTCTGGGCCAGCACCTCGTCGGACGGCACGATAAAGCCGTCCCCGGCGGAGGAGGCCAGCAGCAGGCGCTCGCCGGGCCGGTAGATCCGCATGGTCAGGATCTCGACCTCGTTGGGCAGATCGACCATCAGGCGCAGCGGCTCCCCCATTCCGCGCCCGCCGGGCAGGGTGGAGGCCGACAGCGTATAGAAGCGCCCGTTGCGTCCAAGGATCAGCAGCCGGTCGGTGGTTTCCGCATGGAACACGAACCGGCCTTCGTCGCCATCTTTGAACTTCAGCGCGGTGTCGAGCGCGATATGGCCCTTCATCGCGCGGATCCAGCCCATCTTGGAACAGACGACGGTGATCGGCTCGCGCTCGATCATCGCTTCCAGCGGCACGTCCTCGATGATCTGCGCATCGGCAAAGGTCGAGCGGCGCGCGCCACCTTCGGAGCCTTTGCCGAACTGCTTGCGGGTTTCACGCAGTTGCTCGGCGATGCGGCCCCATTGCAGATCCTCGCTCGCCAGCAAGGCTTCCAGCCCTTCGCGCTCGGCGCGAAGCTCATCACGTTCTCGGCGCAGCTCCATCTCTTCCAGACGGCGCAGGCTGCGCAAGCGCATGTTGAGGATCGCCTCCGCCTGCACGTCGGTCAGCTCGAATTCGGCCATCATCACCGGTTTGGGCTCATCCTCGGTGCGGATGATCTCGATCACCCGGTCAAGGTTGAGGAACGCGATGATATAGCCTTCGAGCACCTCCAGCCGGTGGTCGATACGGTTGAGCCGGTATTGCGACCGGCGCAGCAGCACCTCGCGGCGATGATCAAGGAAGGCGCGCAGCACTTCCTTCATCGAGCAGACCTTGGGCGTGCGCCCGTCGATCAGCACGTTCATGTTCAGGCTGAACCGGATCTCCAGATCGGAATTGCGGAACAGCATCCCCATCAGCAGATCGGCATCGACATTTTTCGACCGCGGCTCCAGCACCAGCCGGATATCCTCGGCGCTCTCGTCGCGCACATCGCCAAGGATCGGGATTTTCTTGATCTGGATCAGCTCGGCCAGCTTTTCGATCAGGCGGGATTTCTGCACCTGATAGGGGATCTCGGTGACGACGATCTGCCACTGCCCGCGGCCCAGATCCTCGATCTCCCAGCGCGCGCGCAGTCGGAAGGCGCCGCGTCCGGTGCGATAGGCCTCAAGAATATTCTCCCGCGTCTCAACGATCACGCCGCCGCCCGGAAAATCGGGCCCCGGCACCAGATCGACAAGCGTCTCGTCGCGCGCATCGGGATATTTGATCAGGTGCAGACAGGCCCCGATCAGTTCCTCGATGTTATGCGGCGGAATGTTGGTGGCCATGCCGACCGCGATCCCGGAGGAGCCATTGGCCAGCAGGTTCGGGAAGGCTGCCGGCATCACGACCGGCTCGGTCAGCGTGCCGTCGTAATTGTCGCGGAAATCGACCGCATCCTCGTTCAGCCCTTCCATCAGGGCTTCGGAGGCGGCTGTCAGACGTGCTTCGGTATATCGGCTCGCCGCGGGATTATCGCCGTCGACATTGCCGAAATTGCCCTGTCCGTCGACAAGCGGATAGCGGACGTTAAAATCCTGCGCCAGCCGCGCCATCGCGTCATAGATCGCGCTGTCGCCATGCGGGTGATAGTTGCCCATCACATCGCCGGAGATCTTTGCCGATTTGCGGAAGCCCCCCGTAGAGGTCAGCCGCAATTCGCGCATGGCATAGAGAATCCGCCGGTGCACCGGCTTCAGCCCATCGCGCGCATCGGGCAGGGCCCGGTGCATGATCGTGGACAGGGCATATGTCAGGTAGCGCTCACCGATCGCGCGGCGCAGCGGTTCCGAGGTTTCGGCCGCAGGGCCGCCGAGGGGGTCATCCAGATCATCACTCATGGCGGATCTGATAGCCGAGCCACTCGGACCGGTAAAGCGGGCCGTCGGGACATAACTTCGATTTTGGCGGAACCATCTCTCGCTTTAACGGTTGGTTAGCCGAGAGCGAGATATGATCGCACACAACAACAATCAGATGTCAAGAGGGTATTTCCCATGTTGCTTCGTATGACTTCCGGCCTTCTCGTGGTGATGTTCGGCGCCGCTGTCGTCATCGGCAACAACGACGCCTCCGAGAACTCCGCCAACAACCAAAACCTCGTTGCCCAGTTCATTGCCGCCAGCGGTGGTGCCGAATTTGGCAATTACCAGACGCAGGGCAATAGCCAGCCCGCCAAGGCGCCGTTGATGTCCGCACAGGCCGCAACCGCCGAACAGAACGCCTCGATCGCAGAACATTCGTTCGATGAGGACAAACTGGTAATGGTGTCCTTCTCGACCAAGGCGATCCCGCCGAAAACCGACGCTCCGCAGGCCGAAGTGATCAAGGCATCCGCCAGCACCGAAGCCGTCGCGGCCCCCGAGCCGAAGCTGCTCACCGTCACTGGCTCCCGCGTGAACCTGCGCGCTGGTCCCTCCACCGGCAACCCGGTGATCGGTAAGCTGATGGAAGGCGAGCAGGTCGAACTGATCGGCTATGAGACCGAAGGCTGGGCGCAGATCCGCGTCGAAGGCGAGAAGGTCGGTTATATGT